>NZ_JEMA01001191.1 GCF_001589285.1 Sorangium cellulosum | reverse complement strand
CAGCAGGGGCAGCGCCCGCGACGTCGGTCGGCGGCGGTCGCGACGGAGCGCCGAGCGCGATCGTGGCGACGAGCGACGCGCCCGTGCGGCCGGCGAGCAGCGCGAGGAGGAGACCGACGGCGGCCTGGAGAGCCGTGCGCACCCGTGCAACCTAGCGAGCCATGGCCATCGCGGAAAGCTGCGTCGGGGGGCGCGGCGGCCCGCCCGGCACGATCCGGGGCGCGACGCCGCGATCTCAGGCGATCCCGGCGGCTAGGCGCCGCTGACGATCCCCTCCTGCACGAGCTCGTACAGGATCCGCAGGGCCTCGAGCGTCTGCATGCCCGACACGTCGAGGATCTCGTCGAGCGAGCTGTACCCATCGATGCACGACAGCAGGAAGCCCGCGCGGTGATCGAGGTTCAACGAGCGGAGCTGGTCCGGCGACACCGCGAGGCGGAGCACGCGCGAGCCGTCGCCGAGGCGCGACTGGTACATCTGCCGCAGCATCTCGACGCAGCTATCGGCGTACTGCCGCGCCACCCAGTCCTTCGGGTTCTCCTCGAGCAGGCCCTCCGCGAGCACGAGCGCGCCGCCGAAGTCGCCCTGCTCGAACCGGTGCAGCATCTGCTCCCGCGGCCCCGGGATGCTGAGCTGGGGCTCGGTCACGCGGGAATGAACCCCCCGGTCACCCCTCGGGATGGACGCCGGCGAGCGCTCGGTCTCGAGCGGGCGCGGCGCGCGCGCACCGCCCTGCACGTCGCCCGAGACCTGGTACGAGGTGGATCCGGCGAGCGCGCCCGTCCCGCCGCGGAAGGCGGGCTCGTCGTCCTCCACGATCAGGCCGTAACGGAGCGTGCCGGGCGGCGGCGTGACCGGCTGCTCGTCCAGGGGAAGGGCCGGATCCTCGAAGCCGAGCCCGAGGTCGAGGCGGAAATCGATGCCCAGCGGCCCGCCGTCGTCCGCACCGGGCACGCGGGCCCTCGCGATCGACGGGATGCGCACGTCCCGCGAGTCGACAGGGGGGCCGCCGAAGACGTCGATCTCGCCGAAGCCGTGCGGGTACGGCTCGCCCGCCTCGCGCAGGAGATCGTCGTCGAGGTCCGGCCCGAGCTCGCGCTCGACGTCGAGCGACCCGAACCCCATCCGCCCGCCGGGACGCGACGGCACCCCCGGCTCGTCGCACTCCAGGCCGAGGTGCGCGCCCTCCCTGGACAGCGCGCCGTGCTTGCCCGAGAAGGCGCTGCCGGGCGGCGGCTCCCAGGGGATCGTCCTGCGGGCGGGCGGCGGCGGGCACGCCTCCGCAGGGACCTCGGGCGGGCGCGGCCGCTGGGCGGTGATCTCGGAGCTCGAGTGGGAGCGACGGGTCATCATCTTTGCCACGTATTCGCTGACCGGGATCGGCGGCGGAAGGGTGATCTTCCCCTCGGCGTCCGGCTTCAGGGGAACGCCGGACGGCGGGGTCTCCATGCGGGGTGAACCCTGTTGCTCGCGCGCGCGGGCTGTGTGCGCGAGGATCTCCTTGGAGGCGACCGGCTGGGTGTCCTCGAGCTCGTCCACCTCGTCGTGCCCCCAGGAGGCGTCCAGGGTCTTGGAGTCAGGCGGCACCGACCGCATTGTCTTCCCTCATCGCGGCCACGGTTCACCCCTGCGGCCGGGCTACGACACCCTTGAACATCCGGTGGGTGCGCGAGAGCGCCTCCATCTGCTCCTTGACCGCCGCCGCGTCGCGGCGGCCGATGGCCTGACGCGAGCGGTCGACGATCCCTCGCGCCTTGCCGATGGCGTCGCGGCCGAAATCGCTCGACGCCACGATCTGCTCGACCTGCGGGAACATGCGCTCGATCTCGGCGATGAGCTTCTCGGCCTCCTGCCGGACGCCCTCGAACTGATCGCTCGCGCGGCGATCGACGAGGTACTCCTTCGCGGCCTCCATCATCTCGCCGACCTCCTCCTTCGTGAGGCCGCTCGAGGCGGTGACCTGGATCGACTGCAGCTGGCCCGTCTCCAGATCCTTCGCGCTCACGGAGACGATGCCGTCGCTGTTGATCTCGAACGTCACCTCGATCTCGACCTGGCCCTTCGGGGCGCGGCGCAGGCCGGTGAGGATGAACTCGCCGAGCAGCTCGTTGTCGGTCGCCTTCGTGTGCTCGCCCTGCATGACAAGGATCTTCACCGCGGTCTGGTTGTCGCGGCTCGTCGTGAAGATCTTCGATCGTGCCGTGGGCACGGTCGTGTTCTGCGGGATGAGCTCCTCGAAGTTGGACCCGAACGTCATGATGCCGAGCGCGTGCGGCGTGACGTCGAGCAGGATCATCTGCTTCGTCTCGTCCACGAGCGCGGCCCCCTGCACCGCCGCGCCGAGCGCGACCACCTCGTCGGGGTGCACCCCCTTGCACGGCTCGCGCTCGAAGAAGTCGCGCACGGCCTCCTGCACCCGCGGCATGCGGGTCATGCCGCCGACGAGCACCACGTCCTCGATCTCGTCGCGCTCGAGCCGCGCGTCCTCGAGGGTCTGGCTGCAGATCTCGACGCACCGCTCGACGAGGTCCTCGCACAGCCCCTCGAGCTCGGCGCGCGAGAGCGTGCGCTGGAGGTGCAGCGCCTCGTTCCGCGCGCTCGAGATGATGAACGGCAGGTTGATCTCGGTCTCCAGCACGCTGGAGAGCTCGCACTTCGCCTTCTCGGCCGCGTCCTTGAGCCGCTGGAGCGCCATCCTGTCCTGCCGCAGATCGACGTCGTGCTGCTCCTTGAAGCCCTGCACCAGCCAGTCGATGACGCGCGCGTCGAAATCCTCGCCGCCGAGGAACGTGTCGCCCGCGGTGGCGATGACCTTGAAGACCCCGCCCGCGCCGATCTCGAGCACCGAGATGTCGAACGTGCCGCCGCCGAGGTCGAACACGGCGATCGTCTTCTCGACGTTCTTGCCGAACCCGTACGCGAGCGCCGCCGCCGTGGGCTCGTTGACGATGCGGATGACGTCGAGCCCCGCGATCTGGCCCGCGTCCTTCGTCGCCTGCCGCTGGTTGTCGTTGAAGTAGGCGGGGACGGTGATCACCGCCTTCGAGATCGGCTCGTTGAGGTAGTCCTCGGCGAACAGCTTCATCTCCTGGAGGACCATCGCGCTGATCTCGGGGACCGAGTACGTCTTGTCGCGAAGCTGGATGCGAACGTCCCCGTGCGGCCCCTCGACGATCTTGTACGAGGCGGTCAGGATCGCGTTCTTCACTTGCGGGGATGACCACTTACGGCCGATCAGCCGCTTGGCGGCGTAGACCGTGTTCTCGGCGTTGGTGATCGCCTGCCGCTTCGCGATGTGCCCGCAGAGCCGTTTGCCGGCCTCGGTGATCGCGACCATGGACGGCGTCGTCTTGTACCCACCGCGATTCGGGATGACGGTCGGGACGCCCTCCTCGACGATGGCAACGCACGAGTTCGTGGTGCCAAGGTCAATGCCGATGACACGCTCCATCGATGCCGCTGCTCCTCTTGTGATCTTCGGCCCGAACGGCCGCCGAGATCACGATGCTAGAACGTTTCGCGGAGCCGAGCGGGCCAATCGTGCGGTGCCCCCCGCGGAAGTCGGCGCCTCCCCGCCCACCCCGGGCCGGCGCGGCGGAGCCATCACACGACGAGCGGCCACGGCGCACACGCGCGCGCCCCCGTCGGCGCCCGAAGGAAACGGGGCTTCGTCCCTCGCGAAATTCAGCCGCCGGGAGGCCGAAACGCCGGCTGGATCCGCGGCGACGGCACTAGACTTGCTTCCCGTATCGCTTCGCCTGCTCGCGCGCTTGCGCGACGAGGCCGCGCAGCCTGGGGTCGTTGCCCGCCAGCTCGGCGGCGCGGTCGAACTCGCCGTTCGCGCTCTTCGCGAGCGCGGCGGCCGAGTACGCCAGCGCCAGCGTCAGCCGGTACTCCACCGACGAGGGCACGAGCTCGACCGCGCGCCGAGCGAACTCCACCGCTCGACGCGTGTTCTCCCCGGTCTGCAGCGTCGCATGGGCGACCCGCTCGTGCGCGCCGGCGTCGTCGGGGCGACCGTTGCACACCTTCGCGTAGCTCAGCGCCGCGTCGAACCAGCGCCCGTTCTGCGCCTCGTACTGGGCCTGCTTGAGGTAGCCGTCCGCCAGCGTCACCGCCGCGAGGCGCTGCGCGTCGGCCGACGCCTTCTGGAGCGCGACGTCGTCCGGCGCGAGCGACGCGGCGATCCGATACGCGTTGGCCGCGGCCGCGTAGTCGTTCCGCTCGAGCGCGATCCGGGCCGCGTCGGCGTGCCGGGCGATCTGGTTGCGGAGCGCCTCGCCGCGCGCGGCGTCGTACCGCGCCTTGAGCGACTCGACCGCCCGCATCGACTCGGGCGAGCGGAAGCCGGCCGGGGCCCTCGGCGTGGTCACGACGACGGTCGTCGGGACAGGCGCCGCGACCGACGCCGCGACCGACGTCGCGGCGGTCGCCGTGGAGGTCGCTGCGGAGGGCGCACCCGCCGGCGCGCGCCGCAGGCCCCCGGTGAGCTTGCGCGCGAACGTCTCCCGTCGATCCTTCGCGCTCGGCGCGGGCGCGACCGGCGCGCT
>NZ_JEMA01001190.1 GCF_001589285.1 Sorangium cellulosum | reverse complement strand
CGGGGTCGGGGTCGGGCGGGTTTTCGTTCTCTTCGTCGTCCGGTCCCGGATCTGGCGGGATCTGCTCCTCCTCCTGGGGCTCGGGTTGGTTCTCGTTCCCGCATCCCTGTCCCAACAGCAACAGGAGCGCGGCCATCACGCTGGCCTGCGCTGACAGCACGCCTCTGAATAGCGTTCTCTTCGCCACGGACTACTCCTCCCTAGTACCTCGCGCGAGGTACGGAGCCTGCGCACATCGATGTGTCCTACACGGTTCAGCCGCGGTCAGAACGTCCCGGTCCAAGGACGACGGCCCCGAGTCCCCGGTGAGCGGTCGAGGGCGCGTCCGGCACGGCGCAGCCCGCGATCGGTCGGTCCTCGCGGTATCCTGCTACCGTGGACCGTGAAGTTGCATCGAGCGGATTATCCACCTTCTGGATGGCCTGCTCAATGCGGAACGCGCTGAAGGAACGAGAGGGAATGCGGTTCTTCGCGCGACATACCGCAGTCGCGCTGGTCGGAGCGGAGCGCCGGTTGCTCACACGGGGACCCGTCTGCCTACAGCGCGGGCGGTGCTCGCGCGCCGGCCCAGGCTCGACAAGGCCGGCTCCCGCGTTCCTGCGCCGGCCTGGCCTGTTTCGTTGCACGGGCAGGCCGGTCCACTGCAAGATGCGCCGACGCACGACAGCGCGCGCCGCCCGGCGTGGCCTTCCTGGCAGCATCCGGCGCCACCCGAGCCGCGCGCTCGACGTTCAACTTCACTTCCGGAGGCCGCGGCGACAGCGATGACCAACGAACCGACCTTCATCGAAAACCCCGTGCTCCGGGGCTTTCATCCGGACCCCTCCATCCTCCGGGTGGGGGAGGACTACTATCTTGCCACCTCCACCTTCGAGTGGTTTCCGGGCGTGCGGCTCCACCACAGCCGCGACCTCCGCCACTGGAGGCCCATCGGCCATGCCCTGGACCGCCGCTCCCAGCTCGATCTGCTCGGCAACCCGCGCTCAGGGGGCGTCTGGGCGCCTTGCCTCACGCACGCGCGCGGCGTGTTCTATCTGGTCTATACCGACGTCAAATGCTGGGGCCGCGGCTTCGTGGACGCGCACAACTACGTCGTCACCGCCAGCCGCATCGAGGGGCCGTGGTCCGAGCCCATCGCGCTGAACCGCGGCGGCTTCGATCCCTCGCTGTTTCACGACGACGACGGGCGGATGTGGCTCGCCAACATGGTGTGGGACCACCGCCCCGGCAACGACCAGTTCCCCGGCATCGTGCTGCAGGAGTTCGACCTGCAGCAGCGCCGGCTCGTCGGCGAGCGCCGTTGGATCTTCCGCGGCAGCGGCCTCGGCCTCACCGAGGGGCCGCACCTCTACCGGCGCGGGGACCACTACTACCTCCTCCTCGCCCAGGGCGGCACCGCCTACGAGCACGCCGCGACCCTGGCGCGCTCCCGCCGCATCGAGGGGCCCTATGAGGTCGACCCGAACACCCCGCTCCTGACGTCCCGCCACGACCCGAGCCTCGAGCTGCAGAAGGCCGGGCACGGCTGCCTCGTCGAGACCTCGACGGGGGAGTGGTACCTCGCCCACCTGTGCGGGAGGCCGCTCCCGGGCGAGCGCCGCTGCTGCATCCTCGGGCGCGAGACGGCCCTCCAGCGGGTGCGCTGGACCGACGACGGATGGCTCGCGCTCGACGGGGCAGACAGCCCGCGCTCGCCCGCCGTCCGCGTGCCGGCGCCCAGGCTGCCGGCCGACCCTGTCGAGGCGCCGCCGGTGCGGGACGACTTCGACAGGGGGTCGCTCGGCGTCCACTACCAGACGCTGCGCGACGTGCCCGACGAGAGCTGGGTGTCGCTGCGCGAGCGCCCCGGCCACCTGCGCGTCCGCGGCCGCGAGTCGCCGCAGTCGCTGCACCGGCAGAGCGTCGTCGGGCGCCGCATCCAGTCCCTCCAGTGCCGCGTCGAGACCTGCCTCGAGTTCGAGCCGACCTCGTTCCAGCAGATGGCCGGGCTCATGTGCATGTACGACGACGAGAACTTCTTCTACGCGCTGCTCAGCCACGACGAGCAAGTCGGGCGCTCGGTCGCGCTCCTGGGCAGCGAGCTCGGGAAGCTGACATGGCTCGCGCGGCCGCTCGCCTTCTCGGCCCCGCGCCTCCACCTCCGCTTCGAGCTCTCCGGCAAGGATCTCCAGTTCTCGTGCTCGCAGGACGGAGCGCGCTTCGACCCGCTGGGGCCGGCGCTGGACGCGTCGCTCCTGTCGGACGAGCGCACCTCGCTCGGCATCGGCTTCACCGGCGCCTTCGCCGCGCTGTGCGCGCACGACCTCACCGGCCAGAGCCTGCCCGCCGACTTCGATCACCTCGACTACGAGGAGCTCCCGCAGGGCCGCTGAGCGCGGCCGCCTGCTCGACCCGCCGTCGCCGCCGTCGTTGCCTCGCCCGCGCCCTCGTCAGGAGGCCGCTTCGGCGTCCGGCGGCGGCGACACCGGGAGCGCCACGAAGAACGTCGCGCCCTTCGAGAGCACGCTCTCCACCCAGATGCGCCCGCCGTGGCCCTCGACGATGCGCTGCGCGATGGCGAGCCCGAGGCCGGTCGAGCGCTCGCCGCCGGTGCTGACCGTCCTGGCCCGACCGAACGGCCGGAAGAGCTTGCCGATGTCCTCCGGCGCGATCCCGGGCCCCTCGTCCTGGACCGACACGATCACCTCGCCGCCGTCGCCGTTCCCGCCGTCCGGGGCGCCGGCGCTCTGGACCCGGACGCGGATGGCCGTGCCGGGAGGGGAGTAGTGGATCGCGTTGCTGATGAGGTTGTTGAGCACCTGCTCCAGCTTGTGGACGTCCACGTCGACCCGCGGGACGCTCTCGTCGCTCTCGACGACGAGCTTCATGCTCTTCTGCCCCGCGAGCACCATGTTGAGCGCCACGTTCGACTCGACGAGCTGGATGAGATCCGTGCTCTTCCGGTCGAGGTTCAGCTTGCCGAGCTCGATCATCGACACGTCGAGCAGGTCGTTGATGAGCGAGAGCATGAACTTGCTCGAGCTCCGGATCATCTCGATGATCTCGACGCCGCCCTCCCGGAGCAGCGAGGTCGGCTCCCCGCGCCGCTGCGTCATCAGCATGAAGTCGCTGTAGCCCAGGATGACGCCGAGCGGGTTCCTGAGATCGTGGGCCGCCATGCCGACGAAGCGGTTCTTCTCCTCGTTGAGCCGGACAAGCTCCGCGTTCTTCGCCGCGAGCTCCTCGTGCATCTGGAGGAGCTGTCGGTTGCTCTCCTCGAGCGTGTCGGCGTACTGCTTGAGCTTGAGCTGGCTCCGCTTGTGCTCGATGGCGTAGCGGATCGTGCGCTCGAGGATCTGCGCGTCGAACCGCCCCTTCACCAGGTAATCCGCCGCGCCCGCGCTCATCGCGGCCATGTCGATCGCCTCGTCGCCGACGCCGGTCAGCATGATGATCGGGATCGCGCAGCCGAGGTGGTTCGCCTCGTGCACGACGTCGAGCCCGGTGCGGGCGTCGAGGCGGAAGTCGAGGAGGCAGACGTCGTAGCCGCCGGCGAGCAGCGCCTCGATCGCCTCGTCCGAGGTGCTCAGCCACGTCACGTCGTAGCGGGTCCGGGATACCTCGCGGAGGAGCCGGCGCGTGACGAGATGATCGACCTCGTCGTCATCCACCAGAAGGATCTTGATCTCGCTGTCGTTCATCGGGAGCCTCGACATCACCGACCGCGCGGAGCCCCGTCGCGCTCGCGCCGGGCCGCCCCGCGCCACGCCGCCCGCCGCGGGGCCGTGGCCGTGGTCATGGTCGTCGCCCTAGTAATCATTGCCGGCGCTTCTGCTCGTCCACGACACCCACGAACGCGCGCGCCAGGGTGATGAGCTGCCCCGCGTCGAACGGCTTGACGAGGAACGCCGAGGCGCCGAGGCGCGACAGGCACTGCCAGTCGGCCGCGCCCCCGGTCCCGGTCGCCACGATGATCGGAAAATCTCCGCCCTTCGGCAGCTTCCTCACCGCCGCGGTGAGGGCGATGCCGTCCAGGCCGGGCATGTCGAGGTCGAACACGCCGAGCGACGGGGGGTTCGCCTCGATCGCGGCCAGCGCCGCGCTGCCGTCGGGCGCTGTCTCGATGATCGCGCCCGGCAGCGCCTGCGCGAGGACGCTGACGAGGAAGGCCCGGAACGACGGGCTGTCGTCCGCGACCATCACGCGCGTCGAGCGCGCGTACGTCGGCACGGCGCTGCGCGCGTCGAGCAGCGCCTCGCGCAGCGCCTCGGCGCTCGCCGTGCGCTGGTCCGGCTCCTTGGCCAGCGCCGCGAGCACCGGCGCGTCGAACGACGACGGGAGGTCGAGGCAGAGCTCGCTCGGCGGGATCGGCGGCTGATAAGCGTGCTGCATGACCAGATCGACCGTGCTCGTGCTCTGGAATGGCAGGCGGCCGGCGAGCAGGTAGTAGGCGACAACCCCGAGCGCGTAGACGTCGATCCGCGGCAGGAGCGCCGGGTCGAGCTGCCGGCCCAGCGCGACCTCGGGCGCCAGGTACGCCGGGGTGCCTGAGAAGGCGAGCTCGATCCGATCGCCGCGCGGGATCCGCTTCGCGAGGCCGAGATCGGCCACGACGACGCGGAGGGCGTGGCCGACCAGGATGTTGCTCGGCTTGACGTCGCGGTGCGCGATGCCCGAGGTGTGGATCGCCGAGACGCCGAGGCAGGCCTGGTCGAGGATGCTCAGCGCCTCGTCGAGGCCGAGCCGGCCGCCCTTGCTGTGGACGTAGGTGTCGAGCGTGACGCCGGGCACGTACTGCATGACGAAGTACGGCGCGTTCTCGTACTCCCCGAACGCGTAGATCTCGACAACGTTCGGGTGGTGCACGCGCGCCATCGCCCGCGCCTCCGCGAGCAGCCGGGCCTGCATCTGCGCGTTGTCGAGCTGCTCGGGGCGGAGCAGCTTGATGGCCACGTCCCGCTGGAGCTGGTCGTCGCGCGCCAGCAGGATGACGCCCATCGCGCCTTCTCCGAGACGTCCGAGGATGCGATAGACGCCACCAAGGATTGTGCCGTCGGGAGGCACCTGAACATGGCCTCCTCCCTCGTGCATGCTCGACCGCGTGGCCGCCAGGGCCAGGTCCTCGTCGCTCAGCGTCGAGCTCTCGGCGTAGCGATCGACCGGCGACCCGACGCGCACGGGGGACCGGTCGCGCACGACCGTGTCCACGCCTTGCAGCGTATCCGCGACGTCGGGCACGAGCGGCGCCGGTGGATCACCGCCGTTCTCGCTTCCGGAGCTGAAGCCAGGCGGGCCGCCCGCCGCGTCTGCCATGGTGCGCATGATACGTGCCCTGCTCATGCCTATCAATGACGAGCGACACGCATCGCCGATGCGAAGCGTCGTGCACGCGGCTGTCGGAGGACATGTCGCAGGAGCGTCACGGCGAACGGGCACTGCTGAGCACGCGAGCGCGCCGAGTCAAGCGCGATGTCGAGTTTGTGTCGGGAGGATGCACGGCTCAGCGCGCCTGGTTCTGTGAGCTGCGCAGCGTTTGCGCGCGCGGCGCGGCCCACGGGCCATCGGTCGGTCAGCGTTCAGGGCGCGCCGATCCCCGCGAGGTACGCCTTCGCGAGATGGATGTTGTCGTTCTGGGATGGGTGGAAGTCGCGGCGCACATACTCGCGGATTCCGCGGAGGAACACGTCCTTCACGATGGCACGCGGCCTGTGGAAGGGGAGGCGCTCGCCCGGCTCGTCGCGGCGGGGGATCTCCTGGAGCAGCAGGACGAGCAGGGCGGCGAGCCAGAACATCGAGAGCGTGATCGTGGCGACCGCGAAGCCGAGCATGCGGAGGGCGTAGCTCGGGTTGACCACCTTGAGCACGTCGAAGGCCACGGTCTTGTGCTCGATCTCCTCGGCGGCGTGCCAGAGCAGGAGCGCGCGCGCCGTCGGGTGGGCCAGGTCGAGCGTCCCCGCCTGGAGCGCGTCCTCCGCGAGGATCGCGGTGTAGTGCTCGAGCGCCGCGGTGACCGAGAGCCGCAGCTCGTGAGAGCAGAGGCGCTCGATGCCGTCGTAGGCGACCTTCTCGTAGGCGCGGAGGAAGCCGTCGATCGCGTAGCCCTGCCCGCGGAGCAGATCGAAGAACCGCTCGTGCGCCTTCGCGTGGTGGCTCTCCTGGCCGAAGAACGCCTTCATCTGGGCGCGCAGCGCCGGGTCGTCGATCCGGTCGGCGTAGCGCGCGACGCTCCGGATGAAGAAGCGCTCGCCCGCGGGGAACAGGAGGTTGACCGCGTTGGCGACGTGGGTCGGCACCGCCGCCCCGCCGAGCCAGCGGCGCGTGAGGCCCTGCTCGAACGGCACGGGCGGCTTGCGCGGTCTGAGGGACGGCTGCTCGGTGACCATCGTGCTCTCCTTCCTCCCGAGTTCCCGAGGAGCTCGCTCTGGCGAGGAGCTCGCCCTCGAGGTGTCCTCCGGCGCCGCCGCGACGCCGGAGGAGCCCCTGCCGGGCGCGCCGGAGCGCGGCCGGGGCAGGGCACCGAGCGAATCCATACCAGTTATTGAACTGTAGTCAATAGCGTTGAACCTGGTTCAATAGCGCGCGGGGGAGGGGCTGCGCGTGGGGCGGGATCAGGGGTTGTAGGGTGGCTGATGCGGTAACTCGCGATGGCGAGCCGTCGCGGGAGCGACAGGAGCGCGGTGCGGAACAGCGATGGATGCTCAGCCGGGCGGTTCAGCACGGGGCGGCGCCGGAGCGGCCGCGCCGGACGACGCGGGGTTCGGCTGCGCCGGCGGAGCGAGTTGCGGCGCGGGGTTCGGCTGCGCCGGCGGAGCGATTTGCGGTGCGGGGTTCGGCTGCGCCGGCGGAGCGATTTGCGGTGCGGGGTTCGGCTGCGCCGGCGGAGCGATTTGCGGTGCGGGGTTCGGCTGCGCCGGCGGAGCGATTTGCGGTGCGGGGTTCGGCTGCGCCGGCGGAGCGATTTGCGGTGCGGGGTTCGGCTGCGCCGGCGGAGCGATTTGCGGTGCGGGGTTCGGCTGCGCCGGCGGAGCGATTTGCGGTGCGGGGTTCGGCTGCGCCGGCGGAGCGATTTGCGGTGCGGGGTTCGGCTGCGCCGGCGGAGCGATTTGCGGTGCGGGGTTCGGCTGCGCCGGCGGAGCGATTTGCGGTGCGGGGTTCGGCTGCGCCGGCGGAGCGATTTGCGGTGCGGGGTTCGGCTGCGCCGGCGGAGCGATTTGCGGTGCGGGGTTCGGCTGCGCCGGCGGAGCGATTTGCGGTGCGGGGTTCGGCTGCGCCGGCGGAGCGACTTGCGGCGCGTCGCCCGTGTCGCTCGATGAGCCCCCGCGACCGCCGCGGCCCTTGTAGAGGGACGGCACGATCGTCTCGAGGTCTCCTTCGTTCCAGCGGAGGTAGGCGACGGCGCGGCGGGTCTGGTCGTACGCGTTCACGAACAGGGTGAACGCGCGCGCCCTCTTGTCCGCGGCTTCGCTCGGGCCCGGGGCGGCGCCGTGCTCCCTCACGCCGAGCGCGGCGAGGAGCTGCGGCCCGAGCTCACCCGCGCGCCTCACCTCGTCCTCGGTCGCCGCGGTCTTCCCCGCGATCTCGGACCAGCGGTCGCTGAACAGCGCCGAGAGCGCGACGAGGTCGTTGGCTGTGTCCATATGACCGGTCCCCGCCCGGATGTCGGCGACCGTCTCCGCGTCGACGAGGCCGCGGCGGGCCAGGGCCTCGGCGTCGCCGAGGAGATTCGCGCGCAGCGACACCGCCTCCTCGACGAGCGGCTTCAGACCATTCTGCGCTCCTCCGCTGGACAGCCACGCGAGGTGGGCATACCAGGCCGCGAGCGCGTAGGTCTCCAGCCGGTCGACCAGCCCGACATCGTGCGTCGGCAGTCGCTCGGCGATGAGGGGGCGCAGCGCGAGCAGTCCGGGGAGCACCCCGAGCGCCTGGGAGACCGCGCGGGGGATATCGATGTTGATGGGGAGGAGCGCGTCCTGAGCCAGCGTGTCCATCTCGGGCGCGACCTTGGTGAACGCCGCCGCCGCCTGGGGCGGCGCCCCGGGCTTCCTGGGAGCTGGCTTGTTCTTGAGCGGGGCAACAGGCTTGGCCATGAGGGGAGCACCTCTCGTTGATGTTCGACGCGGAGAGGCGAAGAGCGCTCTGTCGTGCTCTGTGCCCCCCGCGCTGGATTCGATACGACCGTCCGGCGCGCGCCGGTCGGTCAGCGTGGGATAATCACCCCGGTCAGGCCGTCAACGTCGCTGATTTGCTCTTCTGGATCGCTCCCCCGCGCTCGCACGCCCCGGGAGCGATGTCGAGGAGGCAGCCGGCAGCCTCCCCGGGACCGGGAACGATGGGCCGGAGGCAGCCGGCTGCCCGGCCGGGGTCGGGAACGATGTCCCCGAGGCA
>NZ_JEMA01001189.1 GCF_001589285.1 Sorangium cellulosum | reverse complement strand
CGCGCAACAGCTCGCCCGCCGACGGCACGCTGCCGCTGCCGGAGGCGGCGTTCGCGGCCCGCACGGCCGCCTCGAGCGAGAAAAGCGCGCTGGCCCGGGCGATCGACGCGGAGGCCCGCGGGGAGCGCGCGGAGGGCCGCGAGGGCAGCGCGGGAGCTCGCGCTCAAAGCGCCGAAATCATCGCAGAAACCGCGGAAGAGCGCGCCGTCCTCCACGCCCTGGACGCCCACCCGGCGCACGTGGACGAGGTCTGCGAGCGGACGGGGCTTCCGCCCAGGCGCGCCGTGGAGGCACTCTTGACGTTGACGCTCCAGGCCGTAGTAGTAGAGGGGCCCGCCGGGTTGTTTCGGCGGGCTCTTCGTTGAAGGGGCACGCCGGTCCACCCTCCCCAGTGCGGTTCTGGGTGGCCGCCTCCTCGCGGGGGGGCCTCCCTCGCACGAAGGTTAGCCCTTCAATCCTCTACAAAGCCCCGACACGTTGCTCAGAAGGTGGTGATGGCCAAGACGCTCGTCATCGTGGAGTCGCCGGCGAAGGCGAAGACCATCAAGAAGTATCTCGGCAACGGGTACGAGGTGTTCGCTTCGAAGGGGCACGTCAAGGATCTGCCCAAGAAGCAGAACGCCGTCGACGTGCTGAACGATTTTGCCGAGACCTACGAGGTCATCGAGGGCAAAGAGAAGGTCCTGGAGGAGCTCAAGTCGGCCGCGAAGAGGGCGGACGAGGTGCTCCTCGCGACCGACCCCGATCGCGAAGGCGAGGCCATCGCGTTCCACATCTCGGAGGAGATCAAGAACCCGAGGCTCAAGGTGGCCCGGGTGGAGTTCCACGAGATCACGAAGAAGGGCGTCGATCACGGCGTCCACAACCCGCGCAAGCTCGACGAGAACCTGTACGACGCCCAGCGCGCGCGCCGCGTCCTCGATCGCATCGTCGGCTACGACGTCTCGGCGCTCGTGTGGTCGAAGCTCGCGTTCGGCCTGTCGGCGGGGCGGGTGCAGTCGGTCGCGCTGCGGCTCATCGTGGACCGCGAGCGCGAGATCGAGGCGTTCGTCCCCGAGGAGTACTGGAACATCGCTGTCGGCCTCACCGCGGCGAGCCCGCCGACGCGCGCGCCGTTCGTCGCCAAGCTCGCCGCCGCGGACGGCAAGAAGCTCGAGGTGACGAACGGCGAGGTCGCCGCGAAGGTGCGCGCCGACCTCGAGGCGGCGCGCTACCGGGTGGCGAAGGTCGTGCGGCGCGAGCAGAAGCGCAACCCGCCCGCCCCGTACACCACCTCGAAGCTCCAGCAGGACGCGACGAACTACCTGCACTTCGGCGCCAAGCGGACGATGCAGATCGCCCAGGCGCTCTACGAGGGCATCGACCTCAAGCGCGACGGCGGCCCTGTCGGCCTCATCACGTACATGCGTACCGACTCGACCCGCGTCAGCGACGACGCCATCGCCGAGGTGCGCGGCGTGGTCGCGAAGCGCTACGGCAAGGAGTTCGTCCCCGAGCGCCCGAACGTCTACAAGTCGAAGAAGAACGCGCAGGACGCGCACGAGGCGATCCGGCCGACGAGCGTCGAGATCCACCCGGACTCGATCAAGAAGTACCTCAAGGACGAGCAGTACAAGCTGTACAAGCTCATCTGGAACCGCTTCGTCGCCTCGCAGATGAACCCGGCGGTCTACGATCGGACGACGGTCGAGATCGACGCGACGCCCGCGATCGCGGCGCCCGCGTACCGGAGCTACCTCGCCAGGGCGAGCGGTCGGATCCTGAAGTTCGCCGGCTGGCTGCAGGTGACGGAGGGCCAGCAGGAGTTCGCCGGCGAGGAGGAGAGCGCCGGNCAGCAGGAGTTCGCCGGCGAGGAGGAGAGCGCCGGCGGCGCGGCGGAGGGCGGCGGCGCCGCGCCGACGCCCGCCGAGGCGAGCGCCGCCGAGGCGGAGCGGGCGGCGCCCGGGGCCCCGGCCGAGGAGGACTCGGAGGCGCTCCTGCCCGACATGAAGGAGGGCGAGGCGCTCTCCGTGTCGCCGCCGGGGATCGTCACCGACCAGAAGTTCACGCAGCCGCCGCCCCGCTACAACGAGGGCTCGCTGGTGCGCGAGCTGGAGAAGCGCGGCATCGGCCGCCCGTCGACGTACGCCGAGATCATCAGCAAGGTGCAGCAGCGCGCCTACGTCGAGAAGCGGGAAGGGGGCGCGTTCCAGCCGACGCTGCTCGGGAAGTTCGTCGTCGACGGGCTCGTCCGATCGAACCTCGACATCATGGACCCGAACTTCACGGCGCAGATGGAGGAGGAGCTCGACGCGGTCGGCGCCGGCAACCTGAAGCGCGAGCAGCTCCTCAAGCGCTTCTACAAGAAGTTCAGGGAGCAGCTCGACAAGTCGAAGAAGCTCGCGCCGTGGAAGCCCGAGGCAGAGAAGACCGACCTCGTCTGCGACGAGTGCGGGTCGATGATGCTCAAGAAGTGGGGCAAGAACGGCTGGTTCTTGAGCTGCGAGCGCTACCCGAAGTGCAAGGCCACGCGCGACCTGTCCGACGCGCGGGGCAGCGCCGCGGTCCGCGAGACCGACATCTCGTGCGACAAGTGCGGCAAGCCGATGATCATCAAGACGGGGCGCTTCGGCGACTTCCTGTCGTGCACCGGGTACCCGACCTGCAAGAACACCCGCCCGGTGCCGCTCGGCGTCCCGTGCCCGAACTGCGGCGGTGATCTCATCGAGATCAGGCCCCGCAAGAAGGGCGGTCGCACCTTCTACGGCTGCTCGAACTGGAACGCCGAGCAGAAGTGCGACTTCAAGCTCTGGCAGAAGCCGGTGCCCGTCCCGTGCCCGCAGTGCGGCGCGAAGTTCGTCACCCGCACCGCCGGCAAGAAGGCGATGCTCGTCTGCGCGACCAAGGACTGCGGCTTCAAGCAGGAGATCGTCGAGGGAGAAGGAGAGGACGGCGCCGCGGACGGCTCCGGCGCTCCGGACGTCGCGTCGATCGTCGCGAGCGCGGGCGCCGCCGCGCCGGCC
>NZ_JEMA01001188.1 GCF_001589285.1 Sorangium cellulosum | reverse complement strand
CGCGGCGCCGGCCGCGGTGGTACGTCAGCGCGACCGAGCAGGCGTCGCACGTCGTCAGCGTCCCGCACGAGCCGCAGACGACGCTCGGCGCGAAGCCGCGGCGGTTCAGGAACAGGATCGCCTGCTCCTTCGCGGCGAGCGTCCGCTCGAGCGCGCGGTGCAGCGGCAGGGAGATCAGCGGATCGCCCGAGGGGCCGGCGCCAAAACGACGGAGATCGACGAGCGTGACCTCGGGGAGGCTGGCCTCGCGGTGCGCGCGGTCCGGCAGGCGCAGCTCGGTGAGCTTGCCGCGGCGCACGAGCGCGACCGACTCGATCGAGGGCGTCGCGGAGCCGAGGACGCACACGGCGCCGGCGCGGTGGGCGCGGAGCAGCGCCATGTCGCGCGCGTTGTAGCGCACGCCCTCCTCCTGCTTGAACGAGCCGTCGTGCTCCTCGTCGACGAGGATGAGGCCGAGGTCCGGCACCGGCGCGAACAGGGCGGAGCGCGCCCCGATGGCGACGCGCACGTTGCCGCCGTGCAGGCTCGACCACATCGCGTGGCGGTCGGCGTCGCTGAGGCCGCTGTGCAGCACGGCGAGCGCATCGCCGAAGCGGGCGCGGAAGCGCGCGACGAGCTGCGGGGTGAGGGCAATCTCCGGCACCATCACGAGGGCGCCGCGGCCCCGCTCGAGGCAGCTCTTGATGGCGCGCAGGTACACCTCCGTCTTGCCGGAGCCGGTCACGCCGAAGAGGAGGAACGCGCTCGGCCCGGCGGGCCGCGGCTCGCGCGGGGCGCCGGCGCGCGGCTCCCCTTCCCCGGCGGTCACCGCGAGCGCCGCGAGCGCCGCGTCGATGCGCTCGGCGGCCTCGGCCTGCGCCGCGTTGAGCTCGGGGGGCACGTCGCGCGCCTCGGCGAGGCGGAAGAACGGGTCGCGCGGCGGCTCGCGCTCGTCGAGGGCGACGAGGCCCCGCTCGGCGAGCTTCTTGAGGGCGCTGCGCGCGTTGCCGAAGCGCTCCTCGAGCCGCGCGACCGGCTGCTCGCCGCCCGCGCGGAGCACCGCGAGCAGGGCGGCGGCCTGCCCGCGGAGCGTGCCGGGCTCCTCGATCGCGTCCGTCGCCCGCGCGATGGCGACCTTGCGGCCGCCCACCTGCTTGGCCCGGCCGAGGTCGAGGACGCCGTCGAGCTCCCCCTGGGCCTTGAGCGCCCGCACCTGCTCGCGCTCGATCGCCGGCAGCGCCAGGCGGAGCACCTCGCCGATCGGCGCGAAGTAGTAGGCGGCGAGCTCTTGCAGGAACGAGAGCAGCTCGGCCGGCAGCGCCGGGCGCGCGTCGACGAGCGCCGTGAGCGGCTTGATCCTGGACGGATCGATCGCCGTGCTGCGCTCGCTCACGGAGAGCACGACGCCGAGCAGCTTGCGCCGGTGGAACTCGCAGAGCACCCGCGCCCCCGGCCGCACCTCGGCGGCGAGCGCGGCGGGGACCTCGTAGGTGAAGGCCTGCGAGAGCGGGACGGGCACCGCGACGTCGGCGAGGAGGGGCATTCGCTCCGGGAGGGCCGCGCTCGGCGCGGCACGGGCGAGATACCAGAGAACGCCGCGCGGGACGAGGAACGACGAGGAACGCTAGGTGCGCTCGCGCCGGCGCGCCTCGCTGCGCGGGATAGCGCGGCAAANGCGCGGGATAGCGCGGCAAAAAAAAGCGCCGCCGGGGCCTCGGGGGGGGGAAGGCCGCGCCGGCAGCGCTGCCAGGACAGAGAGCACCGTCCGTGCCATCCGTGATGTTCGCGATCGGAACGTATTTCGCTCCAGATGCGGTGTTCCTTGGTTTCGAATCTGAAATCTCGGCATCCCCACCCTTGCAGAAGCGAAGTGCGCCGCCCTTGTCAGCGCGCGCCGCGCGGCGATGGGAGCGCCCGGGCCGCTCGCGCTGGGTCCGCTGATTGCTCCTGCGTCAGGTGAGGTTCACCCGCTGGACGTCGGCGGCGCGGGCGCAAGGAGCTGTGAATGTGCGCGAGCGACTCGCGCCTTCGAGGAGGGAACATGATCGGAACCGCAGTCTTGGGAGGCATCGAAGAGCAGGACTGGATCGACCGGATCGCGAACCCGCTGCAGCGCGGCATCCAGTCCGTCCTGAGGCGAGCGCCCACGGTGGCCAAGGTGCTCCACGGCAAGTTCCTCGGGCACCCGCTGCACCCGGTGCTGGTGACCATCCCCATCGGCGCCTGGTCGTGCGCGCTGGTGCTCGACTTCGCCGGCATCGGCCGAAGAAAGCTCCACCGGGGAGCGGACGCGAGCGCGGCGATCGGCCTCGCCGGGGCGGCGGCGGCGGCGGTCGCCGGGCTCGCCGACTGGAGCACCACGCTCGGGTCGGCGAAGCGGGTCGGCTTCGTCCACGGCGCCATGAACCTGGCGATCGCCGGCCTGTACGGCGCCTCGCTGGCCTCGCGGGCGGTCGGGCTGCGGCCCCTCGGGATCGCGCTCTCGACAGCGGGGTTCGGCCTCGCGGGCGCGAGCGGCTGGCTCGGCGGCGAGCTCATCTATCACTACGGCGTGGGCGTCGGCAACGACGCGTGCGAGCGAAGGTCGGAGACGCAGATCCCCGTGCCGGAAGCGCCGATCGCCGAGCCCTCGTGAGGGGTCGGCTAGCGCGCCGCGAGGTAACAGCCGGCGATGCAGAGCGCGACGAGGACGAACAGCAGCGCGCAGTGAAGCAGCAGCGGCGCGAGCGCGCGCTGCGGCGGGAGCGCGACAGGGCGCTGCGCCCTGGCCCACGGTGACGGCGGCGCGGCCGCGGACCTCG
>NZ_JEMA01001187.1 GCF_001589285.1 Sorangium cellulosum | reverse complement strand
GCGGCTCACCAGCTTGGAGAAGTTGCTCGGCTGCCCGTCCGCCGTCTTCTCCTGGTACACGAGNTTGCTCGGCTGCCCGTCCGCCGTCTTCTCCTGGTACACGAGGGCGAGGTTCGACTCCTCGAACTTGGCGAAGAAGTCGTCCCACGAGATCTCCTCGAGGCTGCCTTCCCCGCTGTACCCCGGGAAATCAATGCGCAGGATCCCGGGCTCCCCGTCCTTCTCGGTGCTCTTCACCGTCGCCGGGCGGCCTCCGCGCGACTCGGCCCACTGGCGGATCTCGTCGTGATCGATGGTCGTCTTCGATGAACTGGCCGACATGGTCACCCTCCTGTGCTCGTACGTCGATTTTCGCCGGGAGCGGCAACCCGCGTGCCAGAGGGCCATGCGATGATCCGGGCAGCAGATGGTCGAGCCCAGCCCTGAGGGGTCTTTCACGGACAGCGACTACGGCGCCGGGGGAGCCCGTTCCGTCGCCATGCACCGCGGCCGCGCGCGATCTGCGCGCGTGAGCCACGGGGCGAGGCCATGACCCAGGTGGAGACAAGGGAGCTCTTCTGTGGTCGAGGACAGGCGCGCTGAGGCAATCTGCCTCGTCTGCGGCGAAATGCTGCCGGCCTGAGCCAGATCTCACCGGGGACGACCGCTGGCCCTCTCGTTGCCTGTCGCTCAAGGCCGACTCTTCGCCTGCGGGGCGCCTGCTGCCGTGCCCGCCGGCCGGGCCGCGTCGATGCCGTATCCCGGGATCCCCCTGGGTCCAGACATCCACGAGCGCCCTCCGGGATAACGTGAAGGAGGAATGAAGCGTCCGTCCTCTGTGGAGGGGCAAGACCGGTCGTGTCGAATCGCCACGGGGAGTTTGCTTGACCAGCTCGCCAGCCGAGCTTTAGCCATTTCCGCGGGAGGCTGCGCGATGCGCAGAGCGCGATGACCATGCAACCAGACAGACTACAGAGCACCCCCTCACGGAGGCACGCCCGATCGCTGCGCCGCGGGCGAGGAATCGTTGCGCTCGCCTCGAGCGCTTCGGTGCTCGCGCTCGGGTGCGTGCTGGAGCTCGGCGCCCCCGGAGCGACGGGGAGCGGCGGCGAAGCGGCGAGCGTCGGAGTCGGCGGCAGCGGACCC
Organism: Sorangium cellulosum; assembly: GCF_001589285.1. Classification (GTDB taxonomy): domain Bacteria; phylum Myxococcota_A; class Polyangia; order Polyangiales; family Polyangiaceae; genus Sorangium; species Sorangium cellulosum_G. Next base: position 1,373 of record NZ_JEMA01001187.1, on the reverse strand, counting down.
GCGAGCGTCGGAGTCGGGGGGAGCGATACGGCGACCGCCGGCGCCGGCGATGCCGGGGGCGGCGGCGCGGCGAGCGCCTCTTCCGCGGGCGGCGGCGGCTGCGCCGACGGGGCGACGGACCGCTCCGGCGCGCGCAGCGCCGCCGCGTGCCAGCCGGTCGTGCTGGCCGAGGCCGCCGGCAATCCGCTCGCCATCGCGGTGGACGCGACCCACGTCTACTGGACCCACGAGGACGCGGGCGCGATCATGAGAGCGCCCATCGCGGGAGGGGCGCCGGTCCTCGTCGCCGAGAGCTGCCCGACGTCCGGGCTCGCGGTGAGCGCGACGGGCGTTTACTGGACCTGCTCTCCCTATGCCGGCGTCGAGCACGACGTGCCCACCGGGGTCTACACCGCGCCCCTGGGCGGGGGGACGCCGGCGCTGCTCTCCATCGCAGGGCTGGAAGATCCGGTGGGCCTCGCGCTGGACGCGACAAGCATCTACGTGGGCGACAACTACGCGGTGATGAAGCTTCCGATCCTGGGAGGGGCCGCGGAAGAGCTCGCCCGGGGCAGCGGCTCCCGTCGCATCAAGGTCGACGAGACGCACGTCTACTGGACCAACGCGGACGCGAGCTCCCTCCGGAAGGCGCCGATCGCGGGGGGCGCGTCCGTGGCGCTCGCCACCGGATACTTCGAGTCCCACGAGGTAGCGCTCGACGCGACTTACGTGTACTGGACCACCCCCGGCGAGGGCCCGAGCGTGGGCTCCGTGAACAGCGTGCCGAAAGAGGGGGGCACCCCTGTGGCGCTCGCGACGGACCAGGCGTCGCCGTATTACATCGCGCTCGACGAGACGCATGTGTACTGGGTCAACGTGGGCGCAGGCGAGATCAGGAGAGTGCCTGTCGGCGGCGGTGAGTCGGCGGTGGTGATCTCGGGCGTCGCGCCGAACGATCTGGCCGTCGACAGCGCCAGCATCTACTGGACGGATCGGAGCGGACTCGTGATGAAGCTCGCCAAGTAGGCGCGCCGCGAGCGCTGGAGAGGGCCGATGACCCGAGGGGCAGCACGGGTCCCTCTCTCGCGGCGCGGCGCCGCCGGGCGCAGCGGATGGCGGCGGCGCAGCGCGCCAGGGCGGCCATTCGCTGCGCGATCGCCGGGCGGGTGCTACCTAGAATCGAGCGCAGCGATGCCCGCTGCCGAGGCCGAGACGAGACCGTGGCGTACCCTCTGCTCCTCCGAGTTGCTGTGCTCGCCGCCGCCACGGCGACCACCACAGCGGTGGCCGCGCGCCCCCCCCGGCCCGCACCCGCCGCCTCGGAGGCGCTCGCGTCAGCGCCCGCGGTCCCTTCCGCGCGCTCGTCTCGCGCAGCGCCCGCGGTCCCTTCCGCG
>NZ_JEMA01001186.1 GCF_001589285.1 Sorangium cellulosum | reverse complement strand
GGGCATCATCGGCATCATGCCGCCCATGCCCATNGCATCATCGGCATCATGCCGCCCATGCCCATCATGCCCATCATGTTGGGCATCATCGGCATCATGCCGCTCATCGGCATCATGCCCCCCATCATCGGCATCATGTTCCCCATCATCGGCATCGAGCTCATTGGCATGTTCATCATGGCTAGTCCTCTCCGTCAGTCGTTTCGAGTGTTTCAATAACTCCCTGCCCGGAACGGAGCAACCTCGAAGACCTGGAGCGCATCGCTTTCCTCCACGGGAGCGGACGGCCGTTCGTGCGGAGCGGACGTCGTGTCGACCGGAGCGGAGGAGCATCCACAATAGCGACAGCGCGCCGCTGTCCTGGCCGAAGCAGACTCCCGGGAGAGGCGCGAACCGCGTGAAAGCTGGGCTCGATTGCAGCCATGTTACGTGACCGTTTCGGGCCGCTGCGAACCATGTTCAAGGCCCTGAAGCGACTTTGGCGGGCACGGCGCAAGGTTGAGTCTGGCCGTTCTCGGTTACGACGGAACTGCTCGGTTGGCTGGAGTTCGAGAAAATCTTCTCACACAGTGGCTGAGCTCGCCGGCCGTAACATGGGCCCGGGCGCGGCTGCGGCCCGCGGAGATGCCGGCGTCACGGCGCCGGCTCTTCACCGGTGCTTGAGCGTCGCTCCCGTCGCAGGATCGCGCAGCAAGCTCGGCGGCAGCGCGTCCGACAGCGCAGCTCTTCGCGGCGTCGCCCGGCCTCAGGGCGCCGCGACCGGCGCGATGCGCGGCAGAGACGCCGACGGCCATGTCGAGCCTCCATGGAACAAAACGGCGCGCGGCCGAGGCACTGCCCCGGCCGCCGCGCCGACTCGCGAGGAGCACTCACGCGACGATGATCAAGAGAACGAACGGTGCTCCGGCCGGACGCCCGCTGCCGTCGTTGTGTAGGCCGAACGGTAGTCCGTCACGAGCCAGACCAGGGCGACGGCCACGCCCGACACCAGGAAGAAGTTCCTCGCGGCGTTCGCCTCGTCGAAGTTGAACAGCCAGGGCGCTGCGACCAGGAAGACGGCGACCACGGCCTCGAGCGCCCCGTGAACGGGGAACGGGATGACCTTGGCGGCGCCCAGCGGATACGCGGTGAGCAGCGTCACGCCCGCGTGCACGGCGCCGAGGATGTAACACAGCGTCTCGGGGAACCCGCTGAAGCCGAACAGCGAAGGGGCCAGGAGGAACAGGGCCACAACCGCATAATCGATGTATCCATGAACTCGAGGCGACAGGATCTTCATGACCGACTCCTTGCAAACCGGATATTCTGTTTGAGTGCCTTCGTCGGTCCGGGAGGCTGCAAGGCGCATGCCGCAGAGCGGTGCGGCGGAGAGGATCCGTCCACCCGGCGAGCTCAGCCAGCCTTTCATCGATCCATGGTGCGGGGAACCGTTGTCAGCGGGCCTGCGCTTGCCGTGCGCGACGGGCTGCGCGCATCGACAGGAGCGCTCCGGGACAGCCGTGCGCCGCTTCGAGGCGCACCGCACCCGAGCGGCGAGCGCTCTTCGTGTGGCACATTGCCCCGACAGCGCCCGCCCGCCACATGACATCGTCGCTCGCGCCTCCTGCGCGGCAGAAAAGGCGGGTTGTTCCGGCTGTCCAGCGCGCTCGCCCGGCGCCCCGAGCCCGAGTCGCCGCGGCCGGCAGCGCCGGCCACGGCAGGGCCCTCAGGGCGCTTGATCGAGGAACTTCACGATCGCGTCCCGGTACTTCTCGAACGCCTCGACCTGCGGCAGGTGGCCTACGCCGGCGAGCTCGACCAGCTTGGCGCCGGGGATCGCCTGCGCGGCCTTCTTGCCGAGCGTTGTGTAGTCGCCGAGCGCGTCCGCGGCCTCCTTCGGCGCCCACGCCTTCCCGAGCGCCGTCCGGTCCCGCAGCCCGATGACGAGCAGCGTGGGCGTACGGAGGCGCGGCAGCTCGTAGACGACAGGCTGGGTGAAGATCATGTCGTACGTGAGGGCCGAACACCACGCGACGCGCGGATACTCGGGGTGCTCCGTCCAGCCCGCCTGGATCTCGATCTGGCGCTCATACTCGGGCTTCCACGTGCCGTCGTAATAGCTCTTGCGCTGGTAGTCGCGGATGCTGTCGCGCGTCGCCTGGAGCTCCTGCTTGTACCAGGCGTCGACGGAGCGGTACGGGACCACCGTCTTCCAGTCCTCGAGGCCGATGGGGTTGACGAGGATGAGGCGCTCTGTCCGATCCGCGAACATGAGGGCAAAGCGCGCGGCGAGCATGCCCCCCATCGAGTGACCGACAACGGCCGCGCGCTGCACGCCGAGGGAGTCGAGCAGCGCCCGCGTCGTCTCGGCCAGACCGTGGAAGCTGAACTGGTAGGCAGCGGGCTTCGTCGATTTGCCAAACCCGATCTGATCGGGCGCGATGACCCGAAAACCACGCTCGGTCAGCGCCCGGATCGTCGGCTCCCAGGTGCTCGCGGAGAAGTTCTTGCCGTGGAGGAGGAGCACCGCGCGCCCGTTCGGCTTCTCGGCCTGCACGTCCATGTACGCCATCCGGAGCTTCTGGCGCTGCGACTCGACCTCGAAATACCGGACCGGGTAAGGATACGTGTACGACGTGAGCTCCGGGTCGAGGCCCGCCGCGGAGGGCGCGGCCGGCGGCGNCTCCGGGCCGAGGCCCGCCGCGGAGGGCGCGGCCGGCGGCGCCGCGGAGGACGCGGCCGGGGGCGCCGCAGAGGGCGCGGCCGGCTGGAGATCGGCGCGGGGCGCCGGCGCGCACCCGGCGGCGGGGGCGAGCGAGAGGAGGAGCGAGGCGAGGACCGGGGTGAGCGAGGGCGTTCTCAACAGGTGACCTTCCAGGTGACGTGCCAGAGGGGATGACGAGGGCCGCGGGCAGATCGGGGCGCGGGCCGTCATTTCGCGGGCGTGACCAGGAGCTCGGGATCGACGCGCGTCTCGAAGAGGTTCATGCGCCAGTCGAGGTGCGCGCCGTTCGTGCGGCCGGTCATCCCGACGGTGGCGATGACCTGACCCTGCTTGACCTCGTCGTTCACCTTGGCAGCGAAGGCGTGCAGGTGGATGAACGTGGAGCTCAGTCCGTGGCCATGATCGATGATCATGGTGTGACCGCTCAGCGGAAGGTTCTTCTCGACGAACACGACCTTGCCGCAGGCGGGCGCTCGCACCGCCGCTCCGACGGGCGCCGCGATGTCCACGCCCCAGTGGATCCCGCCCTCCGTGCCGTTGAGCACGCGCGGCTGGCCGTAACGCGACGTGATCGGGCCCTTCGACGGCCAGATGAAGCCGTCCTTGTAACAGTTCTTCTTCGTGTACTTGTTCCGGATCGCGTCGAGCTTCTTGTCGGTCTGCGTGAGCTTCACGCGCGTCGCCATGTCGAGCTTGACCATGTTCTCCGGCAGGTTGTCGACCTTGTCGATCTCGAACGTGCGCTGCTCCACGTCGAAGAGCTTCTCGAGCACCTGACCATCGTCGAACGTGATGGTCAGCTTCTCCTGCGCCGGCGCGTTGCGCGAGAAGGCGATCAGGAACTCCCCCTCGTCGCTCACGGTCACGCGGTGGCCCGGAAACGCCATGCGGCGCAGCTTGCCGGTCAGCTTGGCGCGGAGGAGCCCTCCCTGGACGGCGCGCCCCTCCACGGAGAGGCGGCTCGCATCGGCCGCGGGCGGGCCGGCGTCGGCCGCGTCCGCGCTCGCCGCCGGGGCCGCGGAGGCGCCG
>NZ_JEMA01001185.1 GCF_001589285.1 Sorangium cellulosum | reverse complement strand
CTACGCCGCCGTCCACGAGTAGGTCTCCTCGCGGGGCGTCCCGCCNCCGTCCACGAGTAGGTCTCCTCGCGGGGCGTCCCGCCCCTGCGCATCCAGCCGAAAGCCTCCCGCGCACCGCCCCAGCCGGCAGCCACGCCGCGCGTTCGCTCTCGTCATCGCGGCTGGCCGGGGAGGGGAGGAGCCGGGGTGCTCCGCGTGCTAGGCTCGACGGCGAAGCGGGCTTGCCTCCCGCGTCCACCCCAGCGCGATGTCGACCGCCACCGTCACCCTCGCTCTCCCCGAAGCGCTCTACCAGCGCCTCCGGGGGACTGCGCTCGCGACCCGACAGCCGCTCGAAGCCGTGATGCTGCGGGCGCTGAGCCTCGGCAGCCCTCCCGCCTGGGACGACGCGCCCCCGGAGTTCCAGGTCGACCTCGCCTGCCTGGACAAGATGGACGACCAGGCGCTCTGGGAGATCGCAAAGAGCCACAGGTCCGAAGCAGAGCTCGCGCGCCACGACGAGCTGCTCGACCGGAACACCCAGGGGCTCCTCACGCCGGCGGAGCGCATCGAGCTCGAGCGTCTTCGCCACGAGAGCGACCTGTTCATGCTCCGCAAGGCGCACGCTGCGGCGCTCCTGCGATGGCGCGGGCACGCCGTCGCTTCTCCGTAACGCGCCCTCCACGAGATGGAAGACGGACTGCGGTGTCAACCTACGTCTCCGAACTGCTCCGTTCTCGTATCGAGGAGGCCGATCGGCGCCGCTGTCAAACCTGCCTGACGAGCGAGGCCAATAGCGGAATTCCCTGACCTACGATCACATCACGCCGGTCTCGAAGGGCGGGCCGACCTCGTTCGAGAACGTATGCCTCGCATGCCGCCCTTGTAACGAGTTCAAGGCAGGCGCCACGGAGTCGGCCGACCCGCTGACAGGAGAGGTCGTGCCGCTCTTCAACCCGCGCCTCCATCGCTGGAGCGATCACTTCACGTGGAGCGTCGACGCAATCAGGGTAGAGGGCGTGACGCCGTCGGGTAGAGCAACGGTCATCGCGCTCCGGATGAACCGCGCCACGATCGTCGCCGCACGTCGGCGCTGGGCCGAGGTGGGCTGGCACCCGCCCGCGTAGCGCTGGCTACCCCTCTCCATCGAGATGGTGCTCGGCCTGCCC
>NZ_JEMA01001184.1 GCF_001589285.1 Sorangium cellulosum | reverse complement strand
CAGCGCGGCGCCGTCGGCCAGCGCGGCGACGTCGGCCAGCGCCGGGCCCGCGCCGTCCGCCTCCGCGCCGGCCAGGCCCCGGGAGTCGCTCTACTCGGCGGACTGATCCCGCTGTCTGCGCGGCGGGCCGGCGCAGCGGCGGCGGAGCGACGACTTTCTTCCCTGGGGCGACACCAGGGATGGTATCTCATGCGCAACCGATGCGCCTCGTCTGGTCCGGGCCTGTGGTGGGCGGCTTGCTGAGCATGGCTATCGCCGCTCCCGCCAGCGCGCAACCCGACGCCGTCGCGGTGGCCGAGTCGCTGTTCAACCGCGGTCTCGCGGACATGCTGGCGGGCCGGTATGCGACAGGCTGCCCTGCCCTCAGCGAGAGTCATCGGCTCGACCCTCGCCCAGGGCGGCTGTTCACGCTCGCCGAGTGCGAGGCGCGGTGGGGGCGCATCGCCACCGCCGTCGCGCGCTACAACGACTTTCTGGCGCTGTATTCCCGCATGTCGGAGGCCGAGAAGCTCCAGCAGCACGAGCGCTACAGGGTCGCGGTCGAGCAGCGCGACGCGCTCGCGCCGCTCGTGCCGCAACTCACGCTGTCGCTGCCGGGCGACGCGCCCCAGGGCACGGTCGTGCAGCGCGACGGAATCACCCTGGGACAGCCGTCCCTCGGCATCGCGCTCCCCGTCAACCCGGGAGAGCACGTCGTGACGACGAGGGCGCCGGGCGGGCCCGTGCACGAGGTGCGGTTCACGATCGACAGGTCGGAGTCGAGGACGATCGAGCTCGAGGTGAAGCTCCCCGACGGGGCACGGCCGCCCGTGACGCCGCAGGGTCCGGGCGATCAGGCCGTCGTGCCGGCGGGGGCCCGCGGCGCCCGCCCTGCGCTGCCGCCGCCGGACGCGGGGCCGAGCGGCCGGCGCGTCGTGACCTACGTGGTGGGCGGGCTCGCCGCGAGCGCGCTTGTCTTCGGGTCGGTGACGGGGTGGATGGCGCTCGACGAGAGCAGCGTGGCGGACAGGGAGTGCAAAGACGTCCCCGGTCAGCCCGGCGTGGCGACGTGCAGCGTCGTCGGGCACGCGGCCGGCAAGCGCGCGAACGACCTCGGGCTGGCGAGCACGATCGGCTTCGGCGCCGGCGGCGCGCTCGCCGTCGCGGCGGTGCTGCTCTTCCTGACGGAGCCGCCCCCGCCTCGCCCGCAGGTCGGGCAGGTCGGGCAGGTTGGCGCGATGCGCTTGTCGCTGCTCGCGGCGCCTACCGGCGGCGGCGTCGCTGTGCGCGGCCACTGGTGAGCTCGCTTGCGCGCCTGATTCGTCGAAATCGTGCGATCCGCAGGGGAGCACGGCGAATTGTAGTATCGATAGAAAACTACAGGTCGACACGCCCGGGCGGGGACGCGGTGACGAAGGAAAGGCAACTCATGATCACGAAGACCACGATGGCGATGTTCGGGCTCGCGGCGGCTGGCCTGCTCGCGGGCTGCACGGAGACGCTCGATTCGAAGCAGATCCGCACCGGGGGCATCTCGGCGACCCTGGAGGCGACCGCCGAGAGCGCGTCGTCGACGAGCCTGAAGGCCACGCTCAAGGTCGGCGGCGACGAGAGCAACACGTACGTCATCCTGAGCGGCGGAGACCGGATCTCGGCGGCGGCGGACGGCGAGGCGGTCGAGATGTCGGCCCAGGGCAGCGGGGTCTATGTGGCCCAGTTCGACGTCGGCGCCGGAGACACCGAGTTCACTGTGTCGCTCGACCGCGAGGACGACGACGACGCGCCGGACAACGCCGGGACGCTCCCCGACCCCTTCGACCTCGAGGAGCTGCCCGGCGACCCGGTGCCGCGCGACGAGGAGATCACGATCGCGTGGTCTCCGAGCGGGTCGGGCGACGACATGGTGATCGAGGTGAACGGCGACTGCATCTTCCGGGAGAGGATCGACGTGGGGGGCGACCCGGGGACCTACACAATCGCCGCCGGCGAGCTGGAGCCGACCCGCTCGCAGGATCCCGAGAGCTGCGATGTGGACGTCGTGGTGAGCCGCACGCGCAAGGGCACGACGGACAACGTCCTCGACCCGGAGAGCTCGTTCGAGCTGAGCCAGGTCCGTACGGGCCGCTTCACCTCGGCGCCCTGAGGCGCCCCGCCGCGCCTATCTGTAGAAGGCGACGTCGTCGATCCATATATCGAACGCCTGCCCCGCATCGAAGCTGAAATAGAAGCCCCAGAGCTGGTCCATGGCGGGCGCTTCGAACTGATCGCCGAACCCTCCCTGCTTGAGGCACTCCACAGGAATCTTGAAGTGCTTCCAGTCGTCCGCCAGCAGGACGTGCCTGTGGAAATGGTCGTAGCATCCATCCGCCTCGACGTCGCAGATGCCCCCCGTATCGCGCGTCTGCCGATCGATGAACATCACCTTCATCCTCCTGGCGGAGCTCTCCTCGGCGCGGGCCCAGAAGGTGATGCCACGGTACTCGGAGGCGTCGCCGAAGCCATCGTTGTACAGAAAGAATGCGACGCTGGCTCCATACTCACGGAAGCCGTCATTGGCGCCGGTGTGCACGGCAACATGGCTATCGCCGCGCGGAGGGTCAACGGTGCTCATGAGGTCGGCCTCGTTGTCAGGCTCCCGGATTCCTTCCGGTGACGGATCATTGTCCATGAACCAGATCCCTGCCCGAGGGTTCTCCTTCTCCCCCGGGAGGATCGAGAGGTCTCCGTCCTCCATGTCGTCGATCATCGACCCATCCAGGAGCTCCCCCGGCATCACCTCGAGGACCTCGCAAGGACCCGCGCCGCCGCCTCCGGTGGCGGTCTCCCCGGCGCCGCCGTCGCCTGAGCCGCCTCCGCCGCTCCCCGTTGTCGCGCCCCCTGTCCCGCTGCCCGTGGTTGCGCCCCCGCCGCCGCTGCTCGCGGTCGCGCCGCCGCTGCCCTGGGTTGCGCTCCCGCCGCCGCCCTCGGAGGCTCCGCCCTCGATCTGGTAGTCCTTGTCGAAGCCGAAGATCTGCGCACATCCGAGCCCGAGCACCGCGATGGCACATTCACCGGCGCACCACGCGAAGGCCAGCATCGTCTTGGTTTTCATGGAGGTCATCCCGAACGTTGAATAGACCAATCTACGATCGTATTCACCCAGATGAAATGGCGGACGTGGCGGAGGGCCATGGCTGCCGCGGCCCGGCCCTCGACGCGCCGGTCGGCGCCGATTCCGCGGCGCGGCGACGAAGCTCGAGCGTGCGCTCCCCACATCCGGGGAGCGATGTGGGGAGCCCTGGAGCGTCAGCCGAACAACGCGGCGTAGTCGTCCTCGCGAAAGCCGACCAGCACCTTGTTCCCCTTCACCAGCACGGGCCGCTTGACGAGCTTCCCGTCCTCGGTGAGCCACCGCGCGACCTCCTCGTCGCTCGCGGCGTCCACCCGCGCCTTGCCGAGCGCGCGGTAGCTCTGCCCGCTCGTGTTGAGCCACCGGCGCACCGGGAGCCCGCTCGCCGGCACCCACCTGGCGAGCTCCTCGGCGGTCGGCGGCTCATCGACGATCGGCCGCACGGCGACGTCGACGCCGCGCTCGCCGAGCCACTTCAGCGCTTTCTTGCAGGTGCTGCAGCCTGCATACGACAGGATCTGAACCTTGCTCATGCCGGCCTTCTGCCCCCACCGCCGGCAAAGAGCAAGCGGCTCCTCGACGGAGATGAGAGAAGANCAAAGAGCAAGCGGCTCCTCGACGGAGATGAGAGAAGAAGAGAATCGAACCACAGAGGCACAGAGGGCACAGAGGAAGAGAGAAAATAAAATTCTCATCCTCTCTTCCCCTCCTCTTCTCTTCTTCTCATCCTCTGTGCCCTCTGTGCCTCTGTGGTTCAAAATTCTTCTCCCATTCACTCCGCGCGGCGCTCGGTCAGGCGCCCGGCATTGAGCGGGTCCGCGACGAGCACGACGGCGGGACCGGCCGAGCCGCCGGCGTTGCGTCGGGCGTTCAGCGGCATCCGCCGCGCCGCTCGCGCCGGTTGTGCCGCTCACAACCAGGGCGCCCTCGCCGCCGGCGGGCCGATCGGGCCGCCCGCCTCCGATGGAAATGCGGGAGAGGCGCCGTCGTCGCCGGCGTCAGCGCAAGCGAGGGCCACCGCAGCGGCGATTCCCCATCGCGGGGGAGAAAAACGAGCTCTCCAGAGCAAAGACCTCGATCCACGGGCGAGAAAAGCCCGGTTGGATACGGGTCGCCAGCGCGCCGCGACGCCGCCCGCCGCGGACGAAATGCCGCGGCGCGTGGCGGGGCGTCTGGTATACGTGCGCGGAAAGGAGCCGCCTCTGGCGGCAGCGACCCCTCGTGATCCGCCTCGACTCCATCAGCAAGCAGCACGGTAAGCAGATCCTCTTCCTCGAGGCCTCCGCGGCGGTGAACCGCGGCGAGAAGGTCGGCCTCGTGGGCCCCAACGGCTCGGGCAAGACCACGATCTTCCGCATGATCACCAGGGAGGAAGCGCCCGACGGCGGCCAGGTCGCGATCGACCGTGGCGTCACCATCGGCTACTTCAGCCAGGATGTCGGCGAGATGAAGGGCAGGAGCGCCGTCGCCGAGACCATGGACGGCGCCGGCCCCGTCTCCGTCGTCGCCGCCGAGCTCCGCGAGCTCGAGGCCGCCCTCGCCGACCCCGAGCGCATGGATGAAATGGAGAGCCTGATCGAGCGCTTCGGGCAGGCGCAGGCCCGCTACGAGGAGCTCGGCGGCTACGCGCTCGACGCCAGGGCGCGCGAGATCCTCGCCGGCCTCGGCTTCAGCCAGGCCGTGATGGACGACGACGTGGGCAACCTCTCGGGCGGGTGGAAGATGCGCGTCGCCCTCGCGCGCATCCTCCTCATGAGGCCTGACGCGCTCCTGCTCGACGAGCCGACCAACCACCTCGACATCGAGTCGATCATCTGGCTCGAAGGCTACCTGAAGCAGTATCCAGGCGCGCTCGTCATGACCTCGCACGACCGCGAGTTCATGAACCGCATCGTCACCAAGATCATCGAGATCGACGGCGGCGAGCTCACCAGCTACTCCGGCAACTACGAGTTCTACGAGCAGCAGCGCGCCATCAACGAGCAGCAGGCCGAGGCGCAGTACGAGCGCCAGCAGGCGATGCTCGCCAAGGAGATGCGCTTCATCGAGCGCTTCAAGGCCCAGGCCGCCAAGGCGGCGCAGGTGCAGTCGCGCGTGAAGAAGCTCGAGAAGATCGACAAGGTCGAGCCGCCGAAGCGCAGGAGGACGGTCCGCTTCGAGTTCAAGCCCGCCCCGCGCTCGGGCGACGACGTGGCGCGCCTCGAGGGGGTCAAGAAGACGTACGGCGGACGGCCCATCTACGACGGGCTCGACCTGCTGATCCGCCGCCGCGAGCGCTGGTGCGTCATGGGCGTGAACGGCGCCGGCAAATCCACCCTGCTCAAGCTCATCGCGGGGGCGGCCGCGCCGGACGCGGGCGCGGTGAGCGTCGGCGCGAGCGTCAAGCTCGGGTATTTCGCGCAGCACGCGATGGAGCTGCTCGACCCGACTCGCTCGGTCTGGGAGTCGATCGTCGCGAGCTTCCCCCAGGCCTCGATCGGCTCGCTCCGCACCCTCGCCGGCGCATTCGGCTTCTCCGGCGACGACATCGACAAGCCGTGTCGCGTCCTCTCGGGCGGCGAGAAGGCCCGGCTCGTTCTCGCGATCATGCTCTACGACCCGCCGAACTTCCTCGTGCTCGACGAGCCCACCAACCACCTCGACATGGCCACCAAGGAGATGCTCGTCGGGGCGCTCGCGTCGTTCGAGGGCACCATGCTGTTCGTCTCGCACGATCGCCGCTTCCTCGCCGCGCTCTCCAACCGCGTCCTCGAGCTCATGCCCGACGGGCCGCGCGTCTACGGCGGCGGATACCTGGAGTACGTCGCCCAGAGCGGGCACGAGGCGCCGGGCCTCCGGAGCTGAAGCGCGCCCTCGCGACGCGCGCCGCGCAGCCGCCCGATCTCCGCCCAGGCTCGACTCACGCTCATCGATCCGGATCGGCGCGCGGCGCGAGGTGAACACATGCTCAAGGTTTCGCGCTATCGTAAAGGACCGCATGGATCAGCTCGGTAGACCGAACGAAGAGCGGCTCTCCGACTTCATCCGGCGCCACCGCGACGCGATCCTGGAGGCGTGGAAGCAGCGGGCGTACGCCCTGAGCCCGGCCAAGCTGCCGTCGGATCCGATGCTCACCGACCATATCCCGGGCGTCCTCGCCTATGTGGCGGAGGTCGCGGGCGGCGCGGGCACCGGCGCCGAGGTCGACCAGAAGCTCCGGGGCAACCCCGGCCATCACGCGCTGACCCGGCTGGCCCAGGGGTACGACCTCGCCGAGGTCGTGAAGGAGTACGCGGCGCTCCGCGCCGTGATCCTGGAGCTGTGGGGGCGGGAAGGCGGGGGCGGCGGG
>NZ_JEMA01001183.1 GCF_001589285.1 Sorangium cellulosum | reverse complement strand
TGTCGCCGGACGTGCGTTGCACGTCGGTCACCGCGCCGCACGCGCCTCGGCGCGCGGCGCGCTCTTCGTAGAACCGCTCCACGCTCTCGACGAAGATGCGGGTCAGCACGCCGAACAACGCCCCGTCCTGGGCGAGCCTGCGCCGCCACGGAAACGGAGACGTCACCCCCCACGGACGGTGCGCCACCTCGGGCAGGACGTCCTCGATCAGGTTCACCGCCGTGGCACACATGCGTCGGCCCAGACACGACGGGCAGAAACCGCGTCCTTTACAGCTGAAGGTCACCAGCCGACTCTCTTCGCAGCGCTCGCACCGGAGCCGCGCGAACCCGCGGCAGAGCAGCCCGCAGTCGAGGTAGGCTTTGAGCTCCTTCTTCGCGTGCTTGGGTATCCGGACGGCGATGGCGCCGTCGTCGATGGCCCCGTACAGCGTCTCCACGTTGTCGCGCACGATCTCGTAGAGCGTCGTCTTCTCGGGGCGACGGCGCTCGTAGACGACGCCCGTGGTGCGAGCCGCGCTGGCCACACGGCGCCGACACCGCACGCCGCACGCCACGCGGTGACGGCGCGTTTTCGCCGCGAATTTCGACAACCCGCCGGGCTATCGCCCATGGCGGAGCGGCGGGCCGGGGGGCGGCGGGCCGCGACGCGCGCTGCCGCGGCGGCGGAGGCGCTCGCCGAGCACCCGGCTCGCGCTCGATATGTCGGCGCGCGAGAACGCAGAGCGCGAGCGGGCAGCGTTGCAGGAGGAGATCATCCGGGTGCAGCAGAGCCGGCTAGCGGAGCTGTCCACGCGATGATCCCGATCACCGAGCAGGTGATGGTCATGCCTCTCATTGGGACCATGGATGAGCAGCGTGCCAGGCACGTGCTTGAATCTGCGCTCTCTAGCGCCGAGGCGTGGTGCACGTGCCGCCTTCGTGCCAGCATGCAGGAGCCGCTTCGCCACTCGTTTTCCCACCGCTCCCCGCGGCGTCCGCAGTTCCGCCATGGCGTCGCCATGCAGCATCGCGGCGAGAGAGGGTCGTCGCCTGCGCACGCCGCCGCGCTTGCCTCCCGGCACAGGCCTGGTGCTTGCCGGCATCACTTTCCGGATGCCTCCGGGGCGCTTCGGCACGCAACCGCCGCGCGTGGGCGATCCCAGTAGAGCCTGCGGGCACTGGCGAGCGGCAAGGCTCCGCCAGCGAGTCGACGCGAGCGGCGGGCTCGACGTTCGGCCCAAGCTTGCTCACCGCTCCGGTGCCAGCGGCAGCCCGAGCAGCCGACCGATCGCCTCGTGCACGACCCAGGCTGCCTCCGCGTCCCCGAGGGCGACGGCTCGGCTCAGCGTGCCGGCGAGCGACGCAACCACGG
>NZ_JEMA01001182.1 GCF_001589285.1 Sorangium cellulosum | reverse complement strand
CAGCGGTACCGGCGTCTGGGTCCCCGCCCCGCGGACGACGTGGCAATGGCAGCTCACGGGCACCATCGACACCAGCCTGGATGTCGCCATGTACGATATCGACCTCTTCGACACCCCGCAGTCGACGATCGACGCGCTCCGCGCGGCCGGGAAGAAGGTGGTCTGTTACTTCAGCGGCGGGAGCTACGAGGACTGGCGCAGCGACGCGTCGAAGTTCCCCGCCGCGGCGCTCGGCAACGCGCTCGACGGCTGGCCGGGCGAGCGGTGGCTCGACACCCGCAGCGCCGCCGTGCGCGACCTCATGAAGGCGCGGCTCGATCTGGCGGCGCGGAAGCGCTGCGACGGCGTGGAGCCCGACAACGTCGACGGCTACCAGAACAACCCCGGCTTCCCCCTGACCTCGGCGACGCAGCTCGACTACAACCGCTTCCTGGCCGCCGAGGCGCACGCGCGCGGGCTGTCCATCGGGCTGAAGAACGACCTCGATCAGGTGAGGGATCTCGTGGGCAGCTTCGACTGGGCGCTCAACGAGGAGTGCTACGCGTACGACGAGTGCGATATGCTCACGCCGTTCATCCGCGCCGGAAAGGCGGTCTTCCACGCCGAGTACGTCGACGCGTCGCAGGCGAGCGCCGTCTGCTCCGCGACGAAGCCGCTCGGGCTGTCGACGGTGATCAAGCGGCTCGACCTCGACGCCTGGCGCATCGCCTGCCCGTAATCAGACGGGGTCGCCGGGGCAGACGGGGGCGCCGCCGTGCTGGCCGCGCCCCCGCGGCCAGCGCGCGCGCCGGATCAGCCGCTCAGTCGCCCAGGACCTGGAGGGTCTGCGCGCTGGCGAAGCTCTGCTGCTCCGGCTGGTAGTACGGGTGCGCCTCGGCGCCGCCGTCCTCCGCCTTCACCGGCATTGTCGCCTGCAGCCGGTAGTTGAAGCCGGCCACGCCGCTCGCGGCGAGCTCCTTCACGTACAGGATGAGCTGCTTGCCCGTGATCTCGAACCTCGAGAGCTGGCCCGCGTCGATGTACGCCTGGAGATCCTCGGTCAGGACCTGGAAGCCGGGCGGGAGGCCGACGGTCACGAGGACCATGTTCTGCGCCGCGTCCGTCGTGTTCTTGACGCTCACCGACGCGGTCACGATGTCGTTCACGTGAAGCGACGTCTTGTCGTAGCTCACGCTGACCGCGAGCGGCCCGCCCCCGTCGCTCGGCACCGCGCTCCACGGCAGGTTGTGGCGGCCCACAACGTTGTAGCTGAGCTGCCCCTCCCCCTCGAAGGCGAGCGTGACCTCGTGCGCGCCGGTGGTCGCGAGGTGCGTGAGGTCGACCGTGGTCATGACGTCGGCCTGGTCATCGCGCAGCGAGACAGTGCCCACCGGCGCGCCGTCGACCGCGACGGTCAGCGAGCCCGTCGCGCCCTCGGTCCCCTTGCTGGCCGCGAGGAGCAGGGTGCGCAGGCTCCAGATCGTCGCCTGGGTCGAGCCGAAGTTGCCATTCGGGTCCTTCGACTGCGTCAGGAACTTCACGCCCCCGTCGGCGCTCGACCGGTGAGCGTCCGCCGAGAGCAGCGCGTGCGCCGCGAGCGCGGTGGTCGTGACCTTCGCGTCGTCGCCGTACTCGTAAAACGACGTCTGCGTGCCGCCGTCATCCCAGGTGATCACATCCCCATCCAGCGTCTTGCGGTCGTCGAGGGCGTCGAGCACCCGGTCCGTCAGCGCGCCGGACGGACTGGCCACCGCGAGCGCGTTGGCCACGATCGCCAGCGTGTACAGGTCGTCGGTGGCCGGCTGCACCGCCCTGCCGAGGTAAGCGAGCCCCGCCGCGACCTGCGGACCCGTGTACCCCGCGCTCGCCAGCGCCCAGAGCACGAAGGCGCTGTTGCGGAGCGTGCCCGTGTGGAAGCTGAAGAACTCCGTCTGATCGCCCTCCCACGTGCCGTCCGCCTTCTGCTGCCCGGCGAGCCAGGCGACCGTCCGGGCGAGCATCGCCTCGTCCACGGCGTGCACCTTGATCATGTCGGCGAACTCCATCACGCCGAACGCCGTGACCGACAGGTACGGGTGCCCGTCCTGCTCGCCGAACCACGAGAAGCCGCCGCCGGCGTGCTCGAAGGTGAGCAGGCGCTGGTAGCCCGCCGAGATCAGCGACTCGGCCTTCATCTGGATCTCCGGCGTGATCTGGCCCGTCTGCTTCATGTACTGCGTGACGAGCACGTTGGGCCATGTCGTCGAGGTGGTCTGCTCGAAGCAGCCCGACGGGACCTGGAGCATGCTGTCCATGCCGCTCACGACCTGCGACAGGAACGCGGGGTAGACCTCGACGTAGAGCTGGTTCGAGCCGACGACCGCGCCCTCGGGGAACGACAGCGCGTGGGTGGCGCTCCCGGGCTCGAGCATGCCCGACTGGCTCTCGGCGACCGGCTTGCCGTCCGGGACCACGCGCACCGTGCGCGCCACGGCGTCGGCGCCGTCCGTGCCCCGCGCGGTGACCGTGAGCGAGTTGACGCCCACCGTGTCCACGCGCACCGGGAAGCGGACGCCGCGCACCTCGCCCGGGGCGAGGGACACCTGCGTCGACGTCGCGCCGAGCGCCGTGTACCAGCTCCCGGGATCGAGCGTCAGATCGACAGTCTGCGGCGCGTCGAGGTAGTTGTACACGGCGATCGGGAACTCCACCTCATCGCCGCGCGTCAGCGTGGCAGGGAAGTTCACGTCGACGAAGAAGTCCTGGAACACCTTGAAGCCGCTCTGCATGCCGCCGAGCTTGCCGTCGGCCGAGTTCGCGAGCGCCGAGAGCCGCCACTCGGTGATGCTGTCCGCGAGCGGGATGCTCAGCGTCGCCGTGCCGTCGGCGCTCGTGATCACGCTCGGGTTGACGTACAGGGTCTCCGGGAACTCGCGCCGGACGCGCGGGCCGCCCTCGCCGCTCCCGCCGCTGGGGTCGCCGGGGGGGCCTCCCGTGCCGCCGCCGCCCGCGCCGGACGCGGCGCCGTCCCAGTCGCCGCCATTGCCGGCGGCGGGGCCCCCCTCTTCTGCCCACCAGTCCTGCGATTGCACGGTGACCCCGAGCTCGTCGAACGTGAACGCGACCGCCGCGTCGTCCTGGCTCTGCGCCACCTCGTCGGGCCCCGACGACTGCAGCGAGACCCCGCCCGGGCCGGTGGCGATCCGGTAGGCGTTGCCCCACACGTCGTAGGCCTCGAAGCGCTCGATGACCCGCTTCCCGAGCAGATCGACGTACGAGCTCTGCCCCGCGGCGCAGAAGAACTCGCTCGAGTTGCAGCCGAGCGCCGCCAGGTCCTGCACGGCGATCTCCGTGGCCTCGGCGAGCGCGGGCTGGAGCGCGCCCTTCTGGCGCGCGTGGAACGGCGCGAGCTCCTGCTGTACCTTCGCCAGCACGGCGGGCCAGGTGCGCGCCTGGAGGCCGGTGACCGACGTGCCGGCGAGCGCGGCGAGCGAGGCCTGCGTCGTGCGCTGCGCGGCCTCGGCCTGCTCGGGATCGTCGCTCGCCGTCGCGCTGAACAGGAGGTTCTGGAGGTTCGCCGACGGGCCGCGGATCTGGTAGCTCGGCTTCGCGAACTCGTCCTCGAGCTCGAAGTAGGTGCGGAGCAGCCCGGGCTGGGCGTCGACAAGCGCGAACACTGCCTGATCGACGACCTGGATGCCGACCGCGGCGACCTTCGGGTTGCCCGCGTCGTCCTTGACCGAGAACCGCAGCGTCGCCGTCTCGCCCGGCGCGTAGAGCGGCTTGTCGGCGTCGACCTCGATGCGGAGCGCCGAGTCGCCGCGCGCGAAGACAGTGCGGCCCGAGCGGACCAGGTTGCCGTCGTCGTCGACCAGGTACGCCTCGACGCGGTTGCTGCCGAGCAGCCCGGCGTCGACCGGCATGCTGAAGCGGGCGCGCCCGCCCTCGAGCTCGAGCGACCGCATGTCGACGGCCTGACCGTCGTTGAGCCAGTCGACGTAGACGCTGCCGGTCTCCTCGCTCGACTCGATGACGACCTCGATCGTCTCGCCCGCCTCGTACACGGCGCGATCGGTGCGCACGAGCAGGTGCTCGCCGCCCGACTGCGCGGTGAAGGAGAACGACCGCTCCACCGTCCGGCCACCCACCTTGGCCCGGACCGAGAAGGAGGTGCCCGTCGAGCCGAGCGGCGGGGTGAAGGTCACCGAGGCCTGGCCGAACGCGTCGGTGCGCGCGGTGAGGCGCGTGCCGCCGGTGAGCGGCGTGGCGTCCTGCACCTCGATTGTCGCGTCGGTGTCGGGGAGGGGCTCCCCGAGCGGATCGGTGACGAAGAGAAGCAAGGTGTTCGGGACCCCGGGGACGAGCTCGCGCCCCTCGGGCACGAGCACGAGAGAGGCCACGTCCGCGGCGACCTTCACCGGGATCGCCTTCGTGACCTCCTGACCCGCCGTGTCGGCCACGGTGACAGTGAGCGTCACCGCCGCGTCGCCCTGCTCGAGCGGCAGGCCCGCGAGGCTCTGCGGCAGCGTCAGGCTGAACCCGTAATGCCCCTCGGCGTCGAGCTCGCCCAGGATGCGCTGGAACGTCGTTTGACCGATATCCAGCGACGCCGCCTCGATGGTCACGGCGCCGCCGGAGACGGTCTTGCCGAAGAAATAGCGCGCGTCGATGGTGCCTGTCAGCGTGTCGCCCGCGCTGTACCAGGGCTTGTCGGTCTTGACGGCGACCTCGAACTTCGGGAGCGCGTATTGCCCCACGGTGACTGTCTTCTCGGTCGTGATCTCGCCGCTCACGACGCGGACCTTGAAGTCGCCGACGTTCACGATGGAGCCGATCCGGAACGTCGTTGCGGCGACGCCGAACGCGTCGGTCACGACGGCTTTCTTGAAGATCTTGTTGCCCTTGCCGTCCTCCACCTCGAAGGTGACCGACGTGCGGGCGAGCGGCTCGTTGTTCCCCCGCTCGAGCGCGAGCCCGCGGAGGTGGATTGTCTGACCGGGCTTGTAGAGCGGCTTGTCGGTGGTGAGGAGCAGCTTCGGGCCGGGGCCCTCGACGGTGACGCGCTCGTCGATGAGCGCGCTCACCCCGAAGCCGTCGGCCCGCGCCGAGACGGGGTGCTCGCCGATCGCGCCGGGCTCCACCTCGAACACCGCCGCGCCCAGCGCGTCGGTCGTCCCGCGGAGCTGCCGCGCCGCGTCCCCCTCGCCCACGGAGAGCTCGACATCGACCTCGGGCACCGCCGCGTGGGTGATGGCGTCCGTCGCGCGCACGCGGTAGCTCGCGGGGCGCCCGCGCACGACCCGCGCCGGCCCCTCGAGCTGCACGTCGTAGGGCGGGATCACGCGCAGCAGGCTCCGGGTCACGAGCAACCCCGTGTCCGACCCGTCGTCGATGCGGACGAGGTACCGCGCGAGCCCCGGCTGCGCGCTCACCGGCGGCGCCTCGAGGCGCGCCTCCGCTGTCGCGGCGGCCGCGCTCGCGACCTCGACGTCGACCTCGGTGGTGCCTTGTTCCCTGTTCGCGTCGAGATCGACCAGCGTGACGCGCAGGTGGCCTCGGGTCGCCCCGGCGGTCAGGTTGCGCACCGGGATCTGGAGGCGGAGGTCGCCCCCCTCGATCACGCCCCGCAGCTTCGCCTCGTCGACCTCGATCAAGCCGTTCTGCGGCTTGTCAGGGCGGCCAAAGCTCGCCGGCGGCGCCTCGTCCGAGGAGCAAGCCCCCGACGAGATCACGCCCGCCAGCGCGAGCGCGGCGAGCACGTGAAGGGAACTCCACCGTCGGCGGGTTGCATCGAAGCGTACGCGCATAAGTCCAGTCCTCCCGAAGGCGCTGGCACAAATCCAGCGGCCGGCCCGTACGTTGCATCCGGCGTACCAGGACCTGAAAGCAGCAATCTCGCGGGAATAGGCGCAGCTCGGGTCCGCGGGTGTGCCAGGGTGTGCCCGGGGTCCGGCGCATCCGGTCCGTCCAGGACCAGCAGGTTCCTGCCCGGACAGGCGCTCTACGCCTCCTCGATCGTGTCGGCGCAGCGATCGCCGCCGGCGCTCGGCGCGTCGTTGCCGGCGAAGATGAGGTGGAGTCGGCCGCCGAGAGCGCACGACGGGCGCCATCCGCATGGCAGTTCGAGATCGCGTCATCGTCATGGCCCCTGTCCATGACATCACGTCATCACCGCTCACGGCGAAGCTCCTCGCGCCTTCCGGGGCGCGGCGAGAGCGCGCGACGATTCTCGACCAGCGCGGCGAGCGGTCACGCGACGGCCGGCCTGTCCTCGCGCCGTGATGATGGGTCCGCCCGGCGCCGCTGCTCCGCCTTCGTCTGCGCGATCGTCCGAGCATCGAGTCGCTCGTGCTCCACTGGACATCGGCGCCGCCGGTCTCAGGCTCTCGATCGAGCACGAGGCTCTTCGTCTGAGGAGGAATCATGCAGATCGACTTCGATATGCCCGTGGTCGCCGGCGGCGGCCTCGAGGCCGGCGTCCTCGACCGCGTGTTGGTCGACAGGGAGCGAGGCATCGTGACCCATGTGATCCTCCGCTCACCGCTGGCGAGCGAAGAGCTGCTGGTATCGATGGACCTCGTGCAGGGTACGGCGGGGGGGCGCCTCCAGCTGCGACCGGGTCGAGACGAGCTCATGGCGCTGCCTCGGTACTACGAGGGACGGACGACGGCGCCGCCGGCGGGGCGCGTCGACACCTCGCTCGTCCCGCAGCCGCCCGAGCGCAGGCAGGAGCTGGAAGAGGCGCTGGGGGTCACGGAGGACACGGTCGAGCTCGGCCCCGAGACGCGGGTGATGACCACCGACGAGGCCGAGGTGCAGCTCATGGGGGTCGGCGCGAACGACCCCGGCAATGACATCTCGCGGCTGCACGTGCGCGGCCCCGCGGGCGCCGAGGCCGACTTCCCCGCGTCGTGGATCCGCGTGATGCGCGAGGACGTCGTGGCGCTGACGGTGACGCGGGACGAGGTCCTCCAGGTGCACCCTGCGCCGAGGCGCCGGGACGGGAACCTGGCGGACCTCGAGGGGCTCTCGGGCATGGGCGGGCTCGACGGCGACACGCCCGAGGAGGTGTTCGGCGCGGACTTCGTCGACGAGCTGCGCGGCAAGGGCGGCATGGTCCTCGACGTGCCCGGCACCAGCGGCCCCGCCGGCGAGGCCATCGACAACCGCGTCGCAGAGCCCGTCGACGCGGGCGCGGCGGCCGGCGCGGAGCGGCGCCACCCCTCCCGGTGATCGCGCGGCGCGCTCGCGAGCGGCGACCGCGCCGCCCCGACGCTTCCCCCGGACTGCGCTCCTGCGCGGCGCCGTGAGTCGGTATCCGGGAATCCGTGGTTGAACGAGGTTGAGCAAGGTTGAACGATGCTCGGATGATGGAGAGAGCGCCGGTCGGGTGACGGCAGAACCGGACCGCCGGAAACTTGACAGCGATGCTGGCGCGTGCTCGTCTCCGCCCCAGGATGGACCCGCAACACAAGCCGCCGAGCCAGGAAACTCGCACGGCCAGCGTCATCGATCCGAGCGTGGTGGCGGAGACGTTCCGTCGCGAGATCCGGGAGGAGATCGCCGCCCTGCCTGAGCCGCTGTTCCTTGTCGGCGTGCTCGCGGCGGATCACGGGCCGTCGTACACGTACGCGGAGTACACGCGCAAGGCGTGCGAGGACGTGGGAGTCCGCTTCGAGATCCGCCACGCGACGCGGCTCAGCGCCGAGGCCGCCATCCGCTCGGCGAACGAGGACCCGGGCGTGCACGGGATCATGGTGTATTACCCGATCTTCGGCACGGAGCAGGACGTGTATCTGCGGGACACCGTCGATCCGTCCAAGGACATCGAGGGGCTCCACACGTTCTGGGCACGTTGCCTGTACGGCAACCAGCGCTTCCTGGACGAGGCGAGGACGAAGAAGGCGATCCTGCCCTGCACGCCGCTGGCCATCCTCAAGCTGGTCGAGGCGGCCGGCTTCTTCGGCGAGGGCGAGCGGCCGCTCGAGGGCCGGAGCGTGTGCATCTTCAACCGCAGCGAGGTGGTCGGGAGGCCGCTCGCGAGCATGATGGCGCACGACGGGGCCCACGTGACCTCGTTCGACATCGACGGTCCCCTCCTCTTCGTCCCCAGCTCGTCCGGCGGCACGCACGAGGCGCACGAGACGATGGTGGACCGGGCGAGCGCGCTGCGGCAGGCCGATATCGTCGTGACCGGCGTCCCCTCGCGGAGCTTCCCCCACGTGCAGGCCGCGGAGATCCGCGAGGGCTGCCTGTGCATCAACTTCTCCACCTTCAAGAACTTCAGCGACGATGTCCAGGGCAAGGCCAAGGTGTTCGTGCCCCGCGTCGGCCCCATGACGGTGACGATGGCGATCCGCAACAGCCTGCGGCTCTACAAGAACTCGCACCAGGGCGGGTGAGCCCGGCGCGCCCGCGGCGCCGACGGCGCCGGCGGGCGGCGGCGCCCCGCGCGCGTCAGCTCGCTGTCCATGCCCGCGCGCGCGCGCGGGCCCATGCCTCGAAGGTCGCCGGCGCCCGACCGGTCACGCGCTCGACGGTGTCGGTCTTCAGGGCGCCGTTCCCCGAGCGGATGCGCTCGATGAGCTCGCCGAGGGCCGCCGCGAGCGACGGGGGCATCCCGGCCTCGATCATCCGCCGCCTGGCGGCGTCGACAGAGACGTCCACGCGCCGCAGCGGGACGCCGAGGACGCGCGCGAGGATCTCCACCTGCTCCGGCGTGCTGAGGAGCTCGGGGCCTGTCACCTCGAGCGCCTGTCCCAAAAGCCCCTCGGTCACCATCGCCCGCGCGGCGACGGCGGCGATGTCGCGCGGGGCGATGGGCGCTGTCTTGCCGTCCCCGTGGGGGTTGTAGACCACGCGCTCGGCCTTGATCGACCGGGCCCACTGGAAGGTGTTCGACATGAAGGTGCCCGGTCGGACGAACGTCCAGGGGAGCCCGGAGTCCTTCACGAGCTGTTCCCGCTCGGCGTGACGGTGGGCGAGCTGGACCGTCGGCGCGCCCGCGCTGATGCTCGACAGGAGGACGATCCGGGGCGCGCCGCTCGCCCGCGCCGCCTCGAGGAAGCTCCGGACATGGTCGACGCCGTCCGCCTCCGCGACCGGCAGCAGGAACGCCGCCCGCGCGCCCCGGAGCGCCGGCGCGATCGTTTCCTGTCGCGCGAGGTCGCCCACCGCCTTCTCGACCCGGGATCCCCAGTGGGACACCTTGCGCTCGTCGCGCGTGAAGACACGGACCCTCTCTCCCGCGCCGAGGAGCTCCTCGACGACCTCCTTGCCGACATTCCCGGTGGCACCCGTGACCAAGTACATGGCTGTCTCCTTCCGGGTGGTCCCCGCGCGCTTCCCCGGCAGCGCCGCGGCGTGACTCGATGGCTCCCACAGGAACCATCGAGTCGCGCCGCGCTGCGCGCGGGCCGTCGGGTCGACTGTCGCGCGCCCAGGATCGCGCCGCGAGCGCGGCGGGGGCAAACCACCCTTTCTGGAGAGAGCCTATGACTGTTCCGTGCGCTTGATTAGTCTTGACCGGCAGGAAGAATCGTTCCATGGGTGGAACAATCTGATGCTGCCCGACCTCAACGAGATCGCTGTCTTCACCCGGGTCGTCCAGGCGGGGAGCTTCACGCGGGCCGCGCGCGAGCTCGGCATGCCGAAGTCGACCGTGAGCCGGAAGGTGTCCGAGCTCGAGGCGCGGCTCGGCGCGCAGCTCCTCCGGCGGACGACGCGCAAGCTCGGCCTGACGGACGTCGGCGCCGTGTACTACGAGCGCTGCGCGCGCGTCGTGGCCGAGCTGGACGACGCGGACCGGACCGTGACGCAGATGCAGGAGGGGCCGCGCGGGCAGCTGCGGATCACGGCGCCGCTGCACTTCGGGTGGATCGGCGGCGTGGTCGCCGAGTACCTGCGGGTCCACCCCGACGTGAGCGTGGAGGTCGTCTGCACCGACCGCATCGTCGATCTCGTCGCGGAGGGGTTCGACGCGGCGCTCCGGTTCGGCGCGCCCAGCGACGCGTCGCTCGTCGCGCGCCGCCTCGGGGCCGTGCCGCGCTACCTCGTGGCGGCGCCCGCGTACCTCGCGCGGCGGGGCGCCCCGCGCGCGCCGGCCGACCTCGAGGGCCACGACGTCCTCGTGTCGGCCGGGGCGCGCGCCGGGGAGGCGCCCGGCGCGCGGTGGGTGCTGCACCGGGGCGCGCGGCGCGCGGAGGTGCGCGTGACGCCGCGGGCGACGGCGAACAACCTCGAGGTGCTGCACCGGATCGCGCTCGCGGGCGTGGGCATCGGGATGCTGCCCGCGACGCGCTGCGAGCAGGACGTGCGCGAGGGGCGCCTCGCGCGCGTGCTCGACGGGTGGAGCCCGGTCGACGTGCCGCTCCACGTCGTCTACCCGGGCACGCGGCACCTGTCGCCGAAGGTGAAGGCGTTCCTCGACCTGGTGCGCGAGCGCATGGGCCCCGCCCTGCGCGACCGGCGGGACGGCAGCGCGGGCGCCGGGAAGGCCAGCGCCTGACGCGGCGCCATGATGGATCTGCGCCGCTGTCGGGCGGCGCCGCGAGCGCGCCGCGAGCTGCTCCCTCTGCCCCTGCCCCCTGCCGCGCGCCGCCTACCTGCCTCGCGGGCGCCTCGCCGACGTCGCGGCGTCGAGCGCCGCCGCCGGGGTGACGGCGCGCCCCGCGCCCTGCGGCGCCCGGAGCTCGCTCGCCCGCGTCCGCCGCGCGGGCGGGCTGCCCTGCGACGTCAGCCTCTCCAGCTCGGCCCGCACCTCGGCGCGCACATGCGGGCCGAGGAGCTTCTCCGCCATCGCGATCAGCCGTCCGGCGAAGGTGGCCATGATGCAGCCCGCGCGCTGGTCGTCGTGGTCCGGAGACCCCGAGCGCCGGTAGTGCCGCCCGTAGTCGCGCGTGATCGCCCCGAGGTCGCCGCCGACGTGGACGGCCTGCCGCATGAAGAGCCGCGCCGCGCGCTCGTTGGCGATCGGCGGCATCTGCGCGAGCGTCAGGGCGACGTCGGTCCTGCCCACGGCGAGCAGCATGGAGACGACGCGCTGGCGCGCGAGCTCGACGAGCCTCGGCGCGAGGGTGTGCTCGTGGAAGACGTGGACGTTCGCCGGCACGAGCGCCCTCCCCTCCGCGCCGAGCTCGCTCAGGAACGCGTTCAGCACCGGCGAGCGCGTCGGCTCGGCGTGGAGGTACTCCCGCGCCGCGCCC
>NZ_JEMA01001181.1 GCF_001589285.1 Sorangium cellulosum | reverse complement strand
CCTGGGCGCCCGCGGCGGCCTCGCCGCAAGGGGTGGCCTGGCCGCCAGCGGCCTCTGGGTCGCGCGCGNAAGGGGTGGCCTGGCCGCCAGCGGCCTCTGGGTCGCGCGCGTCGCGCTCGCCCTCGCCCTCGCCGCTGTCTTCTGGGCCCACCAGCTCCCGAGGATGCGCGACCAGATCTGGTTCTTCGGCCGCGCCAGCCGGAACATCCGCGACCAGCACCTCGTCGCCGGCAAGGTGCTCGCCCAGCTCGACGTGCGCCGCGTCCTCGTCGGCGACGCGGGCGCGCTCCTCTACGCCTCGGACCGGCCCGGGCTCGACCTCATCGGGCTCGGCGGCTACCACGACCTCCCGTTCGCGCGCGCGGGCGTCCACGGCCTGGGCGCCTCGCTGGAGCTCGTCGAGCGCATCCCGCCCGAGGACCGCCCCGACGCGATGGCCATCTACCCGGGCTGGTGGGGCGAGCTCCCGGCCATCTTCGGCAAGCAGATCGTCTCGGTCCCCGTCGTCGGGAACGTGATCTGCGGCGGCGCCGAGAAGGTCATCTACAAGGCCGACTGGAGCCCGCTCGCGCACGGCGAGGCGCCCGCGTCGATGCGCGCGGACGAGCAGGTCCTCGACGAGCTCGACGTCGCCGACCTCGTGAGCGAGCGGGAGCACGGCTACACGTTCCCGAGGCCGCAGGCCGGCTTCGTCGGCTTCAGCGTCCTCCCCGACCCGCGCGGGTCCGGGCGCGATCGGTTCGACGCGGGCCGCGTCATCCCGAGCGGCAGGACCGAGACCGCCCGCCTGCGCGCCCCGCGCAACGGCCCGGGCAGGCTCGTGCTCCGCACCGCCGCGACCCGCCCCGCCGTGATCCGCGCGACGGCGGACGGCCGGGAGCTCGGCCAGGTCGCCCTGCGCGCGAGCGACGGCTGGACCGAGGCCTCGATCGCGCTGCCCGAGGGCCTGGCCGAGACGTTCACGCTCACGCTCACGCCTGTCGAGGGGGCGTGGATCGACCACCACGTCTGGGTCCTCGAGCGCGCCGCGCGCCCCGAGGCGCGCCCGCTCGCCGGGCCGTGACGTGCGCGCCGGCCTGCCCCGCGACCCGGCGCAGTGGATCGCGCTCGCGCTCTCCCTGGCCGCGCTGCTCGCGGGCGCCTGGCTCCACCGCCGCGGCCGCT
>NZ_JEMA01001180.1 GCF_001589285.1 Sorangium cellulosum | reverse complement strand
GTGTCCCGCTGCCCGCGCCTCCGCCGCCCGCGCCCGACGCGCCCACGGCCGGGGCTCCGCTGCCCACGCCCGAGCCGCTGCCGGAGGACGTGCCGCCCGCGGCCGGGCTGCCGCCGCTGCCTTCCGGGTCGCCGGCTGCGTCCGAGCCGCAGCCCGCGGACAGGAGCAGCCCCACGAGCGTGGCGGACATCACAGAGAGCGCGCGCATTCGAGTCATCATCTTCGGCTCCGAACGGTGAGAGGGAGTTGCCGCCGCCCGGCCGACGCTCGCGCCGGGGCTCGAAATCCGGGCCCCTCGCTGGGCAACGCTGCGCGCCTGCAGCGCCGCAGTCGTCAGGAGGGTGTCGGTGCGGGGGCAAATTCAATCACGGTTCTCGACGAGCGACGATGGGTTCGCTCACGGTCGTAGGATTGCAGTGTCACGCGTCGTCACGTCGGTGACGCCGCTCGCGCACCGACGCCCATGATCCCGTCTCGCGCGCGCTCGCTCACCCCTGCCGGAGGCCCATCGCGCGCGCGACTCCATCCCGGTAGGCAAGCCACGCCGTGTGCGCGGCGGCGACGGCCGACGCGACAGCGTCGGCCATCGGGCCCTCGTCCGGCACGTGGCCCAGCACCATCTCCCACGCGTCCCGCCGGTGCCCGCCCTCCACGGCCCGGTGCGCCCTCACGAGGCGCATGCGCTCCGGCGGACAGCCGTTGTGACGCACCATCGGGTGCGCGCGCAGCGCCTCCTCGATCGGCGGCATCTCTCGACGCCCCTCCAGCTCGGCGCGCTCGTGAACGCTGCCCTCCACGAAGATCGTCAGCACCGCCGCGCCCACCTCCCACGGCGGGGCCGCGCTCACGCGGTCGAGCAACGCCCGGTAGGCGCGGGCCTCGGGCTCGATCGGGAGGGACTCGTCCTCGATGGACGCGCGCGGGATGCCCAGGCCGTCGATCATCTCCAGGAAGAGCTCCGGATGCGACACGCCCAGCGAGAGCTTGCCTGTCTGCTCCTCGAAGAGGTTCTCGGCGAGGGCGCCGCGCACGCCGGCCGGGGGCGACTGGCCGAGCACGCGC
The DNA here is from genome assembly GCF_001589285.1 of Sorangium cellulosum. Classification (GTDB taxonomy): domain Bacteria; phylum Myxococcota_A; class Polyangia; order Polyangiales; family Polyangiaceae; genus Sorangium; species Sorangium cellulosum_G. The sequence goes on along the minus strand of NZ_JEMA01001180.1, from coordinate 10,057 downwards.
GCGAGCAGCACCGGGAAGTCGCGCACGTAGACGCGGTACTCGTGCCGGAAGTGGACGGCGAGCTGATCGCGCGTCAGCCCAGGGCCGGTGAGGTGCGTCCAGGCCCAGTGGTTCTTGCGGTCCATGATCGCGAGCAGGCGCTCCTGAAGACGGCTCGTCATGCGGCAGCTCCTCGGCAAGGGGGGACTTCGTTCTACCGCACGGGCGGCGTCTGCCCAGGGCCGTTGTGGCCGGGCGAGCCGGGGACGCCGCGGCGCCACGGCCGGGCCGCGGTCGAGGCTGTCGCGCTGGTCCGGTCGCCGCAGCCGGTCGCCGGCCGCAGCAGGGCGAGCGCCATGTTCCAGCGAGGTCCTGGCTGTGCGGTGGGTCCACGGACGAACGGCCAAGCAATCCGTACGAACGGTCATGGCGGAGGCGCAGCGCGGGCCGCAGCATGGAGGCTGTCGAGCTTGCACCGAGAGGGATACGTAACATGGCCATTCCCACGATTCTTGTCTTCGGCGCGACCGGTAAGATTGGCGGCGCGCTCATCGACGAGCTGTTGCCCGACAACGCCGCCGGGCGGGTGAAGCTCGTCGCCGCCGTGCGCCGGCCGGAGGCGGCGCCCGCCTTCGAGGCGCGCGGCGTCGAGACGCGGCTCATCGACCTCGACCTGGCCGAGACGCGAGGCCTCGAGCCGATCGTCGGCGCCATGCGCGGCGTCGACCGCGTGTTCTTGCTGACCGGGTATGACCTCAAGATGATCGCGCAATCGAAGGCGGCGATCGACGCTGCCAGGGCCGTCGGGGCGACGCAGCTCGTGCACCTCGGGGCGCACGCGAGCCCCGATACGACGATCGTCCACTTCGCCTGGCACCAGGTCGTCGAGGCCTACATCGACAGGTCGGGCGTCGACGCCACGCACCTTCGCCCGACGTCGTTCATGCAAAACCTGCCGCTGCTCCTGCAGGTGGGAGGCGCAGCGCCCGGCGTTCTGCCCCACTACATCGGCGACGCGCGCACGAGCTGGGTCGACACCGGCGACATCGCCCGCGTCGCTGCGGCGGTGCTGCGCGAGCCGGAGGCGCACGCGGGCCGCGCCTACGGCCTCGGCACGGAGGTCGCCTCGATGAAGGAGATCGCCGCGATGATCGCGGCGGTCACGGGCCTGCCGTGGCGTGACGAGGCGAGAGAGCCGGGCGAGTTCCTCGGCACCATGACGGCGCTCGGCGCGGACCCGGTGTACATGGCCTGCGTGCGCAACGTCTTCGAGCGGACGCGCAATGGATCGCTGAAGGACGCCGCAGACACGTTCGATACGGTGCAACGATTGACGGGGCGCGCGCCGATGACGCTGCGCGACTACATCGAGGGAAGCCGCGCTGCGTTCTCCTATGCGAACCCGACCTAGCGCGTGCGTCGCCCGGTGACCCGAGCCGGGCTGGAGGCCGGGCAGGGGGCGAAGCGAGGATCGGCCGCCTCGGCGCAGGTGATGCTGCCGGCGACCCCGCCGACCCGCCGACCCGACCCAGGTTGGCGCCGACCCAACCCAGGTTGGGGGCGGGGTCGCGCCAGGTCGGGGTCGCGCAGATTGCGATTGCAATATTGCAGCCACAGCGCACGACCGACCCAGGTTGGGGTCGCAGCGACCGACCCAGGTTGCGCAGCGACCGACCCAGGTTGGGGTCGCAGCGACCAACCCAGGTTGGGGTCGCAGCGACCGACCGACCCAGGTTGGGGTCGTGCTGCCCGATTGCAATGTTGCAGCCGCAGCGTACGACCGACCCAGGTTGGGGTCGCAGCGACCGACCCCGTACGACCGACCCAGGTTGGGGTCGCAGCGACCGACCGACCCAGGTTGGGGTCGCACCGCTGTGGGTGACCTTACGTGTGTCCTGTCGTTTACAGCGAACCCTGTGATACAAGACCGAGTGTGACTGTTGGTTCACAGTTCCGTCTGCCCAGTGACACCACGCGAGCCCCGCACCCCGCTCCGGCTCCACGTCGCGCGTGACCGCCTCTCACCGCAGCCCCCCTCGCGTCGGCGCTGTGTGCGCCTCCGACCTGCCGCCCAACCTGGCCCGGCTGCGGGATCTCGCCAGGGTTCTGCTGCTCGCCACCCTGTGCGTCATGTCGAAGCGCGCGGGCTGCGGCGAGATCGAGGCCAAGGTCGCGTTCGTGTCCAAGCTGCGGGATTGACGGCCCAGAGCTGGCCTATCGCCCACCGCCGCGACTGGCGCGCGCTTTCTCACGCCGCCGCCGGCGCTTGCCGCTAGGATCGCGGCGTCATGCGCCCGCGCGCCGCCACTGCTTGAGAAGGAGGCCCTCTGTGCACCGTCGACCTGCGCTCTGGATCCTGATGCTATGCCTGGCTGCCTTGCTCGCCGGGTGCGGGCATCCCTGGAAGACCACCCGTCAGGCCGTTCCGAACCCGTTCTACGGCAAGGGGCGTTTCGGGGTCGTGCCGGTGACGTTCCACGCCCTCGAGGTCGGCGACGTCACCGAGGCCGACTGGATGGCGGAGAAGGACGACGAGCAGCGGATGAACTGGCAGGGGGACAAGGCGGCGATCAACGAGCAGTTCACCGAGGCTCTCCTCGCGCAGGCAGCGTCGGAGGACGTCGCCGTCGTCCAGGCGACGAGCGCTGCCGACGCGCCGTTCTTCATCCGTTCGAACGTGACGTTCTACGAGCCCGGCATCTTCACGGGGGTCTTCAACATGGACACGGTCCTCAAGGCGACGGTGCAGATCACCGACCCGGCCGGGAGGGTGCTCGATGAGGTCCTGTTCGAGACGAAGTCGCCAGCGTCCTTGTACAACCCATCGAGCGGAGGGCGCGCGCGGGACGCGGCGAGCCAGCTCGGAAAGCTGACGGCGAGGTACATCCTCCATCGCGTCCGGGGCGACGACTGAGCACCTCGACGCTGCGGCCCATGCGCGCGCTATCCGCTATCCAATACTCGGCGCCCCCGCGAGCAGGCGCACGCGGGATGCGGTGCCCGGACGACGCGGGCTACGTCTCTTTGGCAAGAGACTTTCCTTCTGCTTCGAGAGCAGCCTTGATGACCCCGATCGCCTTGGGGCCCACGCCATGAAGCCCCATGAGCTGGGCTTCTGTGAGCCGAGCGACATCGTCCAGGCGAGAGACGCCGGCCGCAGCGAGCGCCCGCTGCGCCGGCTTCCCGATGCCCTTCGGAAGCGAGGATTCCGGTCGTTCTTTCGTTCTGCTCGGCATGCGCGTCGTTCCATGTGTCGCCTGGATCGCCAGCGTTCAGCGTCGCCGGCGAGCCCCAGCGTCATCACCCCGTACAGCATGTCAGGACAGCGACCATGGTACAACATCGCAGCATTCCCGGGTCGGGGTAGCAGCGGCCGGGGCCGTGCCGCGCCCAGCGAGCCTTCGGCGGACAGCGGCGCGACCGGGCCCAGGTCCCTGTTGCCGAGCATGGCAGTCCTCGAGGAGCCCATCGCATGCACGCCGAAGCCATCGCCCTGCAGACGCCGCCCCTCGCGCCGTTCACCTTCGGCGTCACGCTCAACCGCCGAGGGCCGCGCAGCTTCCAGGTGACCGAGCCGGGGCAGGACGCGCGGCGCTACGAACTCGCCCGGGCGGAGCAGCCGGACTACCTCGACCTCTTCGAGGCGCTGGCGCGCGACGTCGGGACCCGCATGCCGCTCGCCCGCACCCCGCCGCCGCCGCGGAATGGCGGGACGCCGCTGCAGCCCCTGCTGACCGAGCCCATCGCGCCGGAGATCCTCTACGGCTACGGCGACCCGTGCGTGGTGCGGGTGGGCGAGCGCGCGTGGCGCTTGCTCGTGACCTCGAACGACGCGCCGAACGCCTTCCCCATCCTGGCCTCGAACGACCTGACGACCTGGCGGCTGACCGGCTTCGTCTTCCCGGAGGGGCGCACGCCGGCCTGGACGCTGACCGGCTTCAACCGGGCGGATTTCTGGGCGCCGGAGATGCACCGGGTCGGGGATGCATACTGGCTCTGCTTCACCGCCCGCACGCAGGACCGCTCGCTCGCAATCGGCCTCGCCCGAGGCGCGAGCCCGGACGGCCCGTTCGAGGCGGACGACGCGCCGATCGTCACCGGGGACGTGATCGACGCCCACCTCCTCGTGGACGCCCACGGCGCGCCCTGGCTGGTCTGGAAAAAGGACGACAACGGCGTGTGGCCCCGCCTGCTGGCCGCCCTGCTTCACCGGGAGCCCGCCTGGGTGCGCGAGCTGTTCGTGGCCCGCGAAGACGAGCGCACCGCGGTCCTGGCGCTGACGCTGTGGCCGTGGGTGGAGACCCTCGAGCCCATGGAGCAGTTCTTCGTCCTGCAGCCGCTGATCGAGGCGGCGGCCGCGGAGCTCACGGGGTTCGCGGAGCGGCTGGAGACGCTGCGGGCGCGCGCGCGCGGCGCGCAGGCGGAGGAGATCGCCTTGATATCGCGGGCGCTCAGGACCCGCATCTACGCCCAGCGGCTGTCGGCGGACGGCCGCAGGCTGGAGGGGGAGCCCGCCGTCATCCTCGAGAACGATAGGCCCTGGGAAGCGCACATCATCGAGGGCGTCTGGATCACCCAGGAGGGCGGTCGCTATCACCTGCTGTACGCCGGCAACGACTTCTCGACCGCGCACTACGGCATCGGCGCGGCCGTGGCGGACGCTCCCACGGGCCCGTACAGCAAGTCGTCGGAGGCCTTCCTGAGCTCCAGCGAGGAATGGTGGGGGCCAGGGCACCCGTCGGTGGCCATCGGCGCCGACGGGCGCCACCACGTGTTCCTGCACGCCTTCCGCCCGGGGGTGGCGGGGTACAAGGCGTTCCGGGCGCTGCTCGCCGCGCCGATCCGCTTCGAGGGCGGCGTCGTCTCGCTGGTCAGGCGGCGCGGCGGTGCTGGGCACGCCAGGCGGCGGGGGTGACGCCGTGGTGGCGCCGGAACAGCCGCACGAAGTGGCTCGGATCGGCGTAGCCGACGCGCTCGGCGATCACGTCGACATACTCGTCGGTCGCGACGAGCCGGCGCCGCGCCTCGGCCAGGCGCCCCTCGATGATCCACGCGCCGACAGTGCGCCCGGTGGCCTGCTTGACCGCAGTGGTCACGTGGGCAGGCGACCGTCGCACAGCCGCCGCGACCTCCTTCAGCGAGAGCGGCCCGAGGCACCGGGCCTCGATCATGGCCAGGGCCTGGGCCACGAGCGACGGCCGCTGCGCCGGCGCGGCCTGGATACCGCCGCTCGCGCGCACGACCTCCGCGAGGACCAGCGCGAGCAGGCTCTCGGCGATCACGGGCATCGGGGCCGCTGCCTGCTGCTCTCGCTCGAGTTCCCGGAGCAGGTCGAGCACGTACGCCTGCCGCGCCGCCGGCAGCTCGATCACGGGAGAGGCCCCGCCGCGGACGCGGTCGAGCGGCGCGAACAGGCCGCCGTAGCGCGCCGGATCGAGGCACGTCCGGCAGAAGCCCAGCCCCCATATCTCGGGGCGGCTCGCGGACAGCACGCGGTGCGGGTCCCCGGCAGGAATGATGTGGAGGTGTCCGGCGCGCAGCTCGAACTCGCCGCGATGCTCCACCCGCATGCGACCGCCGACGTGCAGGGCGAGGGCGACATAGGTGTGGACCGCCGGGCTCCGCATCGGCCGCACGGTGTCGCCGCAGCCTGGAGGCCGCAGGAACCGGATCGGCGCGGGTCCGAGATCGTCGTGGCTCATCCGAGGAGCGTACCACCTCGCGGGACAATCCGGCTCCTGTGCGACATCGTGTCGCATCGGCGCGCGTGGCCGGCCCGCCGTGCACGCGCGCGTGGCCCGCCCGCCGCGCAGCCGCGCGCGCCCACGGCCCGGCCTCGCAGCCCCGAGCGCGCTGGCACATGGGTTGCCGGCGCCGCCCGGAGGAGGTGCCCGCGCCCATGCCGCAGATCCACTCATGGCTCGACGTCACGTTCTGGCGGGAGGTCCTCCGGCACACAGTCACGTGGGCAATCCACGTCTTGCCGGGCCTGCTGCTGATCCTGCTCCTCGCGCTCGCGCTGCTCAAGGTGCTCCACCTCCTGTGCAAGCGCGTGGACGTGTCGCTGAGGAGGCGGGGCCGCAGCGGTGATGTGAGGACGGCGCGCGAGATGGAGAAGCGGTCCGACACGTTGCTGGGCGTCTTCCGGACGACCGGGAAGGTTGTCGTCTGGGGGATTGTGGTGATGCTCGTCCTCGTTCAGCTCGGGGTCAACGTCGCGCCGCTCCTCGTGGGCGCGGGCATCGCCGGTCTGGCGATCGGCCTCGGGGCGCAGGAGCTCGTGCGCGACGTCATCTCCGGCTTCTTTCTGCTCCTCGAGAACCACATCCGGATCGGCGACATGGTGATCGTCAACGGCACCGGCGGCCTCGTGGAGCACGTCGGCCTCCGGACGGTGACGCTGCGCGACGAGTCCGGCGTGGTCCACGTCTTCCAGAACGGGAAGATCGACGCGCTCTCGAACATGACCAGGGAATGGTCTGCCATGGTGTTCGACGTCGGCGTCGCCTCCAAGGAAGACGTCGACAAGGTGATGCGGGTGATGCGCGAGGCCGGGCGCGAGCTCCAGGAGGACAGGCGCTACAAGGCGAGCATCCTCGAGCCGCTGGAGATCCTTGGCGTGGAGTCGTTCGACGATCGCGCGGTGGTCGTCCGCGCTCGCATCAAGACGCAGCCCACCGAGCCGTGGCAGATAGGCCGGGAGTACCGCCGGCGCCTCAAGAAGGCGTTCGACGCGCACGGCATCGAGATGCCGCTCCCTCACCGGACGATCCACTGGGCCCATGAGAGGGCGCCGTCCAGGGCCGACGCCCGGGCGGCGAACGGCGCGAGCGGGGCGCGGTTCGAGGAGACCGGCGTGCAGGCGTGATGCCGTTGTCATGAGGGATGAGAGGTGGACTCGCGCGTTCGTGGCGGCGGCCTGGGTTGCGAGCGGGGGGTCCTCTGGAGATGGACAGCATCGACCGGGCCGGCAGGGGCGCGAGCGAGTGACATGAACGTGAGGAGGCAGCCGTGAACATGCGGCCGATGGTGCCAGTTATCTTCGCCGTTGTAGCGCTCTCGAGCGTGGCTCGGGCCGAGCTGCTCAGCGTCAAGGTCCCTGTGGCGAACTTCCGCGCGGGCCCGTCGACGAGCGAGCCCGTCGAGTTCACCGCCACCCGGTACTACCCGGTCAAGGTCGTGGAGCGCGAGGGCGGGTGGTGCAAGATCAAGGATTTCGAGGGTGATCTCGCGTGGGTGGCCGATCGACTCCTGGCCAAGGTCAGGACGATCGTGATCAAGGTTCCACGGGGCAATGTGCGCGAGGCGCCGACGACCTCCGCGGAGGTGGCGTTCCGGACCGAGCGCGGGGAGGTGTTCAAGGTCCTCGACCGGAAGGGGCGCTGGCTCCGCGTCGTCAACGTGGAAGGCGCCAAAGGCTGGCTGCGCGAGGATCTGGCCTGGGGCATGAAGAAGCTCGAGGACTCCGGCGGCTCGTCCTGAGCGCCCGCGCGGGCGCAGGCGGCCAGCCCCCGATCGCCGCAAACCGGGATGCCAGCCCGTTCACGCGATTGACACCGAGCCGTGACACCATGCCGTGAAACATGGGCGCATGCAGGCTCATCTGCGCTGGTCAGGGCCCCATTTGCCTTGATCTCCATCGTTTGACGTCGTACATCGATGGATGCCTGGTCTGGATCTGCCGCAGGACCGCGTCCGGGGCAGCGAACTGCTCGCGTGGGTAGCGTCAGGCGCGCTCCAGGTTCGATGGCATGATACGAGCGGGGCCCGGTTCCTGTGAAATCGGGCATCGAGGAGTGCACATGTCAAGAAGGATGCATGTGGGTGGCGTGGTCGCGATCGCGCTGGGGGCGGCGGCCTGCACCGCGATCAGCGGAGAGGAGCCGTCGGCGTCCCTCGGGGCGGAGGCCGGCGAGTCGGCGCTCCGCATCACGGCGCACACCGAGACGGATTTCTCGGGGTCGTTCGAGGCGGGCGGGGAGCGCGTCGCGTTCGAGGCGCACCGGACCGGGCTGGCCACCGCCACGCTGCACCTCGAGGTCAACGGGCAACCGTTCGATGCGAGCTACGATGGCGGCGCGATGCGCGCTCGCTGGAACGGCTACAACGGCGCGCTGTACGCCGAGGATCTCGCGGCTCTGAAGCGCGCGCTCGCCGCGCTGGGCGAGCACTTCGGCGGCGACCAGGAGAGCCTCCGCGTTCACGAGGATTTCCTGGTGCGGCGCATCTCGTTCTGGTCGGAGGCGCCGGCCGGGTTGACGATGCCGGAGCGAGAGCTCGACCTGAGCAAGCCCCCGGGGGAGACAGTCCGCGTGGCTCCGCCCGGCGTCACCGTCTTCGAGGAGGGCGACGAGCGCGCGGAGACCGGCGGGATCGAGGTCGATCACCAGGGCTCGGACGAGGACGGCATCCGCTATATCCGGTGCAACGCGACCTCGCTGGCGACCCATGACGCGAACGGCCACTGCTTGCAGTACGAGTCCATCTTTGCTGGCCCGAACAGCAACGACTGCATGGGCAAATGCGGCGGCGGGTGCGGGTTCGGCACCGCCGGGTACACCTACGATTGCCTCGATCACGATCGCTGCGGCCGCAAGCACGGGGGCTCCGTCAATCCCTGGGACGCCGAGTGTGGTGACGAGTACTGGGAGGCGGACGACGATTTCTTCAACTCGATCATCGGCAGGTGCCTCTGACCGAGAGCGGGGTCGTGCGGCGGGCCGGGGGAGGGGACGGCGGCGGTCTTGTCTCGGTCGGGCGCTGCGCGGGAGCGCTGGCGCTGCTCGCGGCGGTCGCGGTCGGCTGCGCCGATGGCCGGGAGCCCCCGACGGGCAGCGTCCGGGCGGCGATCACCGAGGGGGCTCCCACCGACGGTGATCCCGCGGTGGCGGCGTTGCGGGCTCGACGCGCCCTCTGCCCTGAAGGGCACGACGTCGATACGTTCTGCTCGGCGGTGCTGGTCGCGCCCCGCGTGCTGCTCACGGCTGCCCATTGTCTTTCCGCGAGGCGCGTCGAGGAAATGGAGGCGTATTTCGGCTCGCATGTCGCGGTCCTGGGCTACCACGCGCGGATCGTCGAGGCGCACCTGCACCCCGCCTACGATCCGGACACGCGGCAGAACGACCTCGCGCTGCTGCTGCTCGCGGAGCCGGCGCCCGTTCGTCCGGCGCAGCTACGGGAGGCGGCTCTCGAGGCCGGCGCTGTGGGGCAGACGATCCGGATCGTCGGCTTTGGCGCGTCGTTCGCGAACGGCGATGCTGGCGCAAAGCAGACGGGGAATACGCTCATCACCTCGGTCGACGCGACAACGTTTCGGACGGCGCCCGGACCTTCGCTGATCTGCGGCGCGGATTCGGGCAGCGCGGCGCTCCTCGTGGAGGACGGGGTGGAGCGGGTGTTCGGGATCGCGCGCTCGGGGGACGCGGCCTGCGATGAGTTCGGCGTCCATACCCGGGTCGACGCGTACCTCGCGGACTTCGTGGCGCCTTACCTGGAGGCGGTGGAGGCGACAATGCCGGGTGGGGCCGAGGGGCTGGATCCGGGGGAGGACTTCTGCGCTCGCGCGTGCGCCGAGGACGCCGATTGCCCCACCGGGATGCTGTGCCTGCCCGAGGCGTTCGGGAAGCGATGCGGCTACCGGGAGCTGCGGAGCGGGCTGTTCGGCGAGGCCTGCAGCGTGTCCGACGATTGCGACGGGCCCTGCGTCGCCTTTGGCGCCGGCTCCGAGCAGACGTGCCACTGCTTCACCTCGTGCAAGGAGCTCCTGATGGCGTCGCCGGGGCCGGAGCCCTCGTCTTCACGCGGGTGTGCGTTCGCGGGGGAGGCGCGCATGACGCTACCGGCCAGCCGGAGCGCCCCTGCGCTCGTGCTGCTCGCCCTGGCGTGCGCTCGCCTGAGGCGACCCGCGACCCGATCGCGAGCCGACCGAGGTTGACCTGATCCAGGCCGGCGTGACCCGACCGAGGTTGAGCCGGTCGATGTTTGACTGACCCAGGCTGGCGCGATCCGACGCAGGTTGTGTGGCTTGGCACGAATCGACGCAGGTTGTGCGACGACTCGACCCAGGTTGAGCCCCACC
>NZ_JEMA01001179.1 GCF_001589285.1 Sorangium cellulosum | reverse complement strand
GTGATCGGCATCCCGATCGCCGCCGGGGCGCTCTACCCGGTGACGGGCTGGCTGCTGTCGNCTCTACCCGGTGACGGGCTGGCTGCTGTCGCCGGTCCTCGCGAGCGCCGCCATGAGCCTGTCGAGCGTGTCGGTGCTCCTCAGCTCGCTGCGGCTGCGGCGGTTCCGGCAGGCGGGGTGAGGGCTGCGCGCGACGGCGATGCGACAGGTCTTCTTTCACTTGCGGTGCGCCAAGCACAGCTTCGATCAGGAGGATGCCATGTGAAGTCCACACCAACTGAAACCTGATGTAGCGACCCAGCGGGTTGAATTCCTGCCCGACCAAGGTAGGGCCGCCAGTCGGAAGCGAGTCTTGCGTGGTGACCGAGGGCAACCCGGACCACGAAGCGTAGACAGCGAGCACGCGGGCTGCGGAATCGGGCTCCGAAAGAAAGAAGTCGTGGAAGCCGACGGGACCGTAAGCCCGGAAGGCAACATCGAGGGAGCGATGCGTAGGGACATGTTCCCGGAGGCCTGCTCCTGAGATTCCACCGGAGTCGAAGAGCCGGGGCATGCGTGGCGAGGGTCGCCGAGGAACTTGGGAGGTCCCATTGGCTCCGTCGTGAGACGGAACCGTGAAGGCGAGCACGAGCGAAGCCGAAGCGGGGCAGTGGGACGTCGGAGCGCGCCATAGTAGCGACGAATCGGGGGAACCGAGCCGTGGGACCCCGTGGAGCGAAGGGCGCGCAGGGACACGGAACCGTATGAGGGAAAGATGGAAGAGACATCGGGCTTGGTACCCATCTCAACACGACTCAAACGGATAGCATGGCTGGCGCGGCAACTCCGCGAACAGCCGCTCACGACGCTTGCTCATCACATCGACCTGGAATGGCTACGTGAGGCACATCGAAGGACGCGCAAGGATGGCGCGAGGGGTGTGGACGGACAGAGTGCGGACGACTATGCGGCACATCTGGAGGACAACCTCCGGTCGCTTCTCGAACGCGCGAAATCCGGCACGTACCGTGCGCCGCCGGTGCGCAGAGTCCATATCCCGAAAGGGTCGGGCTCGGAAACGAGGCCGATCGGTATTCCAACCTTCGAGGATAAGGTGCTGCAACGCGCAGTTGCCATGGTGCTTGAAGCCGTCTACGAGGAGGAGTTTCTGGACTGCTCGTACGGCTTTCGTGTTACCGCGCCCTCTCAGAAG
>NZ_JEMA01001178.1 GCF_001589285.1 Sorangium cellulosum | reverse complement strand
GCGACGCGTCGGGCGCCGCGCCCACGGGCGCGGGCGGCGCCTCGCACCCGGCCGCGACAAGGGCAGCGGGCAGGACGAGGGCGGCGAGACGGAGGCGGATCATGAAGAGCTCGCTTTCAAGGGAGTGTGCGTCGCGTGTTCTAGGACAGGTAGGGCCGAGGTGGTAGCGCCGACTCCACCGCCGCGGGCGCCGCGACGCCGACGTCGATCCACGCGCTCGCGCGCTCTCGCCTCGTCGCCGGGGCGCTCTCGACCGCCGGCGCTCGAGAAAACGCCGCCCGGAGACGATGCGCAGAGCGCCGATCCCACGCGAGCGCGGCGCGACGCGCCGGGTGACAGGTTCGGAAAGGTTCGCCGCGGACATCCCGGGCGAGACCATGTCTTGACCCCTATTTCCACGTAGCCCAAACTCTCCGGCCGCATGCGCGTGGGCACTCCCTCCCTGATCGATGCGTCGTCGCTCATCCTGATCCTGGACGTGTCGCGCAAGCTCGCGGCGCCGTGCGATCTCACGGAGCTCCTGGAGCTCATCATCAAGACGGGGCGGGAGGTGATCGGCGCGGACCGCGGCAGCGTCTTCCTCTACGACGAGGAGGCCAAAGAGCTCTACTCGCGTGTCGCCACGGGCGAGGCGCAGATCCGCGTCAGCATCGACAAGGGCATCGCCGGCGAGTGCGCGCGCAGGCGCCAGACCGTCGTCGTCGACGATTGTTATGCCGACCCGCGGTTCAACCCCGAGATCGACCGCCGGACGGGATATCACACGAAATCCCTGATCACGGTGCCGCTCATCGGGCTCGACGACAAGCTCGTCGGCGTGCTCCAGATGCTGAATTCGGCCGTGGGCCACTTCGGCCCCGACGAGCGCGACGTCGCCGAGCTGCTCGCGGCGCAGGCGGCCGTCGCCGTGCAGCGCACGCTCCTGCTCGAGGAGCGCATGATCAAGATCAAGCTCGAGCACGACCTCACCATCGCGCGCGACATCCAGCAGAACATCCTGCTGCGGCGGCTCCCGCGCTGCCCCGGATACTCGCTGTCGGCGTTCAGCAAGCCGGCCGACGACACCGGCGGCGACATCTACGACGTCATCCGGCTCGACGAGCGCACCGACGCGCCGCCGATCCTCCTCCTGCTCGCCGACGCGGCCGGCCACGGCATCGGCCCCGCGCTCAGCATCACCCAGTTCCGCGCGATGCTCCGCATCGGCCTCCGCCTCTCGGCCGACATGGACGCGCTGATGCACCACATCAACCAGCAGCTCATCGAGGACCTGCCGAACGACCGCTTCATCACGGCGTTCCTCGGCATCCTCGACCCGACCACGCACCAGCTCCGCTACCACGCGGCCGGGCAGGGGCCGCTGCTCCACTACCGGGCGGCCGAGGGCCAGATCGTGTGGCGCGATCCGTCGACCGTCCCGCTCGGCATGTTCAGCGACCTCGACCTGCCCCCGACGCCGCCCCTCGTGATGGCGCCGGGCGACCTCCTCGTGCTGCTCACCGACGGCTTCTACGAGTACCAGGACGCCGCCGGCCAGGTGTTCGGCAAGGAGCGCGTGGGCGATCTCATCCACCGCCTGCACGCGCGGCCCACCTCCGACATCCTCGGCGCCCTCCTCGCCGAGGTGCGCCGCTTCGCCGGCTCGGCCAAGCAGATAGACGATCTCACCGCGCTGCTCGTGAAGCGAGACGCGTAGAGCGCGCTCACCCGCTTCCGTTCCCCCCGTCCTTGCGCTAGCTAGGGTCGCGATGGCTGTCGACCCTGTGAACTCCGCGTCCCCCTCCTCCTTCCCCGGCGATCCGCCGGTCGACCTCGCGCTCGCGCAGGCGCACAAGCTCTCGCCGAGCGAGTGGGAGCGCGCGCGCGAGCGGCTCGGGCGGCAGCCGACGTTCACCGAGCTCGGGGTGCTCAGCGTGATGTGGAGCGAGCACTGCTCGTACAAGAGCTCGCGCGTGCACCTCTCCCGGCTGCCCACGACCGGCCCGCGCGTCATCCAGGGCCCCGGCGAGAACGCCGGCGTCGTCGACATCGGCGACGGGTTCGCGGCCGTCTTCAAGATGGAGTCGCACAACCACCCGTCGTACATCGAGCCCTACCAGGGCGCGGCCACCGGCGTCGGCGGCATCCTGCGCGACGTCTTCACCATGGGCGCGCGCCCCGTCGCCAACCTCGACTCGCTCCGCTTCGGCCGGCCCGACCACCCGCGCACGCCGCAGCTCCTCCGCGGCGTCGTCGCGGGCGTCGGCGGCTACGGCAACTGCATCGGCGTGCCGACCGTGGGCGGCGAGCTCTTCTTCGACCGCGCCTACGACGGCAACATCCTCGTCAACGCCTTCACCTGCGGCGTCGTCCGCGCCGACCGCATCTTCTACGGGCGCGCGAGCGGCGTCGGCAACAACGTGCTCTACGTCGGCGCCAAGACGGGGCGCGACGGCATCCACGGCGCGACGATGGCCTCCGACGAGTTCTCCGAGGGCGGCCCGAGCCAGCGGCCCACCGTGCAGGTCGGCGATCCCTTCATGGAGAAGCTCCTGCTCGAGGCGTGCCTCGAGATCTTCGCGGAGGACCTGCTCGTCGGCGTCCAGGACATGGGCGCCGCCGGGCTCACCTCGTCGTCGGTCGAGATGGCGGGCCGGAGCGGCAGCGGCCTCGACCTCGACCTCGACCTCGTCCCGCGGCGCGCCGCCCGGCTCACGCCGTACGAGATGCTCCTCAGCGAGTCGCAGGAGCGCATGCTCCTCGTCGCGAAGCCCGGCTGCGAGGCGCGCGTCATCGAGATCTGCACGAAGTGGGAGCTCGACGCGGCGATCATCGGCAAGGTGACCGACACGGGCCGCTGGGTCGTGCGCGCCACGCCCGGCTACGACCCGCTCGGCGGCGCGGCCGCCGGCGTCGCCGCCGTCGCCCGCCAACCCGTCGTCGTCTGCGATCTCCCTGTCGACTTCCTCACCGACGCGGCGCCCAAGTACGACCGCCCGCAGCGCGACGACGCCACGCTGCCGGCGCGCCGCGCGTTCGACCCGCGCGCCATCCCGGCGCCGCCCTCCTGGTCCGGGCTCTTCCTTGAGATGGCGGGCTCGCCGAACCTCGGCTCGCGCGCGTGGGTGTGGCGGCAGTACGACCAGATCGTGCGGGGCGGCACCGAGGTCCGGGCGGGCAGCGACGCCGCGGTTGTGCGCGTCCCGTGCGAGAAGGACGGCCAGCGGTTCGAGAAGCTGCTCGCGTTCTCGAGCGACTGCAACGGCCGCCTCTGCGAGCTCGACCCGTTCCAGGGCGCGGCGATGGCGGTGGCCGAGGCGTGCCGCAACGTCGTGTGCGCGGGCGGCGAGCCGATCGGCCTCACCGACTGCCTCAACTTCGGCAACCCCGAGCGGCCGGAGATCATGCGGCAGTTCGCGCTCGCGATCGACGGCATGGCCGCGGCGTGCCGCGCGCTCTCGGTGCCCGTCGTCAGCGGCAACGTGTCGCTCTACAACGAGACCGACGGCCGCGCGATCCTGCCGACCCCGACGGTGGCGGTGGTCGGCCTCGTCGCGGACGCGGGCGACGTGCTGCGGGCCTCGTTCCCCTCCGCCGGCCTCGCGGTGCTGCTGCTCGGCGACCTGCGCGGCGGCCCGCTCGGCGGCTCGGAGTACGTCGCGCGCCACACAGGCGAGGTGAAGGGCCCGAGCCCCGCGCTCGATCTCGACCGCGAGGCGCGGCTGCAGGCGCTCTGCCTCGAGCTCGCGCGCGCGCGGCCGCGGCTCCTCCAGAGCGCGCACGACGTCTCGGACGGCGGGCTCGCGATCGCGCTCGGCGAGTGCTGCGCCGCCGTCGACGACCCGGCGGCGATGGTGGGCGCCCGGGTGAAGCTGCCGGAGGGCGAGGAGCTCGCCGAGGCGCTGTTCGGCGAGGCGCCGAGCCGCATCGTGGTGAGCGTCCGGCCCGAGGACGCGCCCGAGGTCGCGCGCAGGGCGAAGGCCGCGGGCGTGCCGTGCATCGAGCTCGGCGCGACAGGCGGCGACCGCCTCACGATCGAGGCCGCCGGCGGCGAGGTCATCGACGTCGCGCTCGGCGCGCTCCGCGACGCGCGCGACAGGTGCCTCGAGCCGATCGTCGGGAGCTAGCCGCTCGTCAGCGCCGCCGGCCAGCCGCGTCAGGGGCTGCCCGTGCGACCGTCCGGGCGGCGCCCCACGCGCTATCGACGCCATCCATGTTGCGCGGGGCACCTGGAGAAGGGAGTCTGGTCCCCATGGCGCTCCGCAAGGCAGTCGTCCTCCTCGTCGAGGACAGCGAGATCGATCGCACCATCTACCGGCGCTATCTGAAGGACTGGGGCGACATCGAGGTCAAGCTGATCGAGGCGCCCACGGGGAAGGCCGCCCTCGAGGAGTGCGCGAAGAGCCCGCCCGATTGCATCATCCTCGATTACCGCCTCCCCGACATGGACGGCCTCGCGGTGCTCGAGGAGCTGAAGCGCATCACCGACGCCCCGGTGATCTTCATCACAGGCCAGCCGGCCCCGATGATGCTGACGCGGGCGCAGTCGCTCGGCATCGCGGGCTATCTCTGGAAAGAGGTGCTCGGCTCCGCGAGGCTCCGCGAGGCGATCCTGAGCGCGCTCAAGGTGGGCGCCCTCGCCGCCACCAGCCTGCGCGCCTGACGGGGGCCTCCACGGCGCGCCGTTCCGCGCGCCCCGGCCGACCTCGCGCGCGCCTGCGCGGACCTTGCGCGCGCCGTCGCCTATACTCCCTGCATGAAGCGCTGGCTCCCGCTCGGGCTCATCGCCGTCGGTGTCGTCCTCGCCGTGGTGGCGCTGCTGTTCTCGCCCTCCGAGGAGGACCGGATCCGCGAGCGCCTCACCCAGCTCGAGGACGCGGTGCGCATCGACGACGGCGAGCGGAACCCGCTGGTGCGCCACGGCCGCGTTCGCAAGGAGTTCGCCGAGATCTTCACGAAGGAGGCGAGCGCCCGCATCGTCGAGATCAACGATCGGCTCAGCGGCCGGGACGACCTCACGGCGGCCGCGACCCAGGCCGCGATCGTCTACCAGACAGCGGACGTGCGCTTCGGCGGCACCGACGTCCAGGTCGACCCCGCCGGCATGACCGCCGAGGTGACCGCCACAGCGACGGTCACGGGCGCGCGGCACGGACAGCCGGTCCGCCGCGACGAGCTGCCCGTGGCGCTCCGGATGGAGAAGGTCGAGGGCGACTGGAAGATCGTCTCCGCCACCGTCCACCCGCGGCGCGCGCCCGGGGACGACGGCCTCTGACGTCTCTGACGTGCGCCGCGCGCCCCGAGGTCGACGCCCGCGGCCTCGCCCGGGCTCACGGGTCGTTGAGGGGCGCCTCGGCGAGCGTGAAGTAGAACGTCGTGCCCCCGCCCGGCGGCGACTCCGCCCAGATCTTCCCCTTGTGCCGCTCGACGATCCGCTGCGTGATGGCGAGCCCCGAGCCCGTCCCCTCGCCGTACTGCGCCGCTGTCGAGAGCCGCTCGAATATCGTGAAGAGCCGGTGCCGCTCGTCCGCGGGGATGCCCACCCCGTTGTCCCTGACGTGGAAGATCGTGGGGATGGTGGTCTCATCGAACCCCACCTCCACCCAGGGCTCGGGGCTCACGTTGTACTTGATGCCGTTCGCGATGAGGTTCGCCAGCACCTCCCCGATCCGGATGCGATCGCAGAACACCCTGGGGAGCCTCCGCGGCGCGCGGATCACGGCGCCGCGCTGCCGGAGCGTGCCCGCGAGCCGCCGCTCGACGTCCGCGAGCACCTCGCCGAGGTCGATCTCTCCGAAGGAGAAGTCCACGCGGGTGACGCGGGAGTATTCGTAAAGAGAGTTGATCAACTCCATCGTGCGTCCGGCGAGGTCGTCGATGCGCCGCATGTGGCTCTGCGACTCGGACGAGAGCGCCGCCCCGTCGTCCTCCATCACGAAGGTCGAGAACGATTTGATCCCGCGGAGCGGCTCCTTGAGGTCGTGCGCCACGATGTACCCGAACTGCTCCAGCTCGGCGTTGCTCCGCTCGGCGGCGGCGCGCGCGCTCCGCTCCCGGACGACCTGCCGCGTGAGATCGAGCTCGATGAGCGCGCGCCGGAGCAGCTCGACCGCCTCGATCTCGGCGGGCCTCCAGGCGACGGCGGTCCGCTCGACGATCTGCTTCCACAGGGAGAAGGAGCGCCGGGGCCCGAGCACCGTGCCCTCGGCCGAGCTCTCCACCGGCTTCTCGGGGTTGCCGCTCCAGTTCACGGTCTGGATCACCTCGGGCCGGAGCCAGACCACGTACCAGGGATCCGGCTCGGGGATGGAGATGCACAGCACGCCGCTCGCCGCGTCCTTGATGCCGGCGAGGGCGGGCTCGAGCCTCGCCAGGCTCTCGCTGTGGAACACCGGCCGATCCGCGACGTGGCGCCGGATCCACGCGTGCAGGCGCCTGAGCTCCTCGGGCGCGGGCGAGAGCCCGAGCGGCGTCACCGCATCTCCGTGGAACAGGGCGACGCCCGAGGCCCCCGCGAGCTTCATGAGCGCTCCGGCGCTCTCCGAGAGCCCGGCCATGAGGTCCTCCTGCCGCGAGACGGTGGCGACGACCTCGTCGGTCAGCGCCTCGAGCTCCAGCTTTCGCCCCCTGTCCTCGAGCTTCTCCTTGGCGGCGAGCTGGATCGACAGGAACCTCCCGCAGAGCTCGCAGCCCTGCCGGATCTCGAACGACAGCGGCCTCGCTGTGCGATGGTGGCAGGCGATGAGCCCCCAGAGGACGCCCTCGCGGATGAGCGAGACGCTCATCGAGGCGCCGACACCCATGTTCTTGAGATACTGGATGTGCATCGGCGAGACGCTCCGCAGCACGGAGAAGCTCAGATCGATGGGCGCGTCCGGCTCCGGGACGATGTCCGAGGGCTGATAGCCGACGTCCGGGATGATGCGGAGCCAGTTCCGGAGATAGAGCTCCCGCGCCTGCGGCGGGATGTCGGAGGCCGGATAGCGCAGCCCGAGATAAGGCTCGATGTCCGCTTCCCTGGCCTCGGCGATGACCTCTCCGTTCCAGTCGCGATCGAACCTGTAGATCATCACCCGGTCGTACCCGGTCAGGCGCTTGATCTCCTCGGCCGTCACGTCGCAGGCCTCGAAGAGCCCCTCCGCCGACTGGATCCGCTCGATCGCCGCGTGGCTCACGCGGTACACGCTCGAGAACGACACGTCGCCGGGCGAGGCCGCGGGCTCGAGCTCCACGATCAGCCGCTCGCCAGCCCGGTGCACGATCGCGTCGAGCCACGCGCTCGCGCCGCCGTTCCTGGGCCTCACCTTGAGGGGGTTCATCGCGGAGGGGTCCGGCGACCGGAGGACGGACTCGAGATCTCCGCCCTCCGCCGGCGCGAGGAGCTCGGGGAGCGCGCGCCCGAGGAGCCCCTCCGTCCCGCTCCCCAGCAGGGCGCCGATGTTCAGGCTGACATGCCGGACGGCGAGATCGCCGGGAGAGAGGGCGAGCAGCGCGCCGTGCGGCTGGATCCTGCCGGGGATGTGGATGGGCTCGGCCGCGCAATTCGTGAGGTCGACGCGCTGCCCGCGCCCACCGCGATGCTCCTGCATCATCTCCGCTCCTCCGCTGGACCGCGCCCCTCGACGACGACCCAGGCGGCGAGGAGGGCGCGGCGGTTCGCTCGACCCGCTCGTCGTTAGTGGAACTCGCCGGCGAGGTCGAGCGGTTCGGCCCGGGCCCGCTGGCCCCCACGCCAGCGCTCCTCCGGC
Organism: Sorangium cellulosum; assembly: GCF_001589285.1. Classification (GTDB taxonomy): domain Bacteria; phylum Myxococcota_A; class Polyangia; order Polyangiales; family Polyangiaceae; genus Sorangium; species Sorangium cellulosum_G. Next base: position 1,261 of record NZ_JEMA01001178.1, on the reverse strand, counting down.
CGGGCGCGCCCAGCGGAAGGGCGCGCGGCCGCGCTCTCCCGCGCGCAAAAAAAGAAAGGCCGGTCGGGAGAGCCCGCCGGCCTGGGATCCGCTGCCGGACCCACCGGGGCCACCCAGGAGCGCCGGCGGATGGGGGGATCCACCGGCGGTGCCCGACAAGGCCCGCGGTCACGAGAGCGAAGACAGAGAAGAGAGGAAAGCGATACGAAGCGTGATCAAGGAAGAAAGAAGCGGGAATCAGAAACAAGAAACAAGAAACAAGAAACAAGAAACAAGAATCAGAAGCGGGAATTAAAAGTCAGAATCAGAAGCTACAATCACAAGCCAGAATCAGAAGCCGGAACCAAGCGAAGAGAGAAGAACGAAGAGGAAGCGAAGACGAAGCGGAAGGGTAAGACAGTCCAAGAAGGCAGTCAAAGCGAAAGAGCGAGGCGAAGCGAAGCGTCAAGCGCTGACCAGGATCGCAAGAACAAGCTCAAGAGAAGCGACGGGACAGCGGAAGCGAAGCATGAAGCAGAGTCGTTCGAGAGCCGAAGAAGAGGTAAGAGAAGCTCGGACCAAGATCGACAGGCTGATCACGATAAGCCAACTCGCTCGGCGCGCGTCACGCGCACCTCAATCATCCTCCTTCATCGCCCCAAGGCGGCTGTCATCAGGTGAACCGAAGTCCTCGCCGGCGTTCGGCGAAAAGTCAATCAAGGAGCCCGATAGCAAGCCCCGTGGCGTCCGGGTGGCGGCGGGGTAACGATCGCCCGGCAGACGCTGCCGTCGATCACCTCGCTCGTCGTCCCCCAGGGACGAGGGCCTGCATTGCGAACGATGTGCCAGGGGGGCCGCTCCCGTCGAGTCCCCCTGAAACAGAACGGCGAACGGGAGCGACATCTGACGGATACATTGAGCAACCGGCGGGCCAACCGGCAATGCACCACGGACCCGGCCCCCGGCGGCCAGAAATGCGGCGAATTTGGCCGCCAGCGTCCGATCCGCGTAGGCTCGAAGTACGGGCCCCGTAATACATTTCCGCAGGGACTGCTTCGATCCAGGGATGGGTGCAGATCCAGAACGCAAACCTCACCTGGACAGGAGCATGTCCAGGCCCCGAGGGTCGATACGCCCATTGCGACGCGGTGGGAGTGAAGAATTACGGAATGGCGGCACGACGCTGCGCGGCACGCGTCAGCGCGGCGCGCAGCGCGTCACGCAGCCAGGCGCGCAGCAGGGCACGCGGCGCGCAGCGCGGATCGCAGCGAGGCGCGCCGCG
>NZ_JEMA01001177.1 GCF_001589285.1 Sorangium cellulosum | reverse complement strand
GTGCGTGACCGGCAGCGGCTTCGTCGTCCACGCGTGGGGCGCCGCCCTCGACGCGGCCGCGCTGAGGGCGGCGCTCGCGCGCGCCGGCTGCGTCGCCGGCGTCTCGCTGGGCACGGCGCCGGACCCGCTCGGGGTCGCCTTCCTGAGCGCCCAGCAGGACGGCAGCCTGACCGCCGAGCGCCTCGCGCCCGCGATGTCGATCGCGCCCCCGGCGCACGTCGCGTCCGCCGCCCCGGGCCCCTTCCTCTACCTCGAGTCGCGCTCGACGGACGGCCCGCCGCCGCCCGATCTGTCGCTCCCGGGCGAGCGCGTGGACTGGGCCCAGGACGGCGGCGCGCAGCCGCCCCCCGCGTGGAGCCCGGCCGTGTTCGCCGCGAGCGCCGTGCACCTCGGCGCGCAGGTCCGCGTGCACGCCTTCGCGCCGGACCGGTTCCTGTTCCGCCTCCGCGCCGGCTCGCGCGAGATCTCGCCGCGGACAGCGCCGAAGCTCGCCGCCGAGGTGCCCGGGGACGAGCGGCAGCAGGTGCTGGCGGCGATCGGCGTTGGCACCGGCCGGCGGCGCGGCCCGCGCGGGCTCGCCGTGGGCGGCACGATCGGCCTCCGCTTCCGGGGCGAGGGGGGCCTGCTGCTGGTCCGCCGCGGCCGCGTCGAGATCCGCCCGGCCGGCGGCGTCGAGCTCGCGCCGGACATGGACGCCACCGAGCTGCCGCTCACCGCCGACGACGGCAGGCTGCGGCCGGAGGCGCGCGAGATCGGCACCATGCGCCGGCGCGGCGCTGCCTGCGTGCTCGAGGACGGCACCCTCCTCGTGGCCACGACGACGTTCGACAGCGACGAGGCGACGACCGAGGCGCTGCTCGACCTCGGCTGCGCCCGCGTCGTCGCGCTCGATCGCGGCGCGCACCGCAACTCTTTCGTGCACCGGGCCTCGGGCGACCCCGCCCTGCAGCAGGCCTACGACGAGACAGCGCTCTTCGCCGTCGGCCTCGCGATGCCCGGCCGGGCGCGCCGGCTCACCGGGGATGTGCCCCCCTGATGGGCTGACCTGACGGCGGTCAGGCGTGCGACAGCATGCCGCGCAGCATCCCGAGCGCGCGCGTGTGGAGCTGCGACACGCGCGGCTCGCCGACCCCGAGCTCCGCGCCGATGTCCTTCAGCTTCGCGCCCTCGAAGTAGTACATGCCGATCACGCGCCGCTCCCGCTCGGGGAGCTTGGCGATCGCGAAGGCCAGCGCCTGCCGGGTCGCCTGCGCCGAGATCGCCTCGATCGGGTCGTCGCCCCCGGCCATGTGCGCCGACTCCTCGGTGGGCGTCACCTCGCTGAGGCTCACGAAGACTGTCGATCCGCAGACCCCGCTGGCGGCCCCGGCGGCCTCGACCGCCTCGCGCGCCCGCCTCGAGAGCCAGTCCTGCGCGCGGAGCTCATCGACGATCGCGCCGCGGATCCGGAGCTTCGCGTAGCCGGCGAACGTCTCGCCGTCGCTCCCGCCGTTCTTGCGGAGCGAGTCGACGAGCCCGAGCATGCCCGCGCTGAGCAGGTCGTCGCGCTGCACGTTGGGCGGCAGGTGCCGCGACACCTGCCGCACCAGCTTGCGCACGAGCGGGAAGTACCCCTTCAGCACCTCGGGACGGAGCGGCTCGCGGTCCCGCGGCCCGCTCGCGCAGGCCGCGTCGGTACAGCATGGCGGGCCGCTCGCGACATCGTCCGGCTCCGCCGCCCCCCACGTCTCCTCGACCGAGCAGGCAGTCGCGGTCTCCGCGGATTCCCAGAAGTCGTTCTCGCAGCTCGGCGCGACGTCCGTCGACTCCCACGCATCGTGCGCCCGGGCCGCGGCGGGCTCCTGCGCCGGGAGGCCCTGCGCCGCATCGAGCGTCTCGAGCGCCTGGAGGCCGAGCGCCGCAGACGCCTCGATCAGCGCGCTGTCACACGTGTCGACCGGGCACGTCGTGCCCATGATGACCGGCTGGACGAACTCTTCCCCGTCACAGCACGGGGGGAGTGACCTGAGAGGAGGAAACCCCTCCCGCTGCAGTCGGGTCGATTGCTGCACGTGAGGTGGATTGGTGCCACAACTCTCGCAGCGTGCAAGCTGGAGCCGCGCAATTGTGTCTGGTGCGGATGTTCAGTGTGTGGATACTAGCCAGCGGCCTGGGCAGCTCACCTTCCACCCGGCGGAGCGGCCGGAACCGGGGTGGGTGCTCCTGAACCCAGGCTCTTCTGTGTGTCCCCGACGCTGCTCCCCGCATCCAGGTTTGTCCCCGTAGTATTCACGGGTTGCGGAGGTGTGGCGCGGGGCCCGCCTGACCCATACACCTCTTCTTCGGCCGAGAGGGGGACATCCCGCGCTGCCTCGTCGGCCCCGACAGAGCCTCTCGCGCCCTCGTAGCGCGGCGGCTCTCCAGGCCTCGAGTAATCCACCCAGTAGACCTTATCTGATCTGACGTCCAGGTGAACGAACGTCGAGTTGGGGTAATATCCCACACCCGCGTTGCGAAACCCACGGCAGAAATCGCGGACCACTGTGTTGGGCACGCCCTCGACCATGAAGTCGACGGCGCGACCGAAGTTGTGGTTGGAGTGCGGGGTGTACTGGGTAGGAGAGTAGGGTCGATAGCCGCTCACGACGCGGATCGTCCTGCCGCCGAAGTGGTCGCTCACCATGCCGATGAGCGCGGCGAGGCGCGGGTCGATCGGGATCGACGCGGTGGGCGACGCGCGCATCAGCCGGCTGAGCTTGGGGAGGGCCTTGGGGACGAGGCGCCCCTTCGGCGTGAGCAGCCGGAGCTCGAGCCGCTCGGCGCCGCGCGCCAGGCGGACCCATCCGGGGCGCTTGGGCCGCTGCTCGTAGCGCTTGCTCGGCGACATCGACCGGGAATCGGCCTTCGCGTCCCGCTTCGCCGACCCCTTGCCGCGCGGATGCGCCTCGGCGGCCCGCTCCTTCGCGCTCGCTCTGCGGCTCCGCTCCGGCGTGTCGCGCCGCGCCGCGCCCCGGCCCGACGCGGCCGGCGTGGACCGCGCGCCGGGCTTGCCCCGCTCGGGGATCACGAGGACGAGGCCCGGGTGGATCTTCTGGCCAGGCTTGAGCCCGTTCGCCTCGCGGAGCGCGTCGACGGTGATCCGGTACCGCTTCGCGATCTTGCCGAGCGTCTGGCCGGCGTAGACGGTGTGCTCGCCGTCGTCGGCGACAGCGGCGCCGGGCGCCGCGATCAGGACGAAGGCCGCGACGAGGGCGGCGAGCGCAGAGCGCAGCCGCGAGGACCGGGGGCGGGGCTCCATCGCGGCGCTGGCGTGGAGCCCGCGGAGGCCGCGGGGGGCGCGGGGGGCGCGGAAACGGGAGAAGTCCGGATGCATGAGGGGACTCTGACCTGACCTCATCCGTGCCCGACGACCGAGCCCCGGACGGTGCTACCCTGGGCTGGCGCGCGCCGGCCGGCCAACCCGGGGGCGCCGCACCGCGTATCGGGCTTCGATAGGCGGGCGGCAGGCAAGCGTAAAGCGGTTTTTTGCCCAGCGATCGGCGGTGGTGCGAAGCTTCGCTGGAAGCGACCAGATGCCATCAGCCAACAGGGGGGACGGGGCGCGCGAGCGCCGGGCAACGCGGCCAGGGCTCTCCTTTCTTCACCGTGGCGGGCGCGGACCAGGACGGACGGGATGTCGGAAGGCAAGAACTTGATCGGGGTCGACATCGGATCGAGCGCGATCAAGGTCGCTCAGATCAAGGAAGGTCGCAAAGGCTACGGCCTCGTGCGGCTCGGCTACGCGCCGCTCGCCCCGCAGGCGATCGTCGACGGCCACGTGATGAACGCGCAGGCCATCGTCGAGGCGCTCGGCCGCGCCTTCTCGGAGGCCAAGATCCGCCAGCGCGAGATCGCGCTCAGCATCAGCGGCCAGGCGGTCATCATCCGCAAGATCACGGTGCCGCTCATGACCGCCGCCGAGCTGGACGAGCAGATCCAGTGGGAGGCCGAGCAGCACATCCCCTTCGACATCAAGGACGTGCACGTCGACTACGAGGTGCTGCGCCGCCGCCCCGAGGCCGGGCAGATGGACCTCCTGCTCGTCGCCGCGAAGCGCGACGAGATCAACGACTACACCCAGATCGCCAGGACCGCGAAGCTCAAGCCCATGGTGGTCGACATCGACGCGTTCACCGTGCAGAACCTGTTCGAGGTGAACCGCGGCGTCCCGCCGGACCAGACGTTCGCCATCATCAACGTCGGCGCGAGCCTCGCGTCGATCAACATCGTGTCGCGCGGCGCGAGCGCGTTCACCCGCGACATCGGCAACGGCGGCAACTACATCACCGAGCAGATCCAGCGCAAGCTCGGCATCAGCTTCGAGCAGGCCGAGGAGTTCAAGTGCGCCAGCGTCACCTCGGGCCCGGGCGGCGTGCCCGCCCAGGTCATCGAGACCATCGAGCAGGTGTGCGACTCCATCGCCGGCGAGATTCAGCGCTCGCTCGACTTCTTCCTGGCCACGAGCGGTGAGGGCGACATGCACCGCATCTACCTGACCGGCGGCTCGTCCAACCTGCCCGCGCTGCCCGCCGCGATCGGGCGGCGCGCCCGGGTGGCCGTCGAGCTGATCCAGCCGATGGAGCGCATCACCGTGGAAGCGAAGGAAGTGAACCAGGAGCTGCTCCGGCTCCGGGCGGCGCAGTTCTGCGTCTCGCTCGGGCTCGCGATGCGCAAGGACCGGGAGAAGCGCTCGTGATCCGCGTCAACCTGCTCCCGCAGCGCGGCCGCGCCCGCGGGGCCCCGCCCCAGGCGAGCCAGCGCTGGCTGCTCATCACGCTCGGCGTCGTGATCCTCGAGATCGTCGCGCTCTTCCTCTTCCACCAGACCAAGGTCGAGGAGCTCGAGGAGCAGGCGCGGAAGAACACGGTGCTCCAGAGCCAGATCCAGGACATCCGCACGCTCGTCTCGAACCACGAGGAGATCAAGAAGTCGCTCGAGGTGCTCCGCGCGCGCGAGGACGCGATCGCGAAGCTCCAGGCGGCGCGCAGCGGGCCGACGGCGGTGCTGCTCGAGCTCGCGCAGCTCCTCACGAACGGCAAGGGCCCGACCGCCGACCCGGACAAGCTCGCGCAGCTCCGCAAGGAGAACCCGCTCGCCGTCTACAACCCGTCGTGGGACAGCCGGCGGCTGTGGCTCACGAGCTACGTCGAGTCCGAGCGCACGGTGCGCGTCGAGGGGCTCGCGCGCGACGGCACCGACGTCTACGAGCTCGCCCAGCGGCTGAAGCTGTCGTCGTACTTCTATGACGTGCAGCTATTGCCGGGGAAGAAAGAGAACGAGAAGGCGTCGCGGCTCGAGCTCGTCTCGTTCGCGCTGCAGCTCAAGGTGAGGTACTGATGGCCACGAAGCCCAACCCCGCGCAGGCCGGCTCGGCGCTCGACCGGCTGCCGCCGCTCGCCAAGGTCGGCGTCGGCGCGCTCTTCGCGGCGCTCGTCGGCATCCTGTACTTCGTCGGCTTCTACGCCGACGTGGACTCCCAGATCGAGGGCGCCGTCCAGAAGCAGCAGGTGCTCCAGGCGGAGCTCACCAAGGCGCAGGCGTCGAAGGCCGCCTACCAGAAGGACCTCGACGAGAAGACCCGGCGCGAGCAGCTCAGCCGCGAGCAGAAGAAGATCCTCCCGGACGAGTCCGAGACGCCGGCCTTCCTCTCCGCGATCCAGGGCGTCGCGACCGTCTCCGGCGTCAACCTGACGTCCTGGAGCCCCACCGAGGAGGTCCCGCAGGAGTTCTTCGCCAAGGTGCCGATGAAGCTGACGCTCAGCGGCAAGTTCCACCAGGTGGCGAAGTTCTTCCACGGGGTGGGGCAGCTCGACCGCATCATCAACCTCGAGGAGGTCCAGATCAAGCAGCCGAAGGTCGTGGGGACCGACGTCGAGGTCGAGGTGGAGTGCCTCGCGACCGCGTTCCGCGCCGTGCGCGCGGGGGAGACCCCGACGAGCGGCGTGAAGCGGCGGGGCGGCGGAGGTGTCCGATGAGGGCCGTGCGCGCGCTCTCGCTCGCCCTCGGGGCGACAACGGCCTTCGCCCTCGCGCTCGCGGGGTGCGAGGACGAGCAGATCGTCACCTCCACCACGAAGGCCGGCGCGGGCTCGCCGCAGGCCACCGCCTCGCCGCCGCGCACCCCCGCGGCCGNCGCGGGCTCGCCGCAGGCCACCGCCTCGCCGCCGCGCACCCCCGCGGCCGGCGCGTCCGCGTCCGCGGCGGCGGACGCCGGCGCGCCCGAGATGCCGCCGCTGCCGCTCCGCGAGTTCCAGGAGGCCGATTTCTCCGAGAGCGACAGGAGCCGCGACCCGTTCCGGAGCTTCGAGTCGCTCTTCGCGACGCAGGCCCGGGGGCGGGTGACGATCCAGCGGCAGGTCCTCGTGGATCGCTTCGCGCTCGACGAGCTCAAGCTGGTCGGCGTCGTCTCGCGCGCGCCCGCCCGCGCGCTGATCACCGACCCGACCGGCCTCGGGTGGGTGATCAAGGTGGGCGACTTCGTCGGCAAGGCCGAGATCGTGCACGCCGGCGGCCCCACCGGCGTCGACGTGGCCGTGAACTGGCGCGTCGACAGGATCCGCGACTCCGACGTCGTCTTCATCCGCGAGGACCCGTCGCACCCCGAGATCCCGCCGACCACGCGCGTGATCGCGCTGAGGCCGCTCGGCGACGACGACGGGTCGTTCCTCGGCAGCCCGTGAACGTCACGAATTGGGCCCACCCCGGGCACCCGAAGTAGCCTCCCGGCAGCGTGACGCGACCTCGCGTCACCGCGAAGCGGGAGTGCAATGAAGAGCAATCGAGACTATCGCCCGAAGCGGGGCGCGCTTCGCCGTGCTGCGGTGCTCGGGGTGATGTTGAGCCTCGGCGCTCCTGCAGGAGACGCAGGCGCCGCCGCCCCGATCAAGGTCAGCGACGTCAGGCTCGCGGCGCCGGCGGACGACAGGGCCGAGATCGTGGTGGCGACGAGCGGCGAGCCGCGCTTCTCGGCGAGGATCGCGGACGGCGGCAAGCGGCTCCTCATCGATCTCGAGGGCGCCGAGATGAGCGGGGCGCCCGGCGCGATCACGGACGGCAACGCGATCGTGGCCGGGGTGATGACGCAGGGCTTCGGCAAGGCGGCCCAGCGCACGACGCGGTTGCTCGTGCAGCTCGCGCGCCCGGCGGCCTACCGGATCCGCGCCGAGCAGGGCGCGCTCGTTGT
>NZ_JEMA01001176.1 GCF_001589285.1 Sorangium cellulosum | reverse complement strand
CCGCCGGCGCCGCCGCTGCCGCCCGAGCCGCTNGAGCCGCTGCTGCCGCCCGAGCCGCCGTCGCCCCCGCCGGCGCCGCCGCTGCCGCCCGAGCCGCTGCTGCCGCCCGAGCCGCCGTCGCCCCCACCGGCGCCGCCGTCGCCGCCCTGTCCTCCAGTGCCCCCCTGTCCGCCGATCCCGCCTGTGTTCTCACCGATCAGGCTGCGATCGGGCATCGTGATCAGCTCGCAGCCCGAGGTGGCCACAAGCGAAACGCTCAGAGCGAGCGCGGAACCGTATCGATTCGATCTCGAAGTCATGGACCACCTGTGTGCGGATTGGCTGGGCGCTCGGGCCCTCGACGCTTCCTGCGCGGTGCCGCGCGCAGGGAGGAGCGGACGGGCATCCTAGACGGACGGGGCGCATCACGAAAGCGCCGCACCGCCTCCGCCGCGCCGGATCGCGCCCGCGGGCAGCCGCTCTGCTGCTGCGCTCGCGGCGCGCCGCCGCCCCCGCGCGCTTCGTCCGCGAGGCGGACGGGCGCGCGGCGGGGCGCGCCCTGCTGGCATGCTCGTTGATGCGTCGATCGCGGGCATGCGCTCCGCCGCCAGCAGGGTCGAGGACAGGCCCCGCTCGCGTCGCGGCGGCCCAGGAGCGACAACCATGCGGATCGGGATAATCTCCACCCCGTTCATCCGGGTGCCGCCCTCCGGGTACGGAGGGACCGAGCTGTTCTGTTATGAGCTCGCCGAGGGGCTGTCGGCGCGCGGACACGAGGTGACGCTCTTCGCGACGGGTGACTCCGCGGTCACCTGCCGGCGCCGGGCGCTCTACGCCGACGCGCGCTGGCCCCCGCTGCCGGAGGACGAGGTGAACCACATCGCCTGGGCGTTCTCGGAGATCGCGCGGGAGGACAGGCTCGACGTCATCCACCTGAACAGCCCGTTCGCCGTCGTGTTCACCCCCTTCGTCCGCGTGCCCGCCGTGCATACGCTGCACCACAAGCGCTGCGAAGAGAGCTCGCGCATCTACGCGCGACACCCGGAGATCGCGTATGTGGCCATCAGCGAGCGGCAGCGCTCGCTGGAGATCCCGCTCCCGCGCTCGTGCGTCATCCACCACGGCGTGACGCCGGCGCGCTATCCGCTGAGCCTCGTCGACGAGGGCTACCTCGCGCACATCGGCCGTTACGCCGAGGAGAAGGGGACGCACCTCGCCCTCGACATCGCGAGGGCCGCGGGCATGCCGATCCGGCTCGCCGGCCGCGCGCACCCCACCGACCAGCCGTATCATCTGCAGGAGGTGGTCCCGCGCCTCCGGGAGACCGGGGCGTCGGACGTCGGGGAGGTGGATCACGACCGCAAGGTCGCGCTCCTGTGCAAGGCGCGCGCCCTGCTCTGCCCGCTCCAGTGGGAGGAGCCGTTCGGGCTCATCGCCATCGAGGCCATGTTCTGCGGCACCCCCGTGCTCGGCTTCCGCCGCGGCTCCTTCCCCGAGATCGTCGACGAGGGCGTCACGGGCTTCCTGGCCGAGCCGGGCGACGCCGCGCGCCTCACCGCCCTCGCGACGACCCTCGCGCGCTTCGATCGCGCCGCCTGCGCGCGCCGCGCGCGCGAGCGCTTCTGCAACGCCAGGATGGTCTCGAGGTACGAGGCGCTCTACCGGAGCTTGATCGACCCGCGCCGGGCCGCGGGCGCCCGGGCAGCGTGAGCCCGCGGAGCGCCGCGGCGGTCCCCCGCCGGTCGCCGTGAGCGCGAGGCGCCGTGGTAAGAGGCGCCCATGAACGAGCTCTTGCAGGCCCTGCTCCGGCGCCCGCCGCTCGGGCGCGCGGCGCGGGCCGCGTCGGACTGGGTGGATCTCCAGCTCACCCACGTCGTCGACTCGCTCGCTCGCCTCGCCCCGCGGGCGCGCGGGCGGCTGCTCGATGTCGGCTGCGGGGACAAGCCGTACGAGCACCTCTTCCGCCCGCACGTGCTCGAGTACCTCGGCGTGGAGCACGAGGCCACCTTCGGCGCCACCGCCGCGCGCGCGCGCGGCAAGGCGGACATGCTCTATGACGGCGAGCGGCTGCCGTTCCCCGACGCGAGCTTCGACACCGTGCTGAGCGCGCAGGTCCTCGAGCACACCCCCCGCCCGGACGCGCTCGTCGCCGAGATGGCGCGCGTCCTCCGCCCGGGCGGCCTGCTCATCCTGAGCGCCCCGTTCTCGTTCCGGCTGCACGAGGAGCCGCACGATTACTTCCGCTTCACCCCTCACGGCCTGCGCGCGCTCTGCGGCCGCGCCGGCCTGACGGTCGAGGAGCTCCACCCGCACGGCAGCCTCTGGAGCCTGCTCGGCCACAAGGTGAACAGCTACATGGCCCTGCGGGTCGCGCGGATCGGCGGCGTCGCGCAGGCGATGGGCAAGCTCGGCCACGAGGCCTCCTCGGAGGTCGGGGCGCGCGTCTGGACGCTGCCGCTCGTCGCGCCGGCCATGATCGCGGTGGCCGCGGGCGCGCGCGCGCTCGATCGCGCGCTGCCCGACCCCACCGAGACGCTCGGCTTCACCCTGGCCGCGCGTCGCTCGCTCCGTTGATGTTCGGCGGGATGGCGACCTGGCGCTCGTTGGCCGGGGTCATCCACTTGATGGCGTTCAGCCAGAAGCGCTCGACCTGATACTCGGGGTGCTCGACCCACCCGCTGTTGTACGTGATCCACTCGTCGCCCCAGACGAGCACCCGGCCATCGCCGGACTCCAGCGCCTTCAGCACGTCATGGCCGCCGCCGGTCGCCAGCGTGGTGCCCTCGCCGACAACCGGGGAGCCGTTGTCCACGCCGACGGCCTGGATCCCGTCGAGCACCGGGTGCGATCCGCTCCACGCCGTGATCGGGATCGTGGAGCTGCCTTCCTTTGGCAGGATCTGCTCCTCGCCATCGCCGATCCCGAGCGGATCGAGCAGCGTGTTGACGTTCCGGCGCTCCGCCGGATGGCATTCTCCAGGAGGTGCGACGCTCTCGGCGGCGGCCCCGGCGCGCCGCCGGACAGCGTCGATATGAAGCCTCTCCGTGTTTCCCGGAGCGCGTCTCTGCGCAACGCGAAAGAGCGAGCTTCGATGAGAGACACGTTGGCTGACGTTGTGTGTGCAGTGGTTTTTTGGGGTGATGGGTGTGATGGGTGCGATTGGCGTGATGGGGGCGATGTCCCTGGTGATGTGGAGTGAATTGGAACCTGGGCTCGACCCGGCTTGCGGGGCGCTCGTTCGTGGCGATTCGCGACCGGCCACGGGTCATGCGTTGCGCGGCGGAGCCGCCGAGAAGAAGGCAGAGCCGGCGGCGGTGTTGCCCGGGAGCGGCGCTCGGACGAGGAGACGAACCGCAGACGCCAAGGACGCAAAGGACGCCAGGGGCAGAAAAATTCAGCCTCTCCCCGGGCTGGGCGTCCTTGGCGTCCTGGCGGCTTCTTGATCCGGGGTGCTGCGGCACCGGGCTGCTGCGGTACCCGAGCCCCCCGACGCGCGCCCCGGGCCCGCGCGGGGCGGCGCGCGTGTTCGATCGGCAGACAAGGAAACTGACGGCCGGCTCGTGTGTGATGGCAGCAAGGGACCCGTCCTTGCCCAGCCGCGATCTCGCCTCTTCGAACCTCGCCGAGGTGCTCCGTCCGCTCTCGAGCGAGCAGCGGTCCGACGCGCCCCCGCCGGCCACGGCCTCGGGGCGGCCGGCGAACGCGGCGCCGGCCGCCTCGCGGTCGGCCGACGCCGATGCGGTCGAGGCGATCTACCGCCGACACCACCGGCTCGTGCACCGGCTGGCGCTCCGCTACGGCAAAGGCAACCTGGCGTGGGCCGAGGACGTCACGCAGGACGTCTTTCTCGACCTGTTCAAGGCGCTGCCCAGCCTCACCGATCTCGACGACCTGGAGGGGTGGCTGTACAGGGCCACGACCAACCGCTGCTTCAACCGCCTCCGGCGCGAGCGCTTCCTCTCGCTCGCCCCGGTCCGATGGCTCCTCGGCGAGCAGCCGCAGGAGCCCCGGCCGCCGGACGCGCTCGCCATCGCCCGCGACGACCTCCGCCGCGCGTTCGACGCGCTGAACGCGCTGCCGATCAAGGAGCGGGTCGCGTTCTCGATGTACCACCTCGACGGCAAGGAGCAGGAGGAGATCGGGCGGGTCCTCGGCCACTCGAAGGGCTACGTCTGCAAGCTCATCCAGCGCGCGGCGCGGCACCTCGGCGGCGCCGGATGGAAGGTGGATCATGGCGACGTCTGATCGCGACGACCTCGTCTCGCAGCTCCGGGCGCTCGACGAGCAGCTCGCCTCCGTGACGCCGCGGCCGCACCTCGAGGCGCGGCTCCGCGCGCGCCTCCGCGCCGCGGGGGAGGCCCCGGCGCCGTCCGCGCTGCGGGGCCTCCGTCGCCCGCTCGCGGCCGGCCT
>NZ_JEMA01001175.1 GCF_001589285.1 Sorangium cellulosum | reverse complement strand
GCAGCAGCCCGCGACGCCGGCCGCGCCGCGCCCCGCGCCGGATCGCGCCGAGCGGGATGGCGTGCTCGCCGCCCTGAACGAGAGCGATCCCGAGGAGCTGGCGGCGCGCTTCGGGATCCCGCGCATGACAGCGAGGATCCTCGTCGCGCACCGCCCCATCGAGGATGTCCGGCAGATCCGCGGGACGCTGGGCTTGCCCGACGAGACCTACGCGCAGATCGCGGCGCGCGCCGGGACGGGCCGGGGGCCTGCCGGAGGACATCCGTCGTCGAGCGCGGAGGGATGAGCCATGAAGAGAGAGATCCAGATCCTGGGCTACACCCCGTTCGCGAGGGCGCTCCGGGGCGCGCTCTCCGGGGCGGGCGCGCCGCGCGGCGCGGCGTCGTCCACCGTCGTCCTCGCGTGCCACTGGGAGGACCTCGCCGCGCTGCGGGCGTTCGACAGCCACGCGGAGTCGCCGTGGATCCTGATCGAGGCCGGCGACGAGGGGCAGGCGCTCGTCGGCCCGATGCTGGGCGCCGGCGGGTCGGGCTGCCTCGCGTGCTTCACCGCGCGCCGCCGATCGAACGGGGCGAGGGGGTGCCGGCCTGTCGAGGAGGCGCCCGACGCGCTGGTGGCGCGCGTCGCCGCGGCGGTGCGGCGCTGCCTCGACGGCGACGACGGCGGCGCGGCCGGCGCAGCCCAGATCGAGCTGCTCCCGGACGGCGGGACGCGCCTCCATGACTTCGTCCCGGTCCCCGGGTGCCCGCTGTGTCGAGAGGCGCGCCTGCCCGTGGAGGCGAGCGGCATCGACGCGCTCGTGGGCGAGCGGCTCGGCGTCGTGACGCGGGTCGACGAGATCGCCAGCGGTTTCCCGGGGATCGTGGCGGCCCTGGCGGTCGGGTGCTGCACCGAGCCGCTCGGGTGGAAGCTGGGCGTCCGGGGGCTCAACGACGGGATCGCGGCCGACACGACGATGGCGTCGGCCCGCGCCCGGGCGAGCGGGGAGAGCGTCGAGCGCTACTGCCCCGCGTTCGCGCCCGACGATCTCCCGCTGGCGCGCGCGCGCGATCTCGACGGCCGGTGGCTCGACCCGCGCCGCCTCGCCCCGGGGGAGCCCTTCGACGCCGACGCGCCGCTGCGCTGGGCGCGCGCCACGTCGCTCGCGGACGACGCGCCCGTCTGGGTGCCCGCGGCGTTCGTCTATTTCCCGTACCGCCGCGCGGAGGGCGAGCCCTCGCTCGGCGTGCAGACGACCTGCGGCCTCGCGCTCGGCCGCACGCTCGACGACGCGATCCAGCACGCGCTGGAGGAGCGCGTCGAGCGCGACAGCGTGATGCGCGCGTGGCGCCTCCACCTGCCTGTCGAGCGCGTCGACGCGCGCCCCGTCCCGATCGAGGGGCTCCACCTCTGCCGGCTGCCGTGCGAGAGCGGCCTCGAGGTCGTCGTCTCGCTCCTCGAGCGGCCCGAGCCGCCGTACGCCGCGACAGGCCTCGCGGCGCGCCGATCGCTCGAGGAGGCGGCGCGCGCCGCGTCGCTCGAGACGGTGGTGGTCGACCTCTGGCTGCGGGGGTGGCTCGCCCGCGGCGAGCCGCCGCCCGCGTACCCGCCCCGCACGCTGAGCGACCACCCGCGCGCGCACGCGATCCGGCGGGATCTGATCGCCAGCCGGCAGCGCTGGCTGCGCCCGGACGCCGTCGCGCGACCTCGCCCGCCGGCGCCTGGCTGGCGGCAGATCGCGGCGCGGCTCTCGGACGCGTGCTTCGTCGACCTCACGACGCCGGACGTCGCGCGGGCCGGGCTGCGGGTCGCGCGCGTGATCACGCCCGACCTCGCGCCGCTCGACTGCGACGCGCTGAGGCCGCGCCTCGACGGCGATCCGACCCCGCACCCGATCGGGTGAATGGAGCCGCCATGCAGCTTGTCTTCATCTGCGGCGGGCGGGGCACGCGGCTCGGCGAGCACAAGCCGGCCGGGGTGCCCAAGTCGATGATCGCGCTGGGCGCCGAGCCGCTCGTCGGCCGGCTCATGCGCCAGCTCCTGCCTTACCACGCCTCGAGCGCGCCCCCTGTCTTCGTTGTCGCGGGCGACGACGAGCACGTCGCGCGCTTCGCGCTGTCGCGGTGCCCCGGGGCGGCGATCGTGCGCCAGCCGGCGCCGGACGGCGTCGCCAGCGCGGCGCTCTGCGCGCGGCCCCTCGTGCGCGGGCCGGCGCTTGTCGTCCTCGGCGACCTGGTGCTCGACGGGCGCCTCGCGGAGCCGTGGCCGGCCGCGCCCGCGCTGGCGGTCTGGTCCGGCGGCGACGCCGCGAGCGTGCGGCGCAACTACGGCGTCCGGCTGCGCGGCGAGCTCGTGGAGGAGCTCGCCGAGAAGCCGCCGGACCCTAGCGATCTCGCCTGCGGCCTCGGCCTCTACCTGCTCACCCCCGAGGTCCTCGATCTGTTCGCGCTCGCGCCGATCAACCCGTCCCGGAACGAGCGGGAGATCACCGAGGCCCTCCGCTTCGCGATGCGCCGGGGCGTCCGCTTCTCGGCGCTGCGGTTCGAGGGCCGGTACATCAACATCAACACCCCGGCCGATCTCGCCGCCGCGCGCGCGCTCGACGCGTCCGCGTCGCTGCGCGCCTGACGTGACGCCGGCGCTGCGCGGCGGGCGCTCAGCCCGCCGCGCGCGCGGTCAGCGCGTATGCAGGCAGCCGCGCTGCCTCCTCGAAGACGGCCTCGTACCGCGCGGCCGCGCGCTCCTCGGTGAAGTCGCGGCGCGCCGTCTCCCACGCGGCGCGCCCGATCCGCGCCCGCAGCCCCGGGATCGTCAGCAGGGCGACGCTGCGCGCGGCGAAGTTCGCGACGTCGCGCACGTCGCAGAGCAGGCCGTTATGCCCGTCCCTGATGACCTCGGGGAAGAAGGCCCGGCGCGCCGCGACGGTGGGCGTGCCCTCGGCGAGGCTGTCGAAGAAGCTCCAGTGCCCCGCGCTCTCGAAGATCGGAAACACGGCGGCGTCCACGGCGGCGAGGAGCTCGCGGTAGACGGGGAACGGCTGGATCCTCCGGAACATCAGCTCGTGCTCGGCGACGCCGGCGGTCCGGAGGGCGAAGTCCTTGAAGCTCTCCCGGCCGAGCGCGGCCTGCTCGCTGCCGTAGTGCGTGACCGGCTCGCCGACGACGAGGAACTCCGCCCCGGGCAGCGCGCGGCGGACCTCGCGCGCCGCCTGGACGAAGACGTCGAAGCCGCGCATGGCCTCGAGCGTCCTCCCGAAATAGCCGAGCAGCGGCGCGTCGGCTGGCAGCCCGTGCCGCTGCCGCAGGGCCCTCCGCTCGGCGGCGTCCCTGAGCGGCCCGACGCGGAAGCCCTCCATGCCGACCCGCACGCGCGGCGCGACGTCGCGCGGGAGCAGCCCCGCGGCGTGGCGGGACGGCGTGATGATGAGATCGGAAGCGCGCAGGCTCTGGTCGACGAGGGCGCGGTGCGCCTCGCCGGCCTCGATGTCCTCGCGCGAGGGCGGGAACTCCGGGCGCGCCGTGGCCATCTCCCGGCCGGGCAGCTCGACATGGGAGACGACGGGCGCGCCGAGGACGCGCCGGATCTCGTGCGTGCAGCCGAAGCTCACCTGTCCGAACACAACGTCGAAGCGCTCGCCCCGGAGCGGCTCGATCGCGCTCGCGACCGCCCGCGCCGTGCCCAGGAAGGAGCCGACAGCGCGCTCGGACCGGCTGCCCGAGGTGACGCGGGCCGGCGTGAAGGGGATCGAGCGGAGCCCGGGCGCCTCGCCGGTGCCGTCCGGCGCGACGAGGGTGATCTCGTGTTTACGGCGGAGCACATCGAAGATGCCGGAGAACTGGCTATGACGCGCGAGCGCAATGGCGAGGATCTTCATTCGGCGCCGAGCCTCGCGCGCGGCGCGGAGGCGCGCAATGCCGAAGTCGGCTGCGCGGACATAGTGTGTCCGCGCCGCGCGAGCCGCCGTGAATGGCGAGGTGATGGCGTCTGGATCGATCGCTTTTCGATTGCAACGTCGTCTCGCTCTTCATTGCGATGCGCGACTCGCGATCTCCGCATCTGGCCGATGAGGTGAGCTCCTCCCCATGGCGTCCTGGCAGCGCAATCCGCTGCCTCTCCCCGCGGTCTCCCGCGGGCGCGAGCCGCTCGCCCCCTGTCGCGAACCCCAGCGTTGAGGCAAACTGAGCGAGGTCCCCGCGTGCTTGCTCGCCTCCCCAGCGCATCGCTCTCCGGCATCGGCGGCATCGGCGTAGGATTCCGCCCCGAGCTCGCCGCCGATCTGCTGTCCGCGCCGGGCGCCGTCGACTTCGTCGAGGTCGTGGCCGAGGCCTGCTNTCGACTTCGTCGAGGTCGTGGCCGAGGCCTGCTTCGCGAGCCCTGCCGCGCGGCGCGAGGCGGCCGCGATCGCCCGCATCTGGCCGGTGGTGCCCCACGGCGTGAAGCTCTCGCTCGGCAGCGCCTCGGGCATCGACCTCGATCGCGCCCGCCGCCTCGGGGCGCTCTGCCGGGAGCTCGCCGCCCCCGTCGTGAGCGAGCACGTCGCCTTCGTGCGCGGCGGCGGCCGGGAGATCGGCCACCTCACCGCGCTGCCGTACACGGTCGAGGCGGCCCGCGTCGTCGCGCGGAACGTCGCCGCGGCCCGGCGGGCGCTCCCGGACATCCCGCTGCTGCTCGAGAACGCCGCGCGCACGCTGCGCTTCCCCGACGACGACCTCGACGAGGGGCGCTTCTACGCCGAGGTCGTCGCCCGCACCGGCTGCGACCTCCTCCTCGACGTCGGCAACGTCTACGCGAACGCCGTCAACGACGGCATCGATCCCACCGCGCTCGTCCGCTCCTACCCGCTCGATCGCGTCGCGATGATCCACATCGCCGGCGGCGCCCGCGAGCACGGCTTCTACTTCGACACGCACGCCCACCCCGTCCCCGAGCCGGTCTTCGCGCTCCTCGCCGCGGTCCTCGAGCGCACCGGGCCGGTCCCGATCCTCCTCGAGCGCGACGGCGACTTCCCCCCGTTCGCGGCGCTCGCGGCCGAGATCGCGACCCTCCGCGACCTCGTCCGGTCCGCGCCGCCCCGCCCCCCGCCGACGGCCGGCCACACAACAGCATTGCAAATTTCCACCCCGGATCCGGATCCGCCCGCCGGGGCCCCGGCGCTCGCTGCGGCGCAGGCGCACGTGGCCGAGCTGCTCACCGCGCCGCTGGCTCCATCAGCGGACGGCGTGCGGCCGTTCGACGCCGCGGAGGTCGCACGCTCGCGCGGGATCCTGCAGCGCAAGCGCGTGGACGACGCGCTTCCGCTGCTGCCGCGGCTCGCGTCGCACCGCGAGGCCGCCGCGCGCCTCGCGGCCCGGTGCCTCC
>NZ_JEMA01001174.1 GCF_001589285.1 Sorangium cellulosum | reverse complement strand
GGTGAACCGACCGAGGTTGAGGTAAATCGGCCGAGGTTGAGGTGAACCGACCGAGGTTGAGGTGAACCGACCGAGGTTGAGGTGAACCGACCGAGGTTGNCCGACCGAGGTTGAGGTGAACCGACCGAGGTTGAATGAGCGGTGAGCTGGCGACCGAGGTTGCCGGGTTCGAGCCGGAGGTTGGGAAGCCGGGAAGAAAATTCCGGGCTTCCCCTGAACTTCATGCCTTCCCGCGAAACCTATCCGGTGAAATGGAGGACCGCGGGTCGGCGAGCGGAGCGAAAGGGGGCTGCGTGAAGGGAAGGATCACTTCAGCCGTGCGAGCACGGCATGGAACGCGCTTGTCGTGTCCGCCGGGAAGCAGGGTGTCCCGCGCGCGGGGGCTCGACCCGGTCGACAGCGCGCCGCGCGGAGCCGCATCCGGGAAGGCGGGGCGCGGAGGGGCCAGCGGGCGGAGGGGGACATGAACTCGAAGAAGACCATGGAGCGAGGCTCCAGACGGGCGCCGAGGGGGATCGAGGCCCCGACGGTGGTCCTCAAGGACGACCTTCATGTGGTCGATCTCGGCGCCGGCGTGATGCTCGACGTGTTCATCAACGTCGAGGGCCGACTCACGACGTTCGTCAGCCTGGACGGCCAGCTCATCGCCGAGCTCCGCGTCGCAGGTCACGCCTGAACCGAGGCGACGCCGCCTCGCCCAGAGAGGCCTGCAGAGGGGGCGAACGACCCGAGCGTTCGCCCCGCCCTCACGCCTCCCTGGGCGTGTCGCCGCGCCGCCCCCGCCGCTCGCCGTGCCCGGGCGCCCCTCCGGCGATCACGGGCCCGAGAACTCCCGCACCACGCGCAGGATGCCCTCCCCGTAGCTCGAGATCTTCGCCTGCCCCATCCCGCGCGCGAGGGCGAGATCGTCGAGCGAAGTGGGCCGGATCCGGGCGATCTCGCGGAGCGTCCGGTCGTGCGCGATGATGTACGCGGGCAGCGCCTTCTCCTTCGCGAGCGCCGCCCTGTGGGCGCGGAGCGCCTCGAACAGCGGGACATCCTGCTCCTCGATCTCGACGCCGGGCCCCTCGCCCGCCGCGCGCGGCGAGGGGAGGGG
>NZ_JEMA01001173.1 GCF_001589285.1 Sorangium cellulosum | reverse complement strand
GGGGAGCCGTCCGCGGCGGCGCCCTCGGCAGCGCCGGCGCCGCCTCGGCGCGCGACGGGGAGGCGTGGGGATCGGGACGAAGATGCCGACGAGCCCGCGCCGTACGAGGCGCGCAGCGTGTGGCTGTCGTCGGAGCGGCTCGGCATCACGGCGAAGATCGATGTGGTGGAGGGGGACGCGTCGGGGCGCCTGCTCCCGATCGAGTACAAGCGCGGCCACGCGCCGGACGTGCCCGGAGGGGCGTATCTGCCGGAGCGGGCGCAGCTCTGCGCGCACGTGCTGCTCCTGCGCGAGCACGGGTATGCGTGCGACGAGGCGGCCATCTACTTCGCGGCGTCCCGCCGGCGCGTCCCGATCGCGATCGACGAGGCGCTGATCGCCGCGACCGAGGCGGCCGCGGCGCGCGCGCGGGAGGTGACGAGGGCCGCGGCCATCCCCCCGCCGCTCGTCGACAGCCCGAAGTGCAACGGCTGCTCGCTCGTGGGGATCTGCCTGCCCGACGAGACCAACCTGCTGCGGCGCCTCTCGGGGGAGGCTCTCGACGCGACGGTGGAGGTCCAGGCGCCGCCCCTCGAGGCCGATGGTTCCGCGGAGCTGGAGGGCCCGCTGGAGGTGGATCCGTGGGGGCTCGCCGGCGCGGCGGGGGCCGAGGCGACGTCGGGGGGCGCTGATGAGGAGGGCGAGGCGGAGCTCAGGCGGCTCCATCCGGCGCGCGACGACAGGCTGCCTGTCTACGTGCAGGAGCAGGGGGCGCGCGTCGGGCTCGCGGGGGAGCGGCTCGTGATCCACAGCCGGGCCGGTGGACAGACGGAGGCGCGGCTCTCGAACACGTCGCAGGTGGCGCTGCTCGGCAACGTGCAGATCTCGACGCAGGCGATGCGGGCGCTGCTGGAGCGCGGGATCCCGCTCTGCTTCATGACGTACGGCGGGTACTACGTCGGTCGCGCGACGGGGATCGAGTCGAGGAACGTGGAGCTCCGCGTGGCCCAGCACCGGGCGGCGGCGGACGAGGCGTTCTGTCTCTCGTTCGCGCGCGGGGTGGTGGTGTCGAAGATCAAGAACGCGAGGACGATGCTCCGGCGGAACCACGCGGCGCCGGAGGTCTCGGCGCTGTCGGAGCTCGATCAGCTTGCGCGCAAGGCCTCGGAGGCGGCGTCGCTGGCGTCGCTGCTCGGGCTGGAGGGCACGGCGGCCCGCGTCTACTTCGGCGCGTTCCCGGGCATGCTGAAGGGAACGGACGAGGTGAAGGGCGCCTTCGATCTGGAGGGCCGCAACCGCCGGCCGCCGCGCGATCCGGTGAACGCGCTCCTGTCGCTGGCGTATGCGCTGCTCGCGAAGGAGCTCGCGGTGACGCTGGGCACGGTGGGGCTCGATCCGCTGCTCGGGTTCTACCACCAGCCGCGCTTCGGCCGGCCGGCGCTGGCGCTGGATCTGATGGAGGAGTTCCGGCCGATCGTGGCGGACTCGGTGGTCGTGGCGGCGATCAACAACGGGGTGGTCGCGCCGGACGACTTCCAGCGCTTCGGGGGCGCTGTGGCGCTCCGGGCTGCGGGGCGGAAGAAGTTCCTCCAGGCCTACGAGCGGCGGATGGACCAGCTCGTGACGCACCCGGTGTTCGGATACCGGATCAGCTACCGCAGGGTGCTGGAGGTGCAGGCGCGGCTGCTCGCCCGGGTGCTGCTCGGCGAGGTGGGGGCGTATCCGTCGTTCCGGACGCGGTGAGCGGGCAGGGAAGGTGGAGAGGGGAACGGGAGAGCGAGGGAGAGGGGAGAGGAGGCGGGCGTGAGGCAGAGCTACATCGTGAGTTACGACGTGTGCGATCCGAAGCGGCTGCGCAAGATCTTCAAGGCGATGCGGGGGTACGGGGACTGGCTGCAGCTCTCGGTGTGGCAGTGCGAGCTGAGCCGGAGGGAGCTCGTGGAGCTGCGGCGCGATCTCGGGCAGATCATCGATGCGAAGGTGGACCAGGTGCTGATCATCGATATCGGCCCGGCGAACGGGCGCGGTCTGAGCGCGATCGCGTCGCTCGGCAGGGCGTATGTGCCGTCGGAGCGGGTGGCCGTGGTGGTGTGAGGGGCTGACCCGGGGCGCCGGCCGAGGGGGGCAGGCCGGCGGCGACGGCGAGCTGCGTCAGCTTGCCGCCGGGTCCGCGAGCCACGCGGCGAGGGCATCGGGAGGGAGCTCCAGCAGGATGTCGAGCTGGTGCGAGCGCGGCGATGCAGGAGAGCTGCGAGCTTTCCGCGCGGCCTGAGAGGGGTGTGCTGATCTCGTGGGGCAGCGCGCTGCTGGACGGCGCTGCGTCGGGTGGCCATGAGCTGGCCTGCGCTGCGGCGAGCCGAGCTGCGGAGGCGGTGTGAATCCGATGAAGGGTGGACCGGGGCGGGCTTCTTGCCGGGGAGGGAAGATCCGGCGGGAAGTGCGCGGGGCTTGCCAGGAGGTGGCNAGATCCGGCGGGAAGTGCGCGGGGCTTGCCAGGAGGTGGCGCGGGACGTCAGTGGAAGTGCGCGGACTCGCCGGGAGGTGGTGCGGGACGTCAGTGGAAGTGCGCGGACTCGCCGGGAGGTGGTGCGGGACGTCAGTGGAAGTGCACGGGGCTTGCCGGGAGGTGGTGCGGGACGTCAGTGGAAGTGCGCGGGGCTTGCCGGGAGGTGGCGCGGGACGTCTGGGGAAGTGCGCGGGGCTTGCCGGGAGGTGGCGCGGGACGTTGGGGCGCTGCGCGCCGTGGCGCTGAACGCGCCTGTCGAGGTCGAGGTGCAGCGCGACGGCAAGAAGAGCGCCGGTATTCGTCCGCTGGTCCGATGAAGCTGAGCGCAGGTGACGACGGCCCACACGACGCGGGGAGGCGAGCCGGGCGCGGCACCGGCCTACGTCGAGGCGTTGCCGGCCATCGGCAGGGCCGTCGTCAGCGCGCCGCCGGATCCGCGAGCCAGGCGGCGAGCGCGCCGGCGGGGAGCTCCAGGAGGACGTCGTCGAGGCGATCCGGTCCGAGCCGGTCGCACCGTTCCGCCAGCACGGAGCGCTCGGCGTCGGCGAGCGGCCGGCCGAGCTTCTTCTCGAACTGCCTCGCCCGCGTCCCGAGCTGCCCCTCCTTGAGGCCCTCCTGGAGCGCCTCCCTGCGCGCCTCGTCGCGGAGGGACTGCTTGAGCTGCTCGAACCACTGCTGAGCTTCGGTCACGATCTCCTCCTCTTCTGGGTCCAGGGCCGCGCGCGTGGAGGCGTGGGGCGGGAGCTCGAAGCACAAGCGTGCCAGCCACGGCAGGGCGATGCTCCTCTCCCAGGCGTCGTCGGGCAGGGCGGCGAGCTCGCGGATGGCGTCGTGGAGGACGGCGCCCGCGCCGAGCAAGCGCAGCAGGAGCGTCTCACGGGTGCGCGGCAGCTCGGAGATCACGACGACATCGACGCGCCAGCCGGGCGCGGTGCGGTACAGGCCGGGGCGCGCGGGGTCCGGCTGGAAGCCGAAGGCGTCGAGCACGGCGGTGGGGCGGCCACTGCTGAGGATGCACAGCCGGTGGTAGGAAACCTCGGCGGCGGCGCGGCGCTCGAGCTCTTGGTGCCAGTGGAGCTGCTTGCGGACGCAGGCACGGAGCTCGCCCGGACCCGGGGTGTCGTGGAACAGCTCGTACTGGCACGGCTCGGCCGCGAGCTCGCCGAGCAAGCCGAGCTCGGCGCGCAAGGCGGCGCGGGCCGGGTCGGGCACGTACCAGACGTCCATGGTCTGGGAAGCGGCGGTGGCCTCGACCTCGGGGTCGGCGTCGCCGGCGCGGGTGAGGGGTTCGCGCGGGACGTTCTTGCCGAAGGCGTCGAATCTGCTGCGCATCGGGGTGGCGGCAGGATGGGAGATCGCGAACGGATCAGCAAGGCAATCGAGGCGTGCTGTGTGCGGTTTATGTGAAGCGAAAGAGCGTGCGTCCGCGCAAGTGGCGGCGCAGGGGCGAGAGGAGAGGCCGGAGCCGCTACAGCGCATTACGCGCAGCGCATCGATGTTGTGCTTGTATCGTGTTGACGGCGCTGCCGGCCGGCGCGGGCTGCCGGCGCCGCGTGGCGCTGTGCCGCGTGGTGCTGCCGCTGTGAGCGGCGGCAACAGCAGCGGCAGCGACGTGGGATGCGATGGATGGCAGGCAGACAGGGAGCGGGGAAGCGAGCGTGGGCGCGGTGCGCTCTCGCGCTCAGCGCCCCTTGCGTCCGGCGGCGGCGACGGGGGCGCCGGTGAGGAACGCGCCGGGTTCGGGCTCCGGCGCGGCGGCCTCGCCGTCGCTCTCCTCCTCGGCCTCTTCCTCCTCGGCCTCTTCGTCGCCGGCGGGCTCCTCGGCGGCGGCCGCCTTGGAGGAACTGGCGCGGCGGAAGCCGAGCTCGCGGAGGGTCCTGCGGTCCTTGATGGCGGTCTGGACGATGGTGCTCCACTCCAGGTACCAGTCCCAGAGCTTCTGTTCGGCCTTGTCGAAGTCCTCGCCTCCGGCGGCGGCGGGCGGGAGCTCCGCGACGGACTCCAGCTTTCCGGCGCGCGCGAGGAGCTGCTTGGCCTCGTCGATGGCGGCCTTGGTGAGGCCGCGCTTTGCGAGGATCTTGCGGGCCTCGTCGCCTTCGGCGTCGGGGCCGCCCTTTTCCTTGGACTTGCCGAGGCTCTCCCAGCGCTCGACGAAGGTGCTGACGGAGACGAGGACGGCGGCGCCCTCGGTCTGGGTGAGGTTGCGGAACACGAACGCGTGCGCCTGCGGTGCGTGGCGCTTGAGGGTCGCGGACGCGATGGGGAACCACTTGTTCTCCCAGGCGTCGAGCTCGTTGATCAAGCCGGTGTCGGTCGCGGCGGCGGTGGCGACGAATCCGAGGCGGGTGCGCGTGACGCGCTGGAGCAGGCGCCATCCCTCGGAGAGATCGTCATCGGAGAAGCCGTGAGCGACGAGCGCGGCGGCGACCTTGTTCTTGCGGAGTCCCATGAGCAGCAGGAGCACGCGCTCCGCTTTCTGACCTATGGTGAGCTTGGCCATGATCCACCTCCCAGTGGCACGGCTATCAAGGCCGTCGTGGGGTGTCGACGTGTGGCGTGCGTCCGGAGTGTGCTCGGCGGGCGCGTCCCCGGGGGCGGCGCCGGGGTCCCCGGGTCGAGAAGGGCACCGCGGGGGGCGGCGGAAGGACGCCGGGGCGAGAGAGAAGGCAGCCCCGGCCCGGGCGGCGGGGCGCCGGGGCGGCGGGCGGGATCCCCCTGGACGGAGGGAGCGGCCCCCGGCTCGGAAGGCGAGCGCCCCGCGGGGGATGACGCTGGCGAGGTGGGGGGTGAGTCCGGCGGGGCGGGGGATGAGTCGGGCGAGGTGGGGGATGAATCGGGCGAGGTGGGGGCCGAGACGGTCGAGGCGGGGAACGCGCGCGGCGAGGCGGGGGCGGCGGCGCCGGAGGCAGGGAGGCGAGCGGCGGAGGTGGTGCTTATGGCGGCAAAGCGGACCGGGAGAACGGAAGGGCTGGGCAAGGGGAGGAAGGGGCGTGGTAGAAGAGGGCGGGAGCTCCGGCTGCGAGCCGGTGGAGTGACGCGGAAAAGCCGGGGGGCGCTCGCAAGGCCGGCAGGTGTTTGAAATAACGAGGGATTTTCGGGTGGCCGGGGGCGCGCGGAGGTGCCTCCGACCGCCGGAGCGAGGGGCCGGACGGCAACCTCTCGCAAACCAGGTTGCAAGTGCGCGAAATGTCAGGTACTCCTCGGAGGCACCTCTCCGCCGCTGAAAGGCGGCGGCCCCATTGAAGCAGGAGCTCGCAAGCGAACGCGTGATCCGTCTCGGTGGCCCTCTCCGCCGCTGAAAGGCGGCGGCCCCATTGAAGCCCCCTCAAGGTCTGCGACACGAACGACGATTGCGGGTCTCTCCGCCGCTGAAAGGCGGCGGCCCCATTGAAGCAGCACCTCGAACGCGCCCGTGCTCACATGAACCCCGCGGCCTCTCCGCCGCTGAAAGGCGGCGGCCCCATTGAAGCGAGGGGGCCGACGCCGAGCAGCGCGCGCGGGAGTACCTCTCCGCCGCTGAAAGGCGGCGGCCCCATTGAAGCCGCGGCATGTCCTCTGGCATGAGACGGCACACCGCCCTCTCCGCCGCTGAAAGGCGGCGGCCCCATTGAAGCAGGTCAGCACGGTCCGGCAGTACGCGACGCACGCCGGCACTCTCCGCCGCTGAAAGGCGGCGGCCCCATTGAAGCCAGCGGCGCGGAGCCGTGATGCAGCTTCGGGCCGACCTCTCCGCCGCTGAAAGGCGGCGGCCCCATTGAAGCCCAGCGCCCGCTGTCGAACACCACGTGACGCTCGCCCTCTCCGCCGCTGAAAGGCGGCGGCCCCATTGAAGCACGCGCTTCGGGCCGAACGACGTGAGCGAGGGGCGGGTCTCTCCGCCGCTGAAAGGCGGCGGCCCCATTGAAGCGCGTATCAAGTGCGCGCGAACGCGGTCACCGACGGCCTCTCCGCCGCTGAAAGGCGGCGGCCCCATTGAAGCGACGCCGTCGTCGCAGCGAAGGCGCCCACGCCGCGTGCACTCTCCGCCGCTGAAAGGCGGCGGCCCCATTGAAGCGGCATCATGGCGTGGGTCGCCGACGGCGAGCGGCAGCGTACTCTCCGCCGCTGAAAGGCGGCGGCCCCATTGAAGCGAGAGCGGGCCGGACGACGCGAAGGTCGCGCGCAAGATCTCTCCGCCGCTGAAAGGCGGCGGCCCCATTGAAGCTCGATCGAGAGCCCGGACGTCGCGCGGAGAAAGGCGAACTCTCCGCCGCTGAAAGGCGGCGGCCCCATTGAAGCGAGGTGCGAGATGCTGATCATCGAATGTGCGCCCCGCTGGCGAGCTCTCCGCCGCTGAAAGGCGGCGGCCCCATTGAAGCCGCCGCCCGGCCGTGTGGGCGCTCGCCGTCCGGATGTGCTCTCCGCCGCTGAAAGGCGGCGGCCCCATTGAAGCGAGAGCTTGCCCGGGGTCGGGCCGCCCACACCTTTTCGTCTCTCCGCCGCTGAAAGGCGGCGGCCCCATTGAAGCTGTTCCTGGTCGGGGCCCAAGTGGCTGCTGACCGGGAGCTCTCCGCCGCTGAAAGGCGGCGGCCCCATTGAAGCGCGTGGGTAAGCTCATCGTCAAGAACGCTGTCACCGGCACTCTCCGCCGCTGAAAGGCGGCGGCCCCATTGAAGCGGCTCCACCACATGGCCCAGTTGAGCGAGCTCGTGACCACTCTCCGCCGCTGAAAGGCGGCGGCCCCATTGAAGCTTGCCGGTCCGAAGGGAGATGCCAGCGCCTGGCACCTCTCCGCCGCTGAAAGGCGGCGGCCCCATTGAAGCGCGAAGCCATGGCGCGTCCTCGAGGAGGATCCGGCGTTCCTCTCCGCCGCTGAAAGGCGGCGGCCCCATTGAAGCGTCAACGACAAGTGCAACGACAAGGCCGCCGCGATAGCTCTCCGCCGCTGAAAGGCGGCGGCCCCATTGAAGCCAGGCACGCTTGTATGCGGCGTCGTCCTCCGCCTCGCGCTCTCCGCCGCTGAAAGGCGGCGGCCCCATTGAAGCAGAACAGCGCCGGCGTCCTGGGCCCGGGGATCGACGCTCTCCGCCGCTGAAAGGCGGCGGCCCCATTGAAGCATCGAGAAGATCAGGAGCATGGACCCAGGTCCTCGGACTCTCCGCCGCTGAAAGGCGGCGGCCCCATTGAAGCAAGCTCCCGCTCACGTGGGATGCGGAGCGGAAGGTTCCCTCTCCGCCGCTGAAAGGCGG
>NZ_JEMA01001172.1 GCF_001589285.1 Sorangium cellulosum | reverse complement strand
GGGGGCGGCGCCGGCGCGGGGCGAGGCCTCGAGCGGCCTCCCCGGCGNGGGGGCGGCGCCGGCGCGGGGCGAGGCCTCGAGCGGCCTCCCCGGCGCGAGCGGCCCCGGCGTCTCGGGCGGCTGCTCGGCGAGCGGCCGGTTCTGCCCGTCGACGCGGAGCACGCGCGGCGCGTGCCGCCGCGCCTCGGCGTCGTCCATGTCCGCGAACGTCGCGATGATCACGAGATCGCCGGGCTGGTTCAGGTGCGCCGCGGCGCCGTTGATGCAGACGACGCCGGAGCCGCGCGCCCCCTCGAGCGCGTAGGTCGTCAGCCGGGAGCCGCGCGTCACGTTCCAGATGTCGACCGCCTCGTAGGGCAGGATGTCGGCGGCCTCCAGGAGGTCGGCGTCGATCGTGACGCTGCCCTCGTAGTGCAGATCCGCGTGGGTCACCGTCGCGCGGTGGATCTTGCTCTTGAACATCCGTCGGTTCATGCGTGCTGCCCTCTCCCCTCCGCACCGGCAGGCGCCGCGCGCCCTCGCGCGAGCGCCGGTGGAACGCCCGGCGCGCGCCTCGCTCGCCGCAGGAAGAACAGCTTTCCTCTTAGTCCAAGTGGCGGTCAGTCAAGGAACAATCGCTGCCGGAGGAGCCGGCCGCCCGCCAGGTGGACGGCGCGCTCGTCGGGCAGCGCTCCTTCGTCCTCCGCGTCGTCCGGCAGCGAGCCGGGCTGGCCGATCACGAAGACGGCCTCCCACGCGCCCGCCGCGACGTCCTTGAAGAGCGCCTCGCGCGTGCCCGAGATGCTCGCGCCGCCGCGCTCGTCCAGATCGATCGCCACCGGCCACGGGCGCGCGCTCCCGCCTCGCACGAGGAACGCCTTCACGTCGACCGGCGCGTGCACGCGGCCGCCGGGCGCCAGGGCGATCGTGAGCCGGGCGCCTCGGCCGACGCGGACGACGTCGGCGGCGTCGGCGGCGTCGCGGGGACCGCCCAGCTCACGATCGCCCTGCAGCGGGGCGTCGCCGAGCGTCGCCGCGACAGCGTACTGGGGGAGCGGCGCCGCGCCCG
>NZ_JEMA01001171.1 GCF_001589285.1 Sorangium cellulosum | reverse complement strand
GATCGCGCGGCGGTTCGCGGATCGCTCCGGCGCGGGCAGGCGGACCGCCGGCCCACGCCGGGCGCGCCCGCGCGCCGTCCGGCGCTCTGGCCGATGGATCTGGCCGATGGACACGCCTTGGTCCCGGCCGCCCGGCAGAGGCTGGCGCGCCGTCATTGCCTTCCCGGAGGCGGACTCGCTAAAGTAGTCCCGCCTCGCTGAGGAGGCTCGTGCGGCGAGCGGTGGGTGCCATGGATCCACGGGGGCTCGCGGAGCGAGCCTGGCTTCGCCTGAATGCCCCGAACCCGCTATGTGGAAGCTGACGATCGAGGATGACGAGGGGAAACAGACGGGGCTCCCCCTCGCCCATGAGGAGTATGCGCTCGGTCGCGGAGAGTCGAACTCGATCCGCCTGACCGATCGCAACGTCTCGCGCCGTCACGCGACGCTGGCCAAGAACGGCCAGGGCTGGGTCATCCGGGATCTCGACAGCTACAACGGCACGTACGTCAACGGCGCGCGCGTCACCGGCGAGCAGCACCTGCGCCACGGCGATCTCGTGCAGCTCGGCGACTACCGCATCGAGATCGTCGATGAGGCGCTCTCGTCCGCCGTGACGAGCCCCACGCCGCCGCCGGGCAGCCGCAGCACGGCGCACCTGCCGCTCCACACCCGCCCCAACCGGCTCGTCATGGTCGTCGGGCCGACCCCGGGCGCGGAGTTCCCGCTCGACGGCGAGCGCTTCACGGTCGGGCGGTCCGAGGACGCGACGATCTCGATCAACCACAGCTCCGTGAGCCGCCTGCACGCGGAGCTCATCAGCCTCGGCAACGGCCGCTACGAGGTCGTCGACAAGCAGAGCGCGAACGGCGTGCGCATCAACGGCGTCGAGCTCAAGCGAGGCCTGCTCGAGGCGGGCGACGCGCTCGAGCTCGGCGACGTGCGCCTCCGCTTCGTCGCCGCTGGCAAGATTTTTCGCGCCGGACCGGACGGCTCGCCCGGCGCGGGCTCCCCGCCGGGGTCGTACGGGAGCGTGGCGCCCGCTGTGCAGTCGTCGCGCTCGATGGGCGGGGCGAGCAAGGCGATGGGGATCCTGCTCGCCGTCGCCGTGATCCTCGCGATCGCGGTGGTCGCGATCACCCGGGCCCGCTCGAACGGGCCGGTGCCCCAGCCGGAGGCGCCGTCGGTCGCGCCGGAGCTGGGGGGCAGCGACGCGCAGCTCCTCGACGCCGTGCTGGAGCGGTTCCAGGCGGGGGACGTCGAGGCCGCGCACCGGAAGCTGCAGGAGATCGCCGAGACGTCGCCGGTCCGGGAGACGCAGCGCTTCAAGGATGTCGAGAAGCAGATCGAGGAGCGCTGGGCGGAGCGGATGTTCCAGCAGGTCGAGCAGGCCGGGACGAAGGCCGAGAAGCTCAGGCTGCTGAACGAGATCGCCAAGACGACGAGCGTCCCGGCGGCGCTCCGCGAGAAGGTGGCCGAGCTGCGGCGGCAGGTGGACCCCGNTCCGCGAGAAGGTGGCCGAGCTGCGGCGGCAGGTGGACCCCGACGCGCCGCCCGAGCCGGAGCCCGCGCCGCACGGCGGCCCGCCGTCGTACTGGCCGTCGCCGCACGCGCCGGCGCCCGCGCCCTCGGCCTCGGCCTCGGCGCCCAGGGCGGCGGAGTCGGGCGCGGCGCAGGGCGGCTCTCCGCTCGACTCGAGCACGTACCCGGCGCAGCGCAGGGCGCTCGAGCCGAAGGTCTGGGGCGGGCGCGCGTCGGCCAGCGAGATCAAGCTGCTGCGCGCGATCTGCATCCACCAGGGCGACGCGAGCTGCCGCGACAAGGCGACCGCGGCCCTGGACAAGCTGGAGAAGCGCATCCCCTGAGCGGGGCCTTGTACCGCCGAGCGTTTCTCTCCTCCGTCCTGTCCGCGCGTCGATGACATCCACCCGCAGCACAAGCGCCCCCGAGCCGCCCGCGCACGAGGCAAGCGCCCACGAGGCGCCCGCCCACGGGCCTCCGGCTCACGATCCCTCGGACAACGGCGCGCCGGCGACCTCGCCGCCGCGGAACGGGCTCGCCTCGCCCGCGGCCCTGGCGCTGGCGACGCTCGCGCTGCTCGTGCTGGTGCCCTACGCGCACCCGAGCCTGTGGCGGCTGCGGCTGCTCACGGCGCTGCCCGAGGGCAAGGGGCTCGTCGTGGTCCCGGCGCCGGCGCCGACGGCGTCGGTCGGGGAGACGACGCTCGCGATGGAGACGACCGAGCAGGCCGAGCTGCGCCAGCCCGAGGAGGTCGCGCTCCCGGCCGCGGCCGTCGAGCTCATGCCCGCCGCTGTCGCCTCCGAGGGCAAGCCGCCGCGCCCGATCGAGGACCCGAGCGGCAAGGCGATGACGCCGTTCTTCCGCGCGCTCGCCGCGGTGGAGCGCAAGGCGCCGGGGTCGATCGCGCGCGTCACCTACTTCGGCGACTCGATCGTGGCGAGCGACTTCGTGACGGCGACGCTGCGGCGCAAGCTGCAGAAGCGGTTCGGCGACGCGGGCCACGGCTTCATGCTGATGGCCAACGCCTGGCCGGGATATTTCCACAACGACGTGGTCCGCTTCGCCGGCCCCGGCTGGCAGGTGAGCCGCGTGGTGGGCCCGTTCGCCAAGGACGGGCTCTACGGGCTCGGCGGCGTGTCGTTCCGCTCGCAGGGCGCGGGGGTGTTCTCGCGCTTCGCGACAGCGGAGACCGGGACGTACGGGCGCGCTGTGTCGCGCTTCGCCGTCGACTACCTGAAGCACCCCGACGGCGGGCGGATGGAGGTCAAGATCGACGGCGAGAGCCGCGAGATGATCGACACGCGGGCCGACGAGGCCGCCTCGGCGATCGCCACCTACGAGGTCCCCGACGGCCCGCACACGCTCGAGGTGCGCGCGCACGGCCCGGGGGTGCGCGCGTTCGGCGTCTGGATGGAGCGGGACACGCCGGGCGTGGTGCTCGACGCGATCGGCATCCAGGGCTGCCGCATCCGCTTCCTCGACAAGAGCGACGACGCCCATTTCGCCGAGCAGCTCCGCGCGCGGAGCCCGTCGCTGACGGTGTTCCAGTACGGCATGAACGAGAGCGAGGACGGCGAGCTGTTCCCGCTCGATCAGGTCGAGTCGACGATGAAGGCGGTGCTCGACCAGGTGCGGACGGCGCTGCCCGAGTCGTCGTGCCTGCTCGTCGGCCCGATGGACCGCGCCGACAAGAAGGGCGAGGTCTACCGCAGCCGCCCGGTGATCCCGAAGCTCGCGGCGATCCAGCGCCGGGTGGCCGCGCAGGTCGGCTGCGGCTACTTCGACACGTTCGGCGCGATGGGCGGCTCCGGCTCGATGGGGATCTGGGTGCAGCGCGGGCTCGGCGGCGCGGATCTCGCGCACCCGTCGGGCGCGGGGGCCGAGGTGATCGGCCGCTGGCTGTACCTCGCCCTGATGGAGGCCTACGAGGGCTGGAAGGCGAGCGCGGCCCGGCCCTGAGGCTACGCGGCCTTCGCGGCCTCCGCGGTCCCCTCCTCGTCCGCCGCGCGCCGCCGGTGCTCCCGGGCGATGCCGGCGACGACGGCGAGCCACGCGAGCGCGAGCGCGATGTTGATCATCGCGAAGTGGCGCGTGGAGAGCGCGAGCAGGTGGCCGACGATCACCCCGCCGGCGGCGAGCACGTCGCCCGCGCGGACGACGAAGGTGTCGATGGCCGCCTTGGCGCTGTACTTGGCGTCGCGGCCGACCGGCAGGAAGAGCGCCTGCCGCGCTGTGTTCTGGATCGAGTAATCGGCGCTGTTCTCGGCGATCTTCGCGACGCGCACGACGGCGAGCGCCGGCAGGACGGCGAGGGACGCGTAGCCGAGGAGGGCGATGGTCGGCAGGATGAACAGCGCGAACCGCACGCCGAGGTACTTGAAGATGCGGGAGACCAGGAAGAGCTGGACGAGGACGCCGAGGGTGTTCACCCAGTAGAAGAAATCTCCCTTGAACGTCCCGATGACCGCGCCGAGCGCCTTCTTCTTCCCCTCCTCGGTGTGCGGGTGGACGAGGCCTTTCTCGGCGCCCTCGACGACCTTGCCGCCCGCCTCGACGTCGAACGCGCCGCCCTTGACGGCGGTGATCTTGCCCTCGAGCAGGCGCGACGCCTGCGGGTCGACGAGGTAGACAGGCGCGCCCGCCGCGAGCGGGGCGGCCGGATCCGCGCCGGGGGCGGCCGGCTCTGAAGCGCCGGGCGCTCCGTCGCGCGGCGCGTCGCCTGGAGCGAGCGCGCTCGTGGCGGACTCGATCAGGGTGCGATCGAGGATGTACTCGCCGGTCGAGTTCACCCAGTTGAGGACGAGCGTCAGGCCGGCGATGAGCAGGAGATAGCGGTCGCCCGCGATGATCTTGAAGCCGCCCGAGGCGCCGCCGGGCGGCTCGTCGGCCTTGCCCTGGGCGCCGCCGGGGCGCGCGAGGTCGTCGCGGTGGACGAGGTAAGTGAGCCACAGGCAGACGAGCAGCACGCCCGCCGCGACCAGCATCATGTTGTAGGGGCCGATTGGCACGTAGATGCGCTTGGCGATCTGCGCGCCGAGCATGGCGCCGAGCGAGCTGCCGATACCGACGATCGCGAAGAGCCGCTTGCCCTGCTCGGGGTCGTAGACGTCGTTGGCGAACGACCAGAACTGCGCGATCACGGTGAGGTTGAAGCAGCCCACCCACAGATAGAAGGGCACCCCGAGGGGGACGCCGAGGCGCGCGAGGAAGTAGAAGAGGACGAGGTTCCCGGCGAAGAAGAGCGTGAGCGCGGTGGTGAGCTGCATGCGCCCGAAGCGCCTGGCCATGGCGCCATAGGCGCGGACCACGCCGACGAGGAGCAGCGCCTGACCGGCGGCCGCGTAGGCCTTCACCTCGGGGCCGTCGAGGTCGAGCTTCTGGCCGCCGATCTCGAGCCCGCCGCCCGCCAGGATCAGCGGCTCGCGCACCACCTTGAGGAGGTAATAGCCGGTGAGCAGGAGGAAGACGTTGAGCGTGAGGACGAGGACGCTGAACACCTCGCGCGGCTTCACCTCGGCGAAGATCGACAGGAGCCGGTGAAGCCCCCGGGGTTGTGTCTCGCTCTCGCCAGTGCTCGCCACGCGCCGCTCCATCCCGGGAAGACCGCCGATCTGGCGGCACCGGAACAGGACCGATGCCCGAGCGCGGCAGGCTATCGAGCCCGCTCCCGGCCGGCAACCTCCCTCACGGCGCAGGGCTTGTGAAGCGCCGTACAGGGACTCGACACACGCGGGCGACGACAGACAAACGTCGTCCGGGTCGGGAACTCCGCTATGCTGCCGCGCCGCGACGGGTTCGCGCGCGAGAGGCGAGGCGGATTGGGCAGGAGAGAGAAGGGATGGACGCGCGCGCTCGGCACGGTGCGGCGGCGCGCGGCCGCGCTCGCGAGCTGTGCGCTGCTGTCCATGGGCGCCGACGCGGTCGCCATGCCGCAGGCGGGAGGCGCGGCGCCGCAGGCCGGGGCCGCCGCGCCAGAG
>NZ_JEMA01001170.1 GCF_001589285.1 Sorangium cellulosum | reverse complement strand
GGCCTCGACGGCGCCGCGGTCGCGGGCGAGCCGCTTGATGCGCGCCTCGGTCGCGACGTCGACGCGCATCGCCTCGAGCCGCGCGGGCTCGGCGCCGTCCACGAGCGAGGCGTCGCGCCCGAGCCGGCGGAGGATCGCGCGCGCCTCTTCCTCCAGGCCGTGGAGCTCGGCCCGGACGCGCGGCAGGTCGACGGCGGCCTTGCGGTGGCTCCCGAGCCGGGTGACGAGGCCGTCGATCACGCCCGGATCGAGCTCGGCGAGCGACGCGGGGACGTGCAGCGCGGCGTGGCGGGCCTCGAGCTCCTCGATGTCGGCGCGGAGCCGCTCGGCCTGGGCGGCCGCGTCGGCGGCGCGGTCCTGCGCGTCCTCGCGGTCGCGCTGCGCGCCCTCGGGCAGGAGGAGGACGACGTCGCCGAGCGCGGCGCGCCGGCCGAGGATCGCGCGCCGCGCCTCCAGCAGCGGGAGCACGCGGAGCGCGCGCCGCAGCCGCTTGTCGGTCGCGCGCGTCGCGCGCAGCTCGGCGTCGACGCGCTCCTGCTCGGCGCGGGCCTCGTCGATCTCCTGCCGCTTGCGCGTCCAGTCCGCGGGCGGCCGCGCGGCGCCCTTCGCCTTGTTGCGCGCCTCCTCGAAGGCCTTGATCGCCTCGTTGAGCGGGCGGGTCCTCGCCTGGGGCGTGAAGATCTCGTCGGCCTCCTGGCGCAGCGTGGTGAGGAGCTGCTGGAGCCCCGGCCCGCCGAGGCCGGCGCCGAACAGGCTCTGGCCGACGTCGCCCTTGCCCTGGAGCAGCGCCTCGGCGCCCTGCCGGAGCGTGTCGTGATCGAGGCCGAAGGAGGTGCGGAACAGCTCCTCGGTGACGCCGCCGAGCACCGGCGCGAGCGCGGCGTCGTCGAGGGGGTTGTCGTCCGGGTCGCGGAGCGTCTTCACGCGGCCCTTGCGGCGGACGAGCGCGACGGCCGTGTCGCCCCGGCCCGCGAGCCGGCCGCCGACGCGCAGATCGGTGTTGTGGTGGAGGTGGGCGTCCGGGGTGATGTGCGGGATGCCGTAGAGCAGGCCGCGGATCGCCCGCAGCGCGGTGCTCTTGCCGGCCTCGTTGGGGCCGTAGATGAGGTGGAGGCCCGGCGACGGGGCGGAGAAGTCGAGCCGGAGATCCGTGAAGGGACCGAACGCGAGGAGGTGGAGCTCTAGGATCTTCACGAGGTCGCCGGCCGGGCGCAGGGGCGGCGCTCGCCCCTGAACGGATAGCAAGTGCGAAACCTCCGCACGTTGTCAAGGCGCTCTTCGCTGTGCTGCGGCTGTCGGTTCGCTCGAGGTGGCAGGCGGGCCGCGCTGGAATCAGCAGGCGGGCGGGCCGCGCGTCCGGCTCAGCGGCGCTGCGTCGCCGGCGGATGCAGGAAGGCGCTCCACGAGCCGCGGCGCGGCGCCTTGCCGAGCAGCACCTCGGCGAGCGCTTCGCTGATCGGGAGCCCGGGGGTCCTCTCCAGCCAGAAGAACTCGCCGGAAGGATTCACCTCGAGGAAGACGTGCCGTCCGTCCGGCGTGCGGAGGATGTCGATGGCGCCGTAGTTGAGGCCGAGTCGATCCATGAGCCGGAGCACCCCGGCCTCGACGTCGGGCGGGAGCGCGTCTTTGCGCCAGGTATCGATGAGCTCGATCCCCTGCCGTCGCCAGTCGATCTCGGCGCCAGGCGCCGCCTGCGAGTCGACCGAGGCCGAGAAGACGCGCTCGCCGACGACGGTCACCCGCAGCTCGCGCGCCTTCGGGATCTTCTCCTGGAAGGTCATCGGGCAGAGCGAGAGCCCCCGCATGTCCGCGAGGTCCTCGGCCCCGAGGGCGTTCGTGAAGACCACGTGCTCCTCGCCCTCGCGGTAGACGGCGAACGACGAGAGCATCTTGGCGATCACCCCGCCGGGGCAGGCGGCGGCGAAGGCGCGCGCCGCGTCGGCGTCGTTGGTTGTGAGCGTGCGCGGCGTGTCGAGCCCGACCTCGCGCGCGATGTCGAGCTGCACCTGCTTGTTCGACGCGAAGCGCACCGCCGGCAGGGGGTCGACCTGCGGGACGCGGAGCGCCGCCAGCATGCCCTCCACGGTCTGCTTCGCCTCCTGGATCGACGCGCTCCGGAGCTGCGGGTCCATCGACGCGGGCAGCCCGCCGCCGTGAGCGACCCGGCGATACCAGACGGCTGTCACGTCGCCGAGATCGAGCTCGCCCCCCCCGGCGCCCGGCGCGCGCAGCGTGGAGCGGCCGGCGCCGGGCCCCGAGGCGAGCGCGAGCCGCGCCCCGTGCGGGAAAGCGTCGGTGTCGAAGCGAAAGGCCCGGTCGCCCAGCCTGGCGATCGCGGCGGCGACGCGGTCGACACACTCGTTGTCCTGGCTGTGCGTGATGATGAGGACTGTCACGGGCTCTCCGTCGGAGCGAGCAGGGCCTCCGCCAGCGCATCGGCGATCGGCAGGCCGAGATCCCGCTCCAGCATGCCCCACTCACCGGCGGGGTTGACCTCGAGAAAGACGTGCTCCCCGTCCGGCGTCCGGATGAGGTCGACGGCCCCGAAGACAAGGCCGAGCGCGCGCAGGAGCGCGCCGAGCTGCGCCTCGACGTCGGGCGGGAGCGCGTCCGGCTCCCACCCGATGCCGGCATGGCTAACGGCCGGGTGGCGCCAGTCGACGGCGATCGACTCGTAGCGCGAGGCGTCGAGCGCGCCGGGGAAGCACCGGCCGTCGACGCAGACGACGCGCAGCTCGCGCGCCTTGGGGATGCGCTCCTGGAAGACCATGGGGCTCTGGCGCAGGCCGGAGAGGGCGTCGAGATCGGCCTCCGAGACGGCGTGCGTGAAGACGAAGGGCGCGCCGCCGGCGAGGCTCATCGAGAAGGGCGTGAGCATCTTGGCGACCATGCCGCCGCCGAGGCGCGCGAAGAAGGCGCGGACCTCGGCCGCGTCGTTCGTCACCAGCGTCTCGGGGATGCGCAGGCCGACCGACGCGGCCACCGCGAGCTGGCGCAGCTTGTCCTGGGCGCGCTCCTCGGCCGCCGGCTCGTTGATCCATCGCCGCGCGGGCAGCCCGCCCAGCCAGCCGATCAGCGTCGCCATCGACTCGCGCACGCAGGCGGCGCGGTACGCCTCGGGGATGCCCTCGCCGAGGCTCGGCGCCCAGAGGCGCCGGAGCCAGACGGCGGAGATCTCGTCTCCGTCGAGCGCGGCCCCGGCGTCCTCCAGGCGGCGGCGTACGCCGCCGGCCCCGAGCGCCGTCGAGAGGGCGATGTCGCGAGGAAACCGGTCGACGTTCAGGCGGACGGGGCGAGCGCCGCGCCGTCGCAGCGCGTCCGCCACGCGCCCGATCCCGAAGTCGTCCTGGGAATGCGAGACCAGGAGGACGCTCGCGCCCGCTGTCGTCACGTCAGGATGCCTCTCTCGCAAGGGCGCGGGCGGCTCATCCGGCGCTCAGATCTCGTCGCCGTCCGACGGGTACTTCAGCGTGGTGGCGATGGGATCGCACCCGCCCCCGCCGCCGTCCTCGTTGTCCGAGGGGTACTTCAGCGTCGTGGCGACCTTGCCGGCCTTGACGCCGGTCCGGACGCGCTT
>NZ_JEMA01001169.1 GCF_001589285.1 Sorangium cellulosum | reverse complement strand
CTGGCGACCATCGCCAGCCCGGCCGCCGGATCTGCGGCGCGCCGGGCCGGCAGCAGGCTCCGCGCGTGCCCGGAGCCCACGAGCGCCAGCGCGAAGAACCCCGCGCCGTACGCCACCACCTTGCCCCCCAGCGCCGTCCAGGCCGACTCCCGCAGCGCTGTCAGCGCTCTTTTCCGCCATGAACGCCGCGCTTCCACGGCCTGCCCTGGCTCCGCCCGACCGGCGAGCGAGCCCTTCCGCTTCGATGTCTCCTCCATCGTGCCGCGCCTCCTCAACGTGCAAAGGACGTCGCCCTCCGCGCACCGGCGCGCGGCGTTCGTCTCCTCGGCCCGGGCGCGAAGCGAGCGGCATGCCGGCCGCGCGCGCCCTTGAAAACCCGAGCCGATCGCGGGGACCCGGCGCGCCCGGGGGCGGCGCCGCCATGGCGGACGCGGGAGGCGACGACGATCTCGCCGCCCCCGGGCGTCCTGTCGCCGTGTCTCGAGCGAGAAGCTCGGCTAGCATCAGCGCTCCGGGCGCCCGGCGGCCCGGCGGCATTCACCCCGCCCCACGGCGCTCACCACGAGGTCTCATGCCCCACGATCCCCGTCGCTTCGTTGATCCCGGCCCCGCGGGGCGCTCGCGCCGAGCCTTCCTGGGCGGGATCGCCGCCGGCGCCGCGGGCGCCGCGCTCCTCGGCCCGAGCGCGGCGTTCGCCGAGGCGGTCCCGAGCCTCGCGGCCAAGCCGCCCCCCGGCTTCACGCCGCTCTCCATCCCGGGGAAGATCGTGAAGGTCACGAAGGGGAACTCGCTGCAGCCGAACGGCCTCTGGCCTGACGCGTCCGCGGCGAAGATGATGCTCGAGCGGGCCATGGCCGAGCTCACCGGGAAGGCCGACCTCGGCGCCGCCTTCGGGCGCTTCGTCCACAAGGACGATCGCGTGGCGATCAAGGCCAACGGCATCGCAGGCCAGAAGGGCGCGACAATGGCCACCAACAAGGAGCTCGTGCTCGAGATCGTGCGCGGCGTTATCGCGGCGGGCGTCCCCGCGGAGAACGTCATGATCTTCGAGCAGTACCCGTCGTTCCTCGCCGGCACGCGCTGCGCCGACCGCACCGCCAAGCCCGCCGCCGATTTCCCGGCCGGGATCCGCGCCGCGGTGCACGAGAACAAGG
This sequence comes from Sorangium cellulosum, assembly GCF_001589285.1. GTDB lineage: Bacteria > Myxococcota_A > Polyangia > Polyangiales > Polyangiaceae > Sorangium > Sorangium cellulosum_G. The sequence goes on along the minus strand of NZ_JEMA01001169.1, from coordinate 4,812 downwards.
ACGCGGTGATGCCGAGCATCACTGTCTGCGGCATCCCCACCAAGTTCGTCCGCCCCTTCACCGAGGCGACCGCGGTGATCAACGTGTCGCTGATCAAGGATCACTCGATCTGCGGCTACACCGGGTGCCTCAAGAACATCACCCACGGCGCGACCATCAACCCGCACTCGTTCCACGAGCACACAGCGAGCCCGCAGATCGCCGAGCTCTACGCGCAGGACGTCGTGAAGAGCCGCGTGCGCCTGCACATCACGGACGGCTTCAAGCTCATCTACGACCAGGGCCCGCTCGACAAGAACCCGAAGCGGCGCGTCCTCCACGAGTCGGTCTACGCCACGACCGACCCTGTCGCGATGGATGTGATCGGCTGGGGCGTGGTCGAGACGTGGCGCAAGGAGAACGGGCTGCCCACGCTGAAGGCGGCGAGCCGCGAGCCCTCGTACATCCGCATCGCGGGCGAGCTCGGGCTGGGCGTCTTCGACAAGAATAAAATCGCGATGCGCGAGGTCCGACTGTAACGGCGCCGCGGGAACCGCTCGCGGGGCTGCCGTCCGAGGACCGCCAGCCGAGGCTCGTGTTGCCCATGTCCTGCCCCAGGCCGATCGCGCGCTCTTTCCTCCGCGGGGGGACCGCGTCGGCGGCCCCTCTGCTCGCCTCCCTCGCGCTCACCGCGTGCAGCAGCAGCGGCCCCCCGCCGAGGCCGCCCGGGTTGCCGCCGACGCCGGCCTCGGTCACCCGCGAGAACCCGGGGGGCGACGCCGCCGACCCGGAGCGGGCCGCGCTGGAGCGGCTGCTCAAGGAGCCCTGGGGACGGCGCCGGGACCGGTTCAACACGCTCGACGTTCCCCTGGTCGACTGGCAGAGCTGGCGCAGGGTGCGGATCTGGAGCCAGCCGACGCGCGCGACATTCCGGTACGGCGATGAGCACTACGCCGCCCTGACGGTCCTCTACACGAGCACCTCGGGGCCGAGCGATCCCGATAGCTGCCTCGACGAGTTCTGGGCGAAGAACGCGCCGCTCGCCGACGGCTACGGCGTGCGGCTCGGGGAGGCGCAGCTCATCCGGACGACGCAGGAGATCGACGGCGAGGTGCGGCCGCTCGTGTTCAAGGTGCTCGAGGGCAGCGTCGAGTCGGTGTTCGCGAGCGACTCGTACGCCGGCGCCATCGCGGCCTACGAGTCCTGGCCGGGCACATGCCTCGTGTCCGCGCTGGCCGTGAAGGCGAGCCAGCACCCGGAGCTCGCGCGCCGGGTGCGCGACCGCTGGATCGACGAGGGCGCGCCGAAGCTCAGGTGGATCTCCGGCATCGACGAGGCGCCCAGACTCGAGGCGCGGTAGTCTCCGCCGGCCAGCGTCGCGATGCCGCCACCCGCGCGACGGCCGGGGAGGCAACCGCCGCGAGGGGCCGCGCCCGCCGCGAGGGCGGCGCGGCGCCCGCCGGTCACGGGCTCATCGATGTCGGGCTCTCCGTAGACCCCAGCGACCAGTCCGCGCCCTGCGCCATGCTGTGGCAAACGACCGAGGCGGCCGCGAGCAGCAGCGCGATAGCGACCAGCCAGGGGACCCGGAGCGGCGGCAGGACGCGGCTGTCCAGCACGACCTCGCTCGGCCTGTCGTCGTCGTCGAGGTCGGAGGGGGCGGCCGTCTGCGGCGCGCCGCCGAGATCGTTCGCCGGCGTCGCCAGCATGGCGGCCATGGTCGTCTCATCCATCCCGTAGCGCGGAGGGGCCGCGGCGGGCACGCCCAGCGCGTGCCGCTTCATGACCGCGCTCCGCTCGGACGGCGGCGGGCCGGGGATCGCGCGCGGCGGCTCGGGGGACCGCAGCGAGGCCGGCACCTGCTGAACGATCTCGGCGAACGCCTCCATCATCTCCTTGCCCGACTGGAACCGCGCGCCGGGATCGAACTCGAACGCCCGCGTGAAGAACGCGTCGATGCTGGGCGGGAGCTCCGGCGCGAGCTCGGACGCCCTGGGGAACGAGGTCTGACAGATGTGCCGGACCAGCTCGTTGATTGTCGCGCCGGCGAACGGGCACTGACCGGTGGTCGCGCGGTACAGGATCACCGCCATGGACCAGAGATCGCTCCGGTAATCGACCTGCTTGGGCGCCATGGTCTGCTCGGGGCTCATGTACCTCGGCGTCCCGAGGACCATGCCCGTCTTCGTGATCCTGTCGCGCGAGCAGGACGACTTGGCGACGCCGAAATCGAGCACCTTCACCAGCTCATCACCGCCCGAGGACGTGATGAAGATGTTCCCCGGCTTCAGATCCCGGTGGATCACCCCCGCGGCGTGCACCGCGTCGAGCGCCTTGCCGAGCTGCGTGAACAGGGTCGCTGCCTGCGCGAGCGGGAGCTTCCGCTCGCGATCGAGGCGGCGATTCATGTCCTCCCCTTCGAGGTACTCCATCACGATGAACGCGCAGCCGCGATCGACGCCGTAATCGTAGGTCTCGATGACGTAGGGGCTCCGGACGCGCGCGGACGCGCGCGCCTCGCGCTCGAAGCGGGCGATCAGCTCCGGCTCCGTCGCCGCGAAGCTCCGGATGAACTTGATGACGACCCGCCGCCTGAGCTTGATGTCGAAGCCCAGCCACAGGTCGCCCATGCCGCCGCCCCCGAGCCTGCGCTCGAGGCGGTATTTATCCATGACGGCCCGACCTTCGGTCTCCTGCATGGCGCCGCACCTGCCACCCGATGCCCAAGCCTGGGACAAGTGATCACCCGATTCCTGTCGAAGGGCCTACCCCAACGTCACTCCCCATCAGATGATATCGCAATCCGTCCCGGCCGTGCGCTGAAAACGTCCTGAAACAGGGCGCGGCCACGGTCGATGAGCGTGATGCGATGGAGCTACATGGAGCGCCGTATCGTGTGGTTCCCTCGGTGTCTCTTGGTGTCAGCCGAGGTGAGACGGGCTGCGATTACAGGATGTCGAACGGGTAGGCGCGATCGGCATAGGCTCGCACAGCGATCGCCTTGCGCAGCTCGTCGTCGTTCTTCTGGAAGTCCGACACATGCTGCCTGAGCCGCTTCTGCGCCATGCCGATGAACACTGTCGTGAGATCGATCTCCCGCCGCGCCCCGTCCTCGCCGCGCCGCTCGATGGCCCGGGTCGTGCGTGCGATGCACGCGGCCATACAGTAGAGGTCGATGGCCATCTCCGCGATGCGGCGCTGCGCGTACTGCATCTCGGCGATCTCCCGCCCGTGCTTCCGGAGCATGTCCTGGCTCCGGGCGGCGAGCTCGGCAGTGTACTCCTCGAAGAGCACCGCCTCCCGGCTGAGCAGCGGGTGCGCCTTCGACATCCGCTCGCGCCCGAGCACCGACCGCGCCTTGCGCAGCGCGAAATCGCTGAGCAGCCCGAAGCCCTTGATGGGCTCCCGCATCGCCTTCGCCACGTCCGCGAGCTCCCTGCCCGGGCCGCTCATGCCGGAGAGCGCCATGAAGCAGCGCAGGATCTCGTTCGTCCCCTCGAAGATCATGTTGATCCGGGCGTCGCGCAGGTGCCGCTCGTAGGGATAGTCCTGCATGTAGCCGATGCCGGCCGCGATCTGGAGCGTCTCGTTGACCACGAACCACAGGGTCTCGCTCCCCATGACCTTGCAGATCGCGCTCTCGATCGAGAAATCAGGGACCTTGGCGTCGACGAGGCTCGCCGTCAGGTACGTGATGGACTCGAGCGCGTACGTGTGCGCCAGCATCGTCGCGATCTTGTCCTTGATGAGCCCGAAATCGCCGATGCTCCGGCCGAACGCGCGCCGCTCCTGCACCCGGTCGAGCGCCAGCCGGATCAGCGTGTTGCACGCGCCCACGCACCCGGCCGAGAGGCCGAGCCGCCCGTTGTTGAGCACCTCGACGGCGACCTTGAACCCCTTGCCGACCTCGCCGAGCACGTTCTCGCGCGGCACCTTCACGTCCTCGAAGAAGAGCTCCGTCGTCGACGAGCCCCGGATCCCGAGCTTGTGCTCGTTCGGCCCGCTCTTCACGCCCATGCCCCGCTCGACGATGAAGGCGGTGAGCTTCGGCTTGTTCCCCTCCTCGAGCGCGGACGTCCGGGCGAACACCGTGAACACGTCGGCGAAGCCGCCGTTCGTGATCCAGATCTTCGACCCGTTCAGCATGTAGTGCGAGCCGTCGGCCGACACCTCGGCGCGCGTCCTGATCGCCGCGGCGTCGGAGCCGGCGCCCGGCTCGGTGAGCGCGAAGGCCGCCACCCACTCGCCGGTCGCGAGCTTCGGGAGGTAGCGCTGCTTCTGGTCCTCCGTCCCGAAGAGCTGGATCGCCTTGAACCCGATCGACTGGTGCGCGCCGAGGGTCACGGCGATGGACGCGTCGAGCCCGCCGATCTCCTGCATCACGCGCGCGTACGCCATGTTGCTGAGGTTGATCCCGCCGTGCTCGGCCGGGATCTGCAGGCCCATCAGGCCGAGCCCCTTCATCTCGTCGATGAGGCCCGGATCGATCGCGTGCTCTCGATCGATCCTGGTGCTGTCGACGCTCGCGGCGAAGAACCGCCGCACGCTGTCCAGGATCATCGACGTCGTCTCCCGGTCCTCGGCGGCCATCTCCGGGTACGGGAAGATGATGTCCTCGGCGATGATGCCGTGGAAGAGGGCCTTCATGAAGCTCTGCTCGATCGTCGGCGGCATCGGACCGTCCTTTCAGGGGCAGGCCGCTTCGCCGCGGAGGAGCGCGCGGCGCGTCCGGCCTGCTCAGTGCGTCTTCTTTGGCGCCCGCACGGACTCCGCTGGGCTCTCTTCCTTCGCGCCCCCCTCGCTGCCCGCGGGCGCCGCCGCGGCCGCGCCCCG
>NZ_JEMA01001168.1 GCF_001589285.1 Sorangium cellulosum | reverse complement strand
GGCGAGCAGCGCGGCGGCGCGCTCGTCGGCCTCGTCGAGCACGCCGANAGCGCGGCGGCGCGCTCGTCGGCCTCGTCGAGCACGCCGATGAGGCGGAGCCCCCGGCGCGCCTCGCCGGCGGCGAGCGCGCCAACGAGGGCGGCGAGCCGCCCGCCGCCGAGGGGGGCGATGGGGTCGACGACGAGCGCGACGCCGACGGCCGACGCCATGCAGAAGCGGGTGAGCGCGTCGAGGTCGGCTGTCTCGAGGTCGGGCGAGACGGCGGCGAGCGCGCGGGCGAGCGCGCTGTCGGGGTCGTCCCCGGGGGTGAGGCGCGCCTCGATCCAGTCGTCCTTGTGGTCGGCGTGGCGGCGCGCGAGGTGGGGGACGAGGCCGGCGGAGGCGAGCGAGGATTTGCCGGAGCCGCGCGGCCCCTGGAGGATGACGCACGGCTCGAACTCGAGCTCGCGCCCGAGGCGCGCTGTGTCGTCGTCGCGCGCGAACAGCAGGCCCTCGTCGGTGGACGAGAGCGGGTCGAGGCCGCGGTACGGGCGCTCGGGGACGCCGTGGGGGCGCTCCCAGACCTCGTCGAGGAGCTGCTTGAGCCGCCCCGGGGCGACGCGGCGGTGCGCGGGGTCGACGGAGAGCAGGCGGGTGAGGAGGGCGACGAGGCCGCGCGGGAGGCGCGCGGGGTCGCGCCCGAGGTCGCGCATGGCGCCGCGCAGGGTGGCGCTGCGGAGCTCGGTCCACCAGGCGGTGACGCTCGAGGGGTCGGAGCAGTCGTCGGGCTCGTCGGGGACGTCGTGCGGGAGGCGACCGGTGGTGAGCTGCGCGATGCAGACGGCGAGCGCGTAGGCGTCGGTGGCGGCGGTGGGCTCGGCCATCTCGAGCACCTCGGGGGCCATGAAGCCGGGGGTGCCGATGACGTTGCGCGCGGCGGCGGGGCTGTCCGCGCCGGCGAAGGCGCGGCGGGTGGAGGCGTAGACGTCGCGCTCGGCGAGGAAGGCGGCGGTGCCGAGGTCGTTGCCGGGGGCGGCGGGGCCGCTGCCGCTGCCG
>NZ_JEMA01001167.1 GCF_001589285.1 Sorangium cellulosum | reverse complement strand
AGCGGACGAGGGCAGCGCAGCCGGGCGCGCAGCGGGCGGGCCAGAAGCGCGCGACCGCCGGAAGGCGGTCGGCGGCCCGCTGAGCCGCAGCGTCGGGCGCGCCGCGCGTCGCGGAGCGCCCACCGCCCCCTTTCCCATCTCTCATCCCAGGACGATCCGGCCGCTCGTCAGCGGGCGCCGCCGCGCCGGGGCTCGATCAGGGCCACGACGGCGCCGGCGAGGACAATGGCTCGTCGATCATGAGGATCACCCACGTGGCGGTGAGGAAGTGATACGAGGCCCCTCCGAGGCCCGCCGTCGCCGATCTCGCTCGCGCGCGCCTCGCGCAGAGCGGGCAGCCCGCGTCGCCGCGCCGACCGATCAGGTACCGGCGCGAGGACGGCGGCGGTGACGCAGGAAAGACCTGAACTTCATCGCCCTCCATCGCTCCGCGCTTCCCCCCCATCCTGCTCTGCAGCGGAAGCGCCTCCGTGCGCCCGGTGCCCTGCGACGCTCCGCGCGACCGGAGCGCACGCCCCTCCTCGCCAGTCCCGCCATCGAGGACCCGACATGCGGCCGCTGACGTAGGGGGATGCTGGACCATCGTAGGCATGCTCCTTCGGACGAGCCGAGAGCCAACGACCCAGGCGCGAGATGTGGCGCCGCACTGCGGCCGAGATTCATCCTAGCAGGATCCCGCGGCCACGCATGGATGACATTCCGTATCCGGGTAGTGCTTCCCACCGCGACAGCCTCTTGTCTCAGCTGTCGTGTCCCTGTGTATCTTGTGCATTTCCTCTGCTCGATCGATATCGCAACGAGGTGCGCGGGAGCAGAGCGTCAATTGCGCTGGCAGCGTCGTTCTACAGCACGGCGCGCACCATGGCGAGCGCTGGCCTCGCGTGAGCCGCGCGTGAGGCGGGATCTTCCGGAACGATGTTAAGGCATGTCCTGATGGAGGCCGGCGCTCACCGCGCCGGCGGGGCGGCGCCTGCTCCCGCCCGCCGGGCGAGCGTCATTCCCAGGGGGACTCCGGGAAGAGACGATGGTTATCAGAAGGGGTCTGACGGCCGTCGTGCAACCGCGGGGCACCGCGCCGGAGCTGGCGCACCGGCGGCGGCGATCCGGGCTCACGGCGCGCGCGGGGCGCGTCAGCGCGGGATGGGCTCCGGGACCGGCGGCGGCTCGTCGTCGGGCACGATGCACGCCGACAGGTCAAACAGCATGAAGAGCAGCGCCTTCTCCTGCGGGGTCAGCTCCTCCGTGGAGCAGCCCTCCGGGAAGGGCGGGCCCGTGAGGTCGCCCGCGGAGACGTGGATGTCGGTGAACACGAGACGACCGCACTGCTGGTCTTCCGGGACGCCGATGGGCGTGTTGAACGTGAAGTACTGGACCCCCGCCGGCTCGGGCTGATCGTAGTAGATCCACCGCGTCGAGATGTCGTCGCTCACGTCGTTCACCGTGTGCTGAGCTCCGTTGATCACGATCTGGCCGTGCACGTCCGACGCCCCGACGTTGACGAGCCAGTCCGCCAGGGCTTGCCCCTTCGGGAGCGTGGTGTCCACGAGCGCCGTGAGCGGGCTCTCCGGGTCCTCGTTGAAATTGTCCCAGACCGCCGTCTCCGGGAACGGCGCCGGCCCGCGCTTCAGCCAGACGTTGTGCCAGTGGGACGCGAACACGCGCCCGCCGAGCGACGTGTAATCAAACAAGGCCTGGCGCGCGGTCTCGGGCTTGTCGGCGACGTACGGATCGCCCTCGCAGGCGAGGATCACCATGTCGTACTGGCGCAGGCTGTCCACGGTCCCCCAGAGGCTCGTGGCCGGCGTGAACTCCACGCCTTGATTCAGGCCGTCCCCATACCGCGTGGTCACGGGGTGCCCGGCGTCGCCGCGGCCCGCAAACAGGTTGATCCGGCCAGTCCCGGTCTCGGGCGTGAACTCGCTCTCCGAGATCCCGAGCTTGCGCAGCAAGCACTCGAGCGGATCGGCGCCGCCCGTGGTGAGGGCGATCTTCGGGATGTGCCCCTCGTCTTGATTGCGCGGCAGCCGGATGGTCCCGGCGTCGGTCGGCGTGTCCTTGCACCCCTCGACCGCCGGGAGGACGATCTCGCGCCGCCACTTGCCCACCTGGACGACGAGCGGGATGTCCTCTCCGGCCGGCACGTCCTCCAGGACGAAGTTTCCCTTGGTGTCGGTCAGCGCGGTCACGATCGGGGAGCCCGAGAGCGTCGCGCTGCACTGATCGCAGGTCGCGCCGTCGGTGATCGGGTCGAGCGGCGCATTGGGCACGTAGACGATCACGTTATAAAGGGGCAATTTGCCCGAGGGATCGTAGACCGTGCCGCTCACGGTGGTCTTCGCCTCGCCCTCGCAGTCGACCTGCTGGCATTCGAGGCCCTCGCACGGGCCTTCGCCGCCCGTGCCGCTGCTCCCGACGTTCACCAGGACCCCACCACCGATACCGAAGTCGTTGCCGCCAACCCCATGTCCGCCGCCAGGCCCCGCGCCGCCGGATGCCGTGGTCGCCGTGCCCCCCGTGTCGCCGCAGGAGCAGCCAGCCATGACGCCCGGCGCTACAGCGATCGCAGCCATCAAGACTCCCGCCTTGCCCGACCAAGTCAACATTTCGAGCCTCCCGGGCGCTGCGGGCAAACGTGCCCTGCTGCCGCCCAGTGTCTATCGTAGGCCACTGCCTAGAAATCGGGAAGTATGTCCGGCGAGGAGCAGGAATGAAGCGATGGTAGATTCGGGTAAGCCCTGATACCCCAAACTACCTCCTCCGCGCAGGACGCGCGCAGCGTAAGGTCGGACGGTCGGATAGAGGATCTCCGCGCGTGCGACATGGTGTGAGCGACGATGACAGAGGGATCGGCGCACGGGCCGCGGGCGCGCGGCGCGCGGACGCGACGGCAGCGCACACGTACGTCGCGAGCGAGGGAGAGCGCGAGAGCGGCGGCGCCCTGGGCCTTCCGGAACGGAGCCGCCGGGCGATTGACTACTGCGGGGTCGCGCGCGTCAGACCGAACCAGAGCACGGCGTGCCAGCTCTCGTTCCATCTCAGCAGCATCGGTCCGATCGCAAACCCGGGCCCCGCGGCGCGCAGCTCGTCCTTGAGGGCGCTCACGGGCCATGGATTGCCGAACGCCTTCTCGCCATAGGTCAGCGCGAGCGTCGGCGCGCCGTCGAGCTCCGAGGGCAGGAGCTGCGCCTTGAAGCGCCACACCTTGCTCCCGAGGACCACGTTCGTGCCGGAGTTGCCCCCGTGGTCGAACTCATTGCCTTTCCAGGGCATCCAGCGCGACGCGAGCGCCGTGATCAGCGGGCGCGTCGCCATGTGAACCCCGGCCGTCGGGTGCAGGGCGAGCAGGCGCCCTCGCGGCGCGTCGCCGAGCTCCGCGGGATCGGCCGGCTTCCCCGCCTCGTAGAGCTGCCGCAGCGCGTCCGGGTGCGCGCCGACGAGGCTGTCGAGGGAGGTTGCCTGGATGTTGCAACGGCGCGCGACCGCCGACGCTGCGTGATGCTCGCTCTGGGTGGTCATCGTCTCGCGCCTGGCATTCCACCGCGCCCCGCGAGGGTCAACGGCAACCGTCAGCGCGCCTCGCCGGACGCGCTCGACTCCGGCGCCGCCTCGCTCCCGACGATGGCCTCGTACGCCGCGCGGACGCGCCCGGTGATGGCGCCATAGCGCGCGAGAAGCTCCCGCGCCGACTCGGCCGCGGTGCGGCCCCGGATGCCCGTCCGCCGCGCGAGGAGCGGGACCCCGGGCGCGTTCTCCTCGAGGAGCTGCGAGGCGTCCGCGTGCACGATGCGGATCCGCTGCTCCAGCTTGCGCAGGAAGGCGTGGCCGTCCCGGAAGACCTCGGCGTGCTTGGGCGACAGGTACCCGGCCGAGGCGAGCGCGTCGATCGCCGCGAGCGTCTCGGTGGTCCTCACGCGCGGGTCGGCGCCGTGGCGCATCTGCAGGAGCTGCACCGAGAACTCGATGTCCGCGAGGCCGCCCCGCCCGAGCTTGAAGTCGCGCCGGCCGCGGCGCTCGTGCGAGAGCTCGCGCTCCATGCGGAGCCGCAGCCGGTGGATCTCCTCGGCGATCCGATCGAAGTCGCCCGCCTGGAGGTACGCGGCCTCGTGCGCGATCGCGATCGCCTCCGCCCCGAGCTCGGGATCGCCCGCCGCCGCGCGCGCCCGGATCAACGCGAGCCGCTCCCAGGTCGCCGCGCCGATGTGCCGCGCCCCGGGCGACGAGTCGGGCTCCGCGGACGCCGACGCCGACGCGCCCGCGCGGCGGATGCCGTGATAGCGCGCGAACGAGTCGATCGACGTGACGAGCAGCCCCTGGCTGCCCGACGGGCGCAGGCGCGTGTCGAGCTCGTAGCCCGGTCCGGCCGCGTGCGACATGGAGATGAGCCGGATGATCTGCCGGGCGCGCCGCGCGTAGTACGTGCCTGGATCCGAGCCGGGCCCGTGATCGCCGGACCACGCGCGCGCCGGGTCGAACAGGAAGAAGACGTCCAGATCGGACCCGTAGCCGATCTCGCGGCCGCCGAGCTTGCCCATCGCGATCACCGCGAGCCCCCGCACCGGCTCCCCCGGCGGCGTCCCCAGCGCGAAGCGCGTCGCGGCCTCCAGCGACGCGTCGGCCAGATCCGAGAGCGCGAGCGTCGCCTCGCGCGTGCCGACCTCGCCGCTGAGGTCGGCGAGGCCGACCTCGATCGTGACGCGCGCCTTGGCGCGCCGGAGCGCGGCGATGATCGCCTCCTCGGGATCGTCGTCCGGCGCGGCCTCGCTGAGGCTCTCCTCGATGGTGTGTCTGATGACGTCGGCGCCCGGCGCGCCGCGCGCGAACAGGACGACGTCGACGAGCTCGGGGTACCTGACCATGGCGTCGCCGATGAACGCGCTCGACCCGAGCGCCTCGACGAGCCTGCGGAGCGCGCGCGGCTCGTCGCCGAGCATGCGCGCGTAGACCGACGAGTGCCGGATGCGGGAGAAGCACAGCCGGAGGAAGCGCGCCGCTTGCTCCGGATCGGCGGCGTCCACGACCGCGGCGAGCAGCGTCTCCGCGAGCGACGAGGACGCCTCGCGGCTGCGCGCGCCGAGCAGGCCGTCCGGGTGCCGCGAGAGCTCGAAGAGGTCGTCGGCGACGTCGCGGAAGCGCGCGACCATCGAGGCGTGCGCCCCCGGCTCGAGCG
>NZ_JEMA01001166.1 GCF_001589285.1 Sorangium cellulosum | reverse complement strand
CGGGACGCAGCGGACGCGCCGCGGACGGCGGGAGCGGCGCGGGCGGCGGGGGCGTGATGCGCGCGCCGCAGCGCTCGGCGAACCGAGAGGCTTGACCCGCGGCGCGAGTCCCGTAACCCTCGACGCTTCGCATGGCTTCGCTCGCGGCGCCCGTGCTTCCGCCACGCCCCTCGCCTCTCCGCTCGGCGCGGAGCGGCGCCGCCCCGCGCAGCCCGGACCATGGATCCGGAGAAGTTCCGGAGATGCTCGGCGCATGCAATGCGTGCAAGGCGTCTGCCTGCTATCGCTTCTGCATGCTTGCGCTGTCTGGAAGAGGTGACAGAGATGAGTGAACCACGGCCAACCGACGGGCCCAACGCGCCACGTCTGACGCCGATCCCCCCGAATCCGCGCGCCCCCGTCCTCCTCGTCGACGACGACGCCGAGCTCCGCGAGATGCTCCGCGAGATGCTCGAATCAGCGGGCTACGATGTCTACTGCGCCAGCAACGGTAAGGAGGCCCTCGATCTGCTGCACCAGGTGGACCCGCCGCCTGGGCTCATCCTGCTCGATCTGATGATGCCGATCATGACCGGCGAGGAGATGCTCGCCGCGCTGAAGCAGGTGCACGCGCTCGCCGCGATCCCGGTGACGATCGTCTCCGGGCACGACGGCCCGCCCGAGGGCGCTGCCTACCTGAAGAAGCCCGTCGATTTCGGGGCGCTGCTCGGCGTGGTCCAGAAGACCTGCGGCTAGCTTCGACCTCGCTGATCGAACGTTCGATCAGGGTTGCTCTTCCACGACATCCACAGATCTCCATCGACCTCGACAGGCGCCCACGCGCCGCGGACCGCCTCGACCGGTCGAGGGCCGTGATGGGCGGCGCGCGGCCGGCCGAGCTCTTCCGTCGCCGGGCCGGGACGGCTCAGGCCACCTGCGAAGCGCCATCGCGCGGCGCGGACCNCACCTGCGAAGCGCCATCGCGCGGCGCGGACCCGGCGCCGGCCGCGTCGCCGCGCAGCTCGCGCGGCGACGGCGAGCTGGGGGCCATCGTCGCGAACGCCAGGAGCCCCACGACGGTCAGCAGGAGCGCCAGCGCGAACGCCGCGGCGAGGAACAGGATGCCGAGCGACGCGCGGTCCGCCCCGCCTCCGCCTGCGCCCTGATCCGGGTCTTCGTCGCGTCGCTCCGGCTCTTCCACGCCCTGGCCCTCCGCTCGGTGTTTGTGCTTACCGCCTTGCGGTAGAACGCGCAATGGACGCGGAGAGGACCTCCGACGAGCGGCTTCGTTCATCGAGCGTGGCAGCGTCCCGAGCGGACTCGCCTGTCCGGACATTGTCTGTCCGGTGGGGCCATCGCCGTTCGCCTCCGACGGCGATAGGTTCGCCTCCCCGGAGGGCGCGCGAATGGCAGAGAGCCGCACCAGCGACGAGGTGGAGAAGAGCGGACAGGCGAGCTCCGATCGTCTGTGGATCCTTGTCAACGCGAATCCCCCTGAGTCGACGTCAGGCGTCGTGAGCGGCCGACGCCCGCGGGAAACCGTGGTGGTGCGTGACGGCGACAACCTCCTCGTCAGCGTCGATGTGGGCAGAGGCTCGGCGCTGTCCGTGCCCTTCAAGACGGTAGAGCCCGGCTGCTCCCAGGCGACGCTCATCGTGCGGCTCGCCGCCGCCTCGACGCCGTGCGCCGGCTGCGTCGACGAGCGCCTCGCCGGGGCGGCTCGGGAGATCGGCGGCCTCGACGCGGAGCGCGTCTTCCGCGCGGTCCGCGCCGCGATCGACGCCTGTGCGGCGCGCGCGCACGGCGAGCGGCCGTGCAGCGTCGCCGACGCGGGCGGATCTCCCGAGAGCGCGGGCCCGCGGTCGAGCGGCGCGCTCCGCCTGGCGCCCGCCAACGGGCCCCACGTGCCCGCGGGGAGCGCGCTCCCGGCGGACACGGACATCGACGTCATCCTGATCATCTGAATCGGGCTCGTCGCGCGTCCCAGCTCGCCCAGGTCTCCGTACCTCGTCGCGCGAGAGGGCTTCCGGGCTGCGTCTGGCGCGTTCTGTCGCCGCGTGACGTGATTTGTCGCCGCGTGACGTGATTTGTCGCCGCGTGACGCGATTTGTCGCCGCGTGACGCGATTTGTCACCTTCGCGAGCGATTTACAGCCGAGTACACAGGCACTCGCGATGGGAGAGCGCCTGTGGCTGCGCGAGCAGACCGGGCGAGGGCCGATTCGCTCCGTCTCATCCCATCAACAAGGCCGTCGAGGGCTTATTCCATGACAAGTCTCAGATCCTTGCTGATACGTCAGTACGCTCAATCACGCGCTGCCCCATGGCGCGCGGGGCGCTTGCCGCTCCTCGCGTGCCTGGGCGCGCTCACGACCGCCTGCACGGCCGGCACCGAGGATCCGGTCGAGCTGGACGGGCCCGTCGGCCAGGCGGAACAGGCGCTGTGCGCGCCGGACGATAAGGCCTGCAACGACACGACCATCCACGACTGGCCGACGTGGTCCCAGCAGCCCGACCGGCCGGACCCCGTCATCGAGGGGGAGGCCCCGGATCCCGGCACAGGCACGTTCCAGGTCCAGGCGTGTGATCCGAGCCAGCTCGGCAAGCTGCCGGAGAACCCGAACCCGAAGGGCGCCGATCTCCAGAACATCACGACGAACTTCCACGTCCTTCAGTCGATCCAGCTCCTCGCGTCGATCGTCAACAAGACGGCCGAGGCGATCAGCAGCCTCGAGACGGAGCCGGCCGCGGACGCGGACAAGGGCACATGCGTCTGCAGCCAGCAGGTCTCCGCACAGTGCCTGGACGTCATCCAGCAGGACAAGACGACGTACGAAGAGTGCATCGACTTCTGCGACCCGAGCTCGCCGACGGCGGATCCGTGCAGCACCGGCGTGCTCGTCTGGCTCTCCAACGACATCCAGCAGACCCAGGCGGGCAAGGCCAAATGGGCGCTCAGCACGGTGAAGTGGCTCGACCAGATCGCCGACCAGATCGGCGGCGGTCAGTTCGCCAATTTCCTGAGCCAGTTCGGCGGCGAGCTCGACAACATCAGCGAGGTGATGTCGAAGATCCAGTGCTACGTGGACCAGTACACCGAGGGGTACCACCTCGGCAGCTACTCGGACCAGCGGCCCGACCTGCACATGTGCATTCCGTGGGCCGGACACGGCGCGTACGCCAACCTGTCGGACAGCGACCGGTGGGGCATCGGCGGCCGCTACACGTCGCACACCCTGAGCAAGGAGCGCCGCGCCCAGATGCGCACCGGCGGCTTCGCCGTGACCGCGTTCGGCGAGACGCTGAGCATCCTGCCAGGGATGGAGTTCAACATGCAGCTTGACGGTTACAAGTGGTTCAACCGTGAAGCTCCCCTCGGCATCGAGGCGCTGGGCCACCTCGCGGGCGGCGGGGTCAGCCTCGACGCCGCGAAGAAGCTCGGCGTCTTCTACCTCGCGGACGAGGACCAGATGACGTCCCTCGACAGCGACGGCGACGGCCGCGTCTCTCCGCAGGAGTTCCTGATCGGCACGTACATGCCGTTCGACTACACGCCGACCGACGGCGTCCCGGCCCAGCTCACCTGGCCCCGGGAAGGCGCGGAGGCGACCGAGAACTGGGAGGGGAAGTCGGCCGCGCTCCTCGCCGCGGCGCTCAACCTCGACCTGAGGCTGAAGCCGATCGAGAAGGAGCTGACGCCGATCCCCCTCCCGCCGGTCCCCGGCGCGTACCTCATCCCGTACTTCAAGCTCGGCGCAGGGGTGAAGTGGTACGACGAGGCCTATTTCATGCGCAAGCGCCTGCAGGAGGCGCTCAACAAGAACACGTCGCACAAGATCACCGATCTCGACTTCAACCGCGACATGCACGGCTTCCAGGCGCCGGACGTGACCGCGGAGGCTGGGACGCAGGTGTCGGTGAGGCCGGAGGTGGGCGCGAAGCTCTTCCTCGGCGTGCCGATCGGCAAGATCCTGAAGGTGGGCGTGGAGGCCAGCATCGGCTTCTCGGTCGATCTCAAGCCGAAGGGCTCCGGCGGCGTGGTCGACCTCAACGCCTCGCTCGAGCAGGCGCTCGTGAACAGCAACCCGAGAGACGACCTCGAGTGCAAGCCCGTCTTCTCCTACAAGGATGAGGCGTCCTGCTCGAGCAGGTACGTCCCCGGGTCGTCGCTGGATCTCGCCTGCTCCCCGCTCGACACGAAGAACTCCTGCTGCATCACGTTCTTCAACGGCAGCCGCGCCTGCCTCGACGACTGGACGGGAATCACCCAGGATCAGTGCAGCCCGTCCAACCTCTCGTACGCGCTGTTCTCGACCTTCCTCAAGGAGAAGGACGCGAAGACGTACAAGGGCATGTTCCAGCACGCCTTCACCACCCAGTGGAGCGCGAACAAGTCGTGTGAGGAGTGCGCGGACGACGGCACCTGCCCGAACAGCCTGCGCGCCCCCGCGCTGCCCGAGATCTCGGCGTGCACCAAGCACGGCGTGTGCTGCCTGCCCTCGGCCTCGTCGCCCTACGGCCTGGCCTACTCGCTGGCGCTCACGGACGGCACGTTCGGCGGGGCCCGCTTCCTCCAGCCCACCGATCTCGCCTACGACCGGACGAACAACCACCTCTTCGTCGCGGACCGGACCGCCATCCGCCGCATCGACCTGCAGACCGGTCAGGTGACGAGGATCGCCGGGTCGAGCGCGGCGGGCAACGTCGACGCGGTCGGGACCGCCGCGCGGTTCAACACGATCTCGGGCATCACGTACGACGCGGGCGCGCTCTACATCGCCGATCGCGGCGCTCGCTCGGTCCGCAAGCTCGACCTGAGCAACAACCAGGTGACCACGATCGCCGATCGGATGGTGTTCCTCACGCCGCGGGACGTCGCCGCGCACGGCGGCGCCCTCTACGCGACCGACAGCGGCGCCCGCACGGTGATCAAGATCTCGCTCCCGTCGGGCGCGGCCACCACCGTGGCCGGCACCTCGGGCCAGTCCGGCGGCGCCGACGGCATCGGCGCGATGGCCCGGTTCATGGAGCCGACCAGCATCGTCGCCGACGGGCGCGGCAGGCTGTACATCAGCGACACCTCCAACAGCACGCTGCGGCGGTTCGACGTCGCGACGGCGGCGGTCACCACCGTGGCCGGGACCAGCGGCTCGGCGGGCTCGGCGGACGGCATCGGCGCGGCGGCCCGGTTCACCGCGCCGAAGGGGCTCGCCGTCGACAGCGCGGGCCACGTGCTCGTCGTCGAGGGCAACAAGCCCGGTCGCGTGCGGCGCTTCGATCCGGAGATCTCCGCCGTGACGACCGTCTCCGGTGCTCCCGGCACCGTGGCGGCGGACGGCCTGGCCGACGACGCGATCTACGAGCTGCCGTCGGGCGTGGCCGCGCTCCCGAACGGCGACATCTACCTGAGCGACACGACCCCTGGGACGGTCCGCAAGATCAGCGGCGACTGCGACTCGGGCATCCCCGGCGCCGTCGTGTACGACGTCACGGAGGCCGAGTGCCCCGGCAACTTCGACGCGTACAGCTGCCTGTCCGAGACCGAGGTCGACGCCACGGAGTGGCAGGGCCCCGGGTGCCACCCGCTCCAGACGGGCTTCCTGTCGGCGTGCGGCTGCACCTCGAACGCCGATTGCGCCAGCGGCGAGACGTGCGATGTCGAGGCGAAGGTGTGCACCGTCGGCGGGACCCCCGTCGACTGCGTCTGCACCGCGCAGAGCACCTGCCCGAACCAGCCCGGCCGCGCCTGCGTGGACGGGGCGTGCGCCCGGCACTGCACCTACCACCCCTCGACGGCCGACACGGCCTGCGGCCAGAACGAGGTCTGCACGATCGGCGGCACGTGCGAGCCGAAGGCGGGCCCGAACGTCCCGTACGCCGAGGAGGTGATCTGGGGCATGAAGAACGGGGACGACCCGACCCACGCGATCGCGACCTACGGCCTGACCGAGATCGAGCTCATCGCCGCGCTCAACGCCGGCATCCACGTGGGCCTCGAGGCGAAGCTGTTCAAGAAGTGGAAGAAGTTCACGCTGTGGAAGTGGCGCCAGACCTTCGATATCGGCTCGGTCTCGAAGTACAAGTTCCAGCCCGGGCTCGAGGCCACCTACCAGTGGGACAGCTCGCCGCTCGGCGACATCACCAACTACCAGCCCGGCGAGGTCACGCGTTATGCGCAGGTGGGCGCGTCGACGGCCGATTTCCTCGAGTGGTGCAAGGACGAGCTGCCGCTGCACTCGTCGGACCCGCTGCCCCCGACCACCAATGACGTGATCGGCGGGGTGGAGGACGTCGTGAACTTCGGCTTCAACGTGGGCGAGACGGTCTCGTCGGCCGAGAACCTCTGCATCAACGGCCAGCCCATGACGGACTGGCTGCAGGATCAGGACGCGCTCGCCGAGACGTTCGTGACCGGGACCTGCTCGTACGTCGGTCCGCAGACCGGCTCGCGCGGGAGCCTCAGCTTCCCGTGCCAGGAGTCGCATCGCCACCTCCTCAAGCACTGGGGGTGCCTGGACACGCAGCGCACGGGCACGTCCATCGCGCTCGCCGGCGGCGACTTCAGCGCCGCCGTGGTCAACCCCGGGACGGCCCACTTCGACCTGACGAAGGTCCTCGTCGATCCGGACGGCGGCATCGAGCCGGAGAACCTGGTGAAGCGGACCGCGGCCTCCGAGGCGTGGCTCGCCGAGGTGGAGACCTGCTTCGACGACCACTACGAGGACACGATCCCGTGCGCGTGCACGACGGACGCGGACTGCAACACCGGCCCTGGGCAGACCTGCGTGAGCGGGACGTGCCAGACGCCGGAGAACACGGTCGCCGAGTGCTCCGTCGTGGAGAACGGGGGCGTCACCGTGGAGCGGTGCTGCGGCGACGGCGTGCAGCAGGCCTCGGAGCAGTGCGACGACGGCAACACCGTGAGCGGCGACGGCTGCTCGGCGCTCTGCAAGCTGGAGGCGAAGGGCGCGTGCTGCCGGTCGGGCGGCTGCACCGACCTCGGCCAGGGCGGCATCAGCTCGGGCCAGAGCTGCGAGAGCGCCGGCGGCTACTTCGTCAATGGCTATAGCTGCGCCGAGGTCGACGCCTGCGGCGCCGAGCCTGTCGGCGCTTGCCACGAGCCCGACGGGACGTGCCACGACCCCGCCTACGCGTCGCAGTGCGCCGCGGCGGGCGGGGTGTTCACGGTCAACGGGGCGTGCGAGAACCCCGTCCTCACGCTGGACCTGCAGCCCGGGAGCGCCGGCATCGACGCGACCATCACCAGCCTGGCCGGGGGCACCGGGACGAACATGGGCAGCTCCGTCAACCTGACGGCGGGCGTCTGGACGGCCAGCGGCGCTCAGTACGTGAACCGGAGCATGATCCGCTTCGATCTCTCGACGATGCCGGCGGGCGCCACGATCGAGCGGGCGCGGCTCAGCCTGTTCGCGGACCCCGACGCCCGCCTGTACGGCCAGGGGACCCACAACGGCCTCGGCCCGGGGCACGCGACGCTCGGCGGCTCCAACGCCTTCCTGCTCCAGCGCATCACCTCGTCCTGGCAGGAGAACACGGTCACGTGGGCGAACCAGCCGAGCGTGTCGACGGCGGACCAGGTGCTCCTGCCGCAGAGCACGTCGACGAGCCAGGATTATGAAGACATCGACGTGACCGTGCTCGTGCGAGAGATGCTCGCCACGCCCGGGAACAACCATGGATTCATGATCCGGCTCCAGAGCGAGGGGGCGAACTACCGGGAGGTCTCGTTCGCGTCGAGCGACCACGCGACCGCCGCGAGGCTCCCGAGGCTCGTCGTGCGCTACCGCGAGCCGTG
>NZ_JEMA01001165.1 GCF_001589285.1 Sorangium cellulosum | reverse complement strand
GCCGTGGTGCGCCCCGGGGCCCGGCGCGCCGTTCAGCGAGCTCCCCCCACCCCGGGAGGTCCCCCCGCGCTGGCCGGGCAGCGCCGAGGGGTCCGCGCGCTCCTGGTGGTGGCCGGCCGGCGCGGCGGCGCCGAGCTGGACGGCGAGCAGCGGCTCACCGCGGACCGAGCGCCCGATCAGGGAGAGCTGCGCCCCGCGGTCGGCGAGCCGGTCGAGCGCCTCGAGCAGCTCGCCGTACCCGCGGTAGGGGCCGAGCCCGCGACGAGCGAGCAGGCGCGAGAGCGGAGCGCGGCGATGTACGAACAGGGCCGCCCTGAGGGCGGCCCGACCTTGCTCTTCCGACCCCTGATCGGACTTCGGCATGCAGCGCTAACCTTTATCCTAGATGACATGGATCACGGAGCGCCGGTCGCGCCTTCGCGCGATCGGGACCTGGTCACTCCGGGATTACCGTGGCGGCGGGCGCGCATATGGAATTCGACGGCAATGGGTGGGCGGAAGGACGGATCGAGCTGCAGCCGCCGAGCGAGGGCTGGTCGCTGCTGTCGCCGGAGCCCGAGGCGCGGATCGATGAGCACCGGTGGGCGCACCAGGCGCGCGTCTTCTTCCGGGCGGAGCTCACGCTCGTGCAGAAGAAGGCGTATCCGTCGGGGGGCACGCCGATGGCCGACGCCGTGGAGGTCGACGTCGCGCGCGCGGGCGGCGCGCCGAGCCGGGTGCTCGTGCTGACGGTGCCGCTGGATCGCGCGCCCCTGGTCCGGGCGGCGGCCGCGGCGGGGGTGCGGGCGATCGGCGGGTGCGGCTTCGACGCGCTGCTCGGGCGGGCGCGGCGCGCGTGGCAGGTGCGCGAGCCGCAGGTCGCGGGCGAGGACGCGCGCGCGCCGCTGCTGGTGACCGCGGTGCTCGCGGCGGTGCTGCTCGCGCCCGTGGTGCCGCCCGGAGAGGAGACGATCTTCGGGGTGAAGGGGGCGCGGGAGCGGCTGCAGCGGCTGGGCTGGTGACGGGCGGCGAGGGACAGGCTCGTCCGCGGAGCGCCCCCCCTCCTTCCTGCGGTACGATGATCGCGCCCATGGAACTCGCACCTCGGCTCGTCCGTCCGGCCACGCTCGCCGACCTGGAAGCGTTGCCGCCGACCTGGCGCGGCGAGATCCTCGACGACACGCTCTACGCCTTCCCTCGCCCGCGCGCCCCGCACGCGAGCCACGTCGAGGGCAGGTGGATGGAGCTCGGCATCCACGGCGCGGACGAGAAGGTGCGCGCCGCGCCGTTCGACGCGATCGATCTCGCCGCCTGGTGGGACGGCATCGCGCCGGAGCTGAGCGCGGAGCCCTGACGGCCCCGGCGCTCGCGGCGCGGCGCCCCTCGCGCGCCGCGAAGATGCCTCCTCGCCCCGCGCCTGTACTAGCGTGCGCGCCCGTGCGCTCCCGCTTCCCGCTCGTGGCCGCCCTGTTCTTCGTCTCTGGCGCCACCGGCCTCCTCTACGAGGTCGCCTTCTCCAAGCTGCTCGCCTACGTCTTCGGCGCCACCGCCTATGCCGTGAGCACGGTCCTCGCCTCCTTCATGGGCGGCCTCGCCCTCGGCGCGCACCTCGGCGGCCGGCACGCCGCGTCCGCCCGCCGCCCGCTCGTCGTCTACGGCGTGCTCGAGGCGATCGTCGGCGCCATCTGCGCCGTCTCGCCGTTCCTGTTCGAGGCCCTGACCTCGGCCTACGTCGCCGTCGCCCGCGCCGCGCCGGACTCGCTCACGCTGCTCACCGCGGCGCGCGCCGCGCTGACGGCCCTCGTGGTCGTCGTCCCCACGGTCGCGATGGGCGCCACGCTCCCCGTGCTCTCGCGCATCCTCCGCGCCGACGCTGGCGCCGCGCCGGACGGCGGCGCGCCCCTCGAAGGCCACGATGCCGCGCGCCGCCTCTCCTCGCTCTACGCCATCAACACGGCGGGCGGCGCGGCCGGCGCGCTCTCCGGCGCCTACGTCGTCCTCCCGCACCTCGGCGTCCGCGGCGCGCTCTGGTCCGCGGCGATCGCCAACCTCGTCCTCGGCGCCGTCGCGATCGCCGCCGGGCTCCGCGGCCCGGCGTCCGCGCCCGGCGCCGCGGCGGCGGCTCGCTCTGCCGGGGCCCTCCCCCCCGAGGCTCGCACCCCGGACGCCCCTCTCCGCGCCCCCGCCGACCGCGGCGAGCCGGCGTTCCTGCTCCCGCTCGCGTTCGCCTCGGGCTTCCTTGTCTTCGCGGCCGAGGTCGTCCAGACGCACCTGCTCGCGCTGCTCATCGGCAACAGCGCCTACGCCTTCGGGCTGATGCTCGCCGTCTTCCTCGTCTGCCTCGCGGCCGGCGCCGCGCGCTCGCATGTCCTCGCGCGCCGCCACGGCGAGGGCGCGCTCTGGCGCGGGCTCGTCTCCGCGGCCCTCTCGCTCGCGGCCACCATCCCGCTCTGGGACCAGCTCCCGCGGATCTTCGCCTTCGCGGGCAAGCACGTCGACAGCTGGGCCGGCCGCGAGGCGTGCCGCGCGCTCGCCGCGCTCGCGATCCTCGCGCTGCCCACGCTGTGCATGGGCACCACCTTCCCCCTCCTCCTCGCGCGCGCCGCCGCGCACGCCGACGTGGCCGCGCGCGTCGGCAGGCTCACCTCCGCCAACACCCTCGGCACGATCGCCGGCTCCATCGTCACCGGCTACCTGATCCTGCCCGCGCTCGGCTCGGAGCGCGCCCTCCTCGCGATCGCGCTCGCCTTCGCCCTGACCGCCGTCCTCGCCGCCGCCCGCGCCCGCGCCGAGCTCCCCCGCGCCCTCGCGATCGCCGCCGCCGCGGCCGCCCTCGCCGCGCTCGCGCCCCGCTGGGACATGGCGCGCCTCACGAGCGGCGCGAACGTCTACTTCGCCATGGGCCCGCCCCCCGAGCGCATCGACTTCGTGCGCGAGGACGTGCACGGCGGCGTCACGACCGTCGCGCACCGCGCCGGCGTCACGACCATGTACACGAACGGCAAGTTCCAGGGCGACGACGGCCCCGAAATGACGGCGCAGCGGCGGTTCGCGCACTTCCCCGCGCTCTTCGTCCGCGACGCGCGCGCCGCGCTCGTCATCGGCCTCGGCACCGGCACGACGACGGGCACCATCGCCGCCTACCCCTTCGAGCGCATCGACGTCGCCGAGATCTCGCCCGCCATCGTCGAGGCCTCTCGCCGCTTCTTCGCGGGCCCGAGCCTGCAGGCGCTCGACGACCCCCGCGTGCGCCTCTCGCTCAACGACGGCAGGAACGAGCTGCTCGTCGCGCAGCGCCGCTACGACCTCATCGCGATCGAGCTCACCAGCGTCTGGTTCGCGGGCGCCGCGAGCCTCTACAGCCGCGAGTTCTACGAGCTCACCCGGTCCCGGCTCACCGAGGGCGGCGTCCTGCAGCAGTGGGTGCAGCTCCACCACATCCGGCGGCGCGAGCTCGCCGCCGTGGTGCGGACGATGCGCAGCGCCTTCCCGCACGTGGCGCTGTTCGTGGGCGGCGCGCAGGGCATCCTTGTCGCGAGCGCCGCGCCGCTCGTCGCCTCGGAGGCGCGCCTCGCCGAGCTCGACGCGCGCCCGGCGCTCCAGCCCACGCTCGCCGGCGCGCGGCTCGCGGACCTGCTCGGCGACCTCGTGACCTCTGGCGAGGACCTCGACCGGTTCATCGCCGACGCGGCCGAGGACGGCGGGCCGATCCTCTCCACCGACGACAACCTCTACCTCGAGTACGCCACGCCGAAGGGCAACGTGCTCCCGTATGGAGCGTCGCTCGACGCGACGCTCGCGCTCCTGGAGCGGTACCGCACGCCGTCGCCGCGCGAGCGGCACCTCGGGCCCTGAGCGCGCTCGGCCCCGCCCGCCGGCGACCGCCCCCCGAGGGCGCTCAGCCCCCGTCCGCCGGCTTCGCGGGCGCGCCGTCCTTGGCCGGCGCGCTCGGCGCCGGCGCTTCGCCCTCCGGCGCCGACTGGCCCCGCGGCTTGACCTGCACCGGCCTGATCTCGTCGCCCGTCGCCACGAAGCCCCTGCGGAGCGGCGGCGCCTTCGGCTGCGCGGCCTGCTGCGCGCGCAGCTTGCGCTCCTCAAGGCTCAGCACCTCCAGCGCGCGGCCGCCCGCGTACGGGTCCTGCCCCAGGAAGGGGCGCCCGTTCACCTCGGCCACGTGGAACTCGACCCGGCGGTTCTCGCTGCGCCCCGCCGCGATCTCGTTCGGCCCGAGCGGGCGCGACTCACCGAAGCCGACCGCGATCAGCCGGAGGTTGTCGACCTTGCCATCGACCAGCCAGTTGGCTACCGCGAGGGCGCGCTTCGCGCTGAGGTCCTCGTTGTGCTCCTCGCTCGCCTGCGCGTCGGTGTGCCCCTCGATCCGCAGCCGCGTGACCTCGGGGTGCTCCTGGAGGAACTGGAGCAGCGTCTGCAGCGTCTTCTCGCTGCCCGGCCGGATCACCGCCTTGTTCGTCTCGAAGACGATCTTGCCCTCGATGTAGACCTGGCTCTCGCCGCCCTGCTCCGACCAGGCCTTCTCCGGGTACCAGCGCGGGAGCGGGCGCTGCTCGTCGGCGCGCGGAAGGTCCCGCGGCGGCAGCCGGTTGTCTCCGCACCCCTGACCAGCGGTCGCGGCGGCCGCGAGCGCCGCCGCGACCGCGAACGGCAGGACGGTGCGTCCTGCCTGCTTCCTCTTCGAGTCCATCTCGCCCTGTAGCGTGTCAGAACCCGCGCTCGGACCGCAAGTAACCTGGCGGGAGCGGGCAGAAGCGGGCGGGAGCAGGCGGCGCGGGCGCCGGGCCGACCGGCGCGCCATGCGGCGTGTGGTAAAGGAAGCGGAGCCATGTCCGCGCCGTCGCCCGAGGGCTCACCCATCGACCAGAAGCTCGCCCGGCTCCGCGACCGCCTTCGCGACCTTGGCTCCGTCCTCGTCTGCTACTCCGGCGGGGTCGACAGCGCCTTCGTCCTCGCGGTCGCCCACCGGGAGCTCGGCCCGAGGGCCGTCGGCATGACCGCTGTCTCGCCGAGCCTCGCGCCGGCCGAGAAGGAAGAGGCCACGGCGATCGCCCGTCTGATCGGCGCCGACCACCGGCTTGTCGAGTCGTCCGAGATCGAGGACCCGCGCTATGTGGCGAACAACCCCGACCGCTGCTTCCACTGCAAGAGCGAGCTTTACCGGATCGCCGTGCGCAAGCGGTCCGAGTGGGAGCTCGCGGCGATCCTGAACGGCACCAACACCGACGACCTCGGCGACTACCGTCCCGGCCTCGAGGCGGCGCGCGAGGCGGGCGTGCTGAGCCCCCTGGTCGAGCTCGGCTTCAGCAAGGCCGACGTGCGCGCCGGCGCCGCGCGCGTGGGCCTGCCCATCTGGGACAAGCCGGCCGCCGCCTGCCTCTCCAGCCGCATCCCCTACGGGACCAGCGTCACGCGCGAGCGGCTCGCGCAGATCGGCGGCTTCGAGGCAGCGCTGCGCGGCCTCGGCTTCCGCCAGGTCCGCGTCCGCTACCACGACGACCTCGCGCGCATCGAGCTCGACGCCGGCGAGCTCGCGCGCGCCGCCGAGCCGTCGATCCGCGCCGAGATCGTGGCCGCCGGCAAGCGGCACGGCTTCCGCTACGTGACGCTCGACCTCGGCGGGTACAGGACCGGCAGCCACAACGAGGTCCTCGTCGGCCGCGCCCTCAAGATCGTGAGCTGACCCCAACGGGGACGCGGAGCGCGCGGCTCGCGGCGCTCCCCTGGGCGCCCGAGGAGGGCCGCCTCCGCGGCCCGTGGCGCGGCGCCGAGCGGGTGAGCGTGGGCTCGCGTCCGTTGCGACGCCGTGAGGCTCGCCGCATACTCGATCCATGAGCGAAGCCACGGCCGAGCCGATCGTCATCTACCGCAGCGTCAACCGTGACGGCGCGACGTTCGCGCTCGAGCCGCGGTCGCTCGATCGACTCCGCGCCGCGTTCGGATCCGCGGTGCGCGCTCGCGACCGGATCTTCCTCGCGCACGAGACCCGGGCTGACTACGAAGAGGTGCAGGGGAGCATCGCGCCGCAGGTCGTGATTCTCCTGACGGGCCTCAGCGAGGATCGCCTGCGACCGCTCGGCGGCGTCGTGTTCCGCGACCCGGTCAGCGAGAAGGATCTCCCGCTGACGGCGGCATAGGCGGCTCGGCTGCGCTGCCGCTCCCGACGCTGCCCGGACCGCCCTCGACGACCCACAGCTCGTCCGGCCATCGGTCGAGGTAACGGTCGAGGGCGCCCCCCCAGCCGTGTGCAACGTTCGTTTCGAGCTCGACATCCACGGCGGAGATGAGCGTGTCCGTTGTCGCGTCTTCGTCGGAGCGCGGGCGCCGCCCTGGGCTGGTTCGCGCCGTCGCGACATGAGCTTCCCTCATCTGGAACAGATCCCGGCGCGGGATGACCAGGAATCTCCAGCTCGCCGGGAGCCGCACGAGGAGCATGTAGAAGAGCTCTATCGCCTGCGGCGTCCGCAGCTGCTGACGCGACAGGTTGAACGTGGCGCGCAGGCGCCTCGCGCCCGAGCTCTCCGTGTGGCCCTCGATCGGCTCGGCCTTCGCGGTCTTCACCTGAACCCGGCGTGTCGTCTTGTCGCGGTCGTCGATCACGAACGCGTCATCGCCCACGTCGACCACAGGCACCGCGACGTTCCAGCCGCGCAGCAGCAGCTCCGACATCGCGTGGTACTCGCCCGCCCTCCCGAAGTGTGTCCTCTTGCTGACCATTTACCCGTGCTGGATCTTGGCATGTCGAGGCGCCGCCCGTCGCACGAAGGTCCGGACACGCCCCCCGCCCATCTGGACACGCCGGCCGCCCATCTGGACACGCCAGCCGCCCATCTGGACACGCCGGCCGCCCATCTGGACACGCCCCCTACCCCGCTGGGCGTCGCGACGCCCAGCGCGCGGCGTCACATCAGCGACGAGCGCGCCGCCTTCGCGCGCTCGTCGCGCTCCTTGAGGTGCTCGAGGATGATCACCGCCGTCTCCTCGATCGCGCGCCCGGTGACGTCGACAACCGGCCAGTCCGGGTGCGCGTCGAAGAGCCGGCGCGCATAATCCAGCTCCTCCCGGACGTGCTCGCGCATCGCGTAGTTCGTCTCCGCGGGCATCCCGAGCTGGCGCAGGCGCGCCTGCCGGATCGCGCAGAGCTGGTCGATCCCGATGGTGAGGCCGACGATCCTGTCCTGGGGCGCCTCCTGGAGCTCGGGCGGCGGGGGGACGCCGAGCACCAGGGGGTAGTTCGCGACCTTGAGGCCGCGCTGCGCGAGCAGCGTCGACAGCGGCGTCTTCGACGTGCGGGAGACGCCGACGAGGACGATGTCCGCCTTCTTGAAGTTCCGCGGCTCCTTGCCGTCGTCGCTCTTGACCGCGAACTCGACCGCCTCGATGCGCCGGAAGTACTCCTCGCTCAGCGGGAGCATCGCGCTCGGCAGGTTGATCGGCTCCCGGTCGAGGAAGGTGCCGAGCCGGACGATGAGCGAGCCGATCAGGTCGATCGCCTCGATGTTCAGCTCGGCCGTGGCGCCGTGCACGAACTCGCGCAGCTCCGGGCTCACCACGGTGAACACGACAAGCGCGCCCTCCCTGGCCGCGCGCTCGAGCACGGGCCGCGCGACCTCCGGCGTGCGCACCCGGGTGTGCAGGCGGATCTGCACCCCCGCGTCCGGGTACTGGAGCAGCGCGGCGCGCACGGCCTTCTCCGCCGTCTCTCCCGTCGAGTCGCTCAGGACGTCGATGAACTTCGGCTTGTCCATGTCCGATGCCTCCGTCGCCACCTCGGCTCACGCGCGCGAGGCAGGGCTCGTGCCTCGGCTCTCAGCGGGACCTGGAGGATCGCCCGCGGCCGCGCGGCAGGTCAACCAAACAGCCCCTTCAGCTTGTCCATGAAGCTGGCCTGCTGCGGCTGCACGTTCTCGCCGAGATCCTTCGCGAGCTGGGAGATGAGCTCCTTCTGCGTCGCTGTGAGCTGCGTCGGCACCTCGACGCTCACCTCGACGAGCTGATCGCCGCGCCCGCCGACGACGCGGCGCGGTATGCCCTTGCCCTTGATGCGGAGCACCGAGCCGGGCTGCGTGCCCGGGGGGATCCGCAGCCGGCCCTTCCCGTCGAGCGTCGGGATCTCCAGCTCGCCGCCGAGCGCCGCGCGCGCGAACGAGATCGGCACGGCGCACACGACGTCGTCGCCGACGCGGCGGAAGAAGTCGTGCGGCGCGACCCGGATGGTGAGCTCGAGGTCGCCCGGCCCGCGATCGGCGCGGACGGCGTTGCCGCCGCGCTCGACCAGCCGCGTCGCGCCGTTCTCCACGCCCGCGGGGATGGTCACCTCGATGGTCTTCTGCTTCGCGGCGAGGCCCGCGCCGCGGCACGTCTTGCACGGATCGGTCACGATCCGGCCCGTGCCGCGGCACCGCCCGCAGGGGCGCTCGATCGCGATCGGGAACATGCCCTGCTGCATCCGGACGCGGCCGCGGCCCGCGCACGCCGCGCAGCGCTCGGTCGACGCGCCGGGCGCGGAGCCCGAGCCGACGCAGTCGCCGCACGGCTCGACGCGATCGTAGGTGATCTGCTTCGTGCAGCCGAACGCCGCCTCCTCGAAGCTGATCCGCACCTCTTTCTGCAGCGTCCCGCGGTCGCCCACCCGGATGCCGAGGGCGCCGAGGAGGTCGCCGAAGATGGCGTCGAGGTTCAGGTCCTGCATGTCGAAGGGCACGCCCTGGAAGCCCGAGCCGGCGGCGGCGCCGACGGCGGCGGGGCCGAACCGATCGAACGCCGCGCGCTTCTGCGGATCGCTCAGGATCTGGTAGGCCGCGTTCAGCTCCTTGAAGCGGACGTTCGCCCCCTGATCACCCGGGTTCTTGTCGGGGTGGTGCTGCGCGGCGAGCCGCCGGAACGCGCCCTTGATTTCATCCTGCGTCGAGGAACGCTCGACGCCCAGCACTTCGTACGGATCCCGCACGACGAGCGAAATAGCATCGATCGCGCCCCTGGGACAGCGGCTACGGCGGCGCTCACCCCGCGGGTTTCACCCCGGGTCCGGCGAGCTCGCGCTTCATCACCTTGCCCGTCGGGTTGCGCGGGAGCGCGTCGACGAAGACGACCTCGCGCGGGATCTTCGGGCCCGCGAGCTGCGCGCGGCAGTGCGCCTTGATGTCGTCCTCGCTCGCGGCCGCCCCGGGGCGCAGGGCGACGAACGCGCGCACGCGCTCCCCCCAGGCGCGATCGGGGACGCCCACCACGGCGGCCTCGGCGACCGCCGGGTGATCGTGGAGGACCGACTCCACCTCGGCGGGGTACACGTTCACGCCCCCCGAGATGATCAGGTCCCGCTTGCGACCTTCGATGTGGTAGCAGCCGCGCGCGTCGCGGCGCGCGAGGTCGCCGACAGAGAAGTAGCCGTCCAGCATCGACGCGCGCGTGGCGCCTGGATCTCTGTGGTAACCGGAGACGAGCAGGGGGCTCCTTACGTAGAGCTCGCCCACCTCGCCGTCCCGGCACGGCTGCCCGTCCTCGCCGACGAGCAGGAGCTCGCTGCCGGCGACGGGGCGCCCGATGGTGCCCGGCGACGCGCGCAGATCCTCGGGGCCCGCGATCGTCACGATGCCCGTCTCGGTCGCGCCGTAGAAGTTGAAGAGCTTGTCGCCGAGCACCCGCGTCGCCTCCGCCGCGAGCGCCGGCGGCAGCGGCGCGCCGCCCGTGAAGATCGCTGTGAGCGACGACGTGTCGACGGCGCGGACGCGCGCCTCGCCGAGCTCGAGCACGCGGTGGAGCATCGTCGGGACGATCGTCGTCGTTGTCACGCGGTAGCGCTGGATCGCCTCGAGGAAGAGCTCGGGCTGGAACTCGGGGAGGATCACGATCGTCGCGCCGAGGATGAGCGACAGGTTGACGAAGCCGATCGCGGTGAGGTGGTAGAGCGGGCACACGGCGAGGTGCACGTCGCCGACCCGCATCGGCGTCGCGCCGATCGCCCCGAGCGCCGACGCGACGATCCCGCCGCCGAAGCCGCGCACCGCGCCCTTCGGCTTGCCGGTCGTGCCGGACGTGTACATCACCACGGCCGCGCGCTCGCTCCGATCCGGGGCGGCGCCGCGCTCGGCGATGAGCTCGTCGAGGCGCGAGAAGCCCGGCGCGCCCTCGCCGACCGCGATCATGCCCTCGCGCGGGATGCCCTCGAGGAGCGGCGCGGCCTCGCGGATGACGTCGGCGATGTCGGCGTCGAACACGAGCAGGCGCGCCCCGGAGTGGCCCGCGAGGTACGAGAGCTCCGCGGGGGTCGAGCGCCACGAGGCCGCCACCACGGACGCGCCGACGCGGGCGAGCGCGATCTGGAGCATCACGAGCTCGGGGCGGTTCTTGATCGCGACAAGCGCCGTCACGCCCGGGCCGACGCCGCGCCGGTCGAGCGCGTAGCCCAGCCGATCGATGATCTCGTTCGTCGCGAAGAACGAGTAGACCCGGTCCTCGGCCGGGGCCCCCGCGTCGCTCTCCGCCGCGCGGCCCGCGCGGCGCGCGAGGCTCAGCGGCTCGATCACCGCGATCCGATGCGGGCTGTTCTCGGCGTGGAACCGGAACAGCAGCGACGGGTTCGCCTTGCCCCGCGCGAGCTCGCGCGCGAGGACCTTGAGCCCCGGCCAACGCAGCGCGGCGAGGAGCCCCGCCTGCGTCACCGCCCGCCCGGCGCCGAGCGCCTCGTCCTTGAGCGCGCCGATCCTCCGACGCCCGTTCGCGAGCGCCGCCCTGGCACCACCGAGATCCATCGCGGGCGACTTTACTCCGGCGCGCGCGCGCCGTGATAGGGTGGCGTGGTGACGGAGACTGACCGCCGCTCAGCCCATCGCGCCGCGATCGAGCTGAGCGTAGAGTACAAACGACTCAACACGTTCTTCGCCGATTACACCCGCAACATCTCGAAGGGCGGGACGTTCATCCGGACAGATCGCCCGCTCGCGATCGGCACCGAGTTCGTGTTCGCCCTCTCGATCCGCAACCTGGCCGAGCCGCTCCGCCTGCGCGGGCGGGTGAAGTGGATCGTGACGCCCGACGAGGCGACGGAGTCGGCCCCGGCGGGGATGGGCATCGAGTTCCAGTACGCGAGCGACGCGGAGCGCGCCGCGACCGAGTCGGTGGTCGAGCAGCTCATGCTGAGCGAGCTCGGCGAGACGCTCGCGTCCAAGCTGCTCGGTCGCAGGGTCGGCGAGGGCTCGCGGTAGCGCCCCAGGCAGAGCGCCGGGGGGGGTGCGCTCACGCGTCGCCCGTGTACACTGCCCCGCAATGTCGCTGCCGACCCTGCTCCCCCGGCGCCGTCTCGCCCGGGGTCTCGCCGCGCTCGCCCTCGCGCTCTCCCCCATCGCCTGCGGGGCCTCTGGCTCGCCAGGGGCGAAGGGACCGCCGGGCGCCGAGGGCCGCGCCGCGGCGGTCGAGGTCCGCGACGCCGACTTCTCCGGCAGCCTCTACACGATCGTGCGCGACGGCAAGCCGAGCCCGCAGCGCACGGGCCTGCTCATCGGCGTCGTCCGCCGGCAGCTCGCGCACGCCGCGGCGCGCTTCCACGCCGGACAGCAGGAGCGGGGCATCGACAGCGTGCTCGGCGCGCTCTACCTCGTCCGCCCCGGCGAGGGCCGCGCCGAGATGATCGACGCCGTGGGCGAGCGCGCCCTCTCCGCCGCGATCGAGCGGCTGAGCCCGCGCGGCGACGAGGGCCGGGTGCGCGCGCTGATGGAGCTCCGCGCCGCCGCGCTGCCGAGCGGCAGCCGGGCCCGCGCCGAGGTCGACGAGCACCTCGCCGCGCTCGAGCGCTGGATGAAGGACACGCGCACCGGCGGGCCGCTCGAGCAGCTCGGCATGGAGCAGCGCGCGTCGGTCGCGCGCGCCCTCATCGACAGCCGCCCGGAGTCGGTCCAGCGCGCCGCCGCCGCCACGGCGGCGTGGATCGACAGGGCGATCGAGTTCAACATCGAGTACCGGCAAGGGGGGAAGCGGCCGGAGCGCGAGGAGGCGGTCGAGGCCGCGCGCGCGCTGGAGTCGGGCGGCGCGAGCATGGCCGCGCTGTTCCTCCGCTACGGGGACGCGAAGGGCGCGATCGAGCAAATCGACCGCACGAGCGCGCGCCGGGTGATCCCGCCCGGCCTGTACGAGCGGCTCAAGGCCGCCGCGACAGACGACGACGCGGCCTCGTGGCAGGCGCTGGCCGGGGCCTTCGCGCACCACGACACGCAGGAGCGCGACGCCGAGACAGGGATCGCGCAGGACCTGCTCGACGGGGCGATCTGGGGCACGGCCCTCGAGGCGTACCGCCGCGATCCGCTGAGCTACGACAGCGCCACGCTCCTCTCGCAGGTGATGATCCGCCTCGGCATGTCCGAGGCGACGCCGCTCGTCGTCGCCAGCGCGCTCGGCGATCGGCCGAGCCCCGGCGCGCTCGGATCCGCGCAGGGGCTCGTGCTGAGCGCGCTCTCCGTGGAGGCGTCGAGCGACGACTTCGAGGCCGCCCGGCGCACCTACAACGCCGCGGCGCCGCTGCTCGTGCTCGCCGACCGGGCGGCGCGCGGCGGCGCCGCCCTCGATCCGTCGGGCGCGCGCGTCCGGTCGCTCATGGCGTCGCTCGAGCTGCGCGCCGGCAACCTCGCCGCCGCGCTGCCGCTGTTCCGCGCGGCGACGGCGGCCGAGCCGACCGTCAACGGCCTCACGGTGCTCGCGATGGCCGAGCGGCAGGCGGGCGAGCCCCAGGCCGCGCTGGAGGACGTGCGGCGGGCGCTGGGCGCGCCGGACGCGCGCACCTCGCCGCTCGAGGTGATCCAGGCGCACCTGCTCGCCTTCGAGCTCCACCGCGACGCGGGCACGCAGGACCGGGCCAAGGAGTCGCTCGACGCGGCGCTCACCGCCGCGCTCGACGCCCGGCAGCGCGCGCGCGATCCCGGCGCGAAGGCGCGCGTGGAGCGGCTGCTCGGGCGCACCCTCGACGGCTACGGCGACGAGAAGGGCGCTGTCCGGGCCTACGAGCGGGCGTTCGCGCTGGTCGCCGCCGAGCCGCCGCAGCTCGGCGCCACCATGCTCGACGCCGTGGGGCGCGCGCTCGTCCGGCGCGACCTCCCCGCCGCGCGGCGCGCGCTGAAGCGCGGCCTCGACGAGAACGTCGGCGAGGAGGACCTCGTCTACGGCGGGCTGTGGGTCCTGCTGCTGGAGCGGACCCTGGGCGCCGCGACCGACGGCACCGCGGGCCGCGCGCTCGAGGGCTCTGTGGGCCGCCCTTCGTGGACAGGGAAGCTCGCCTCGTGGGCGAACGGCCGGATCAGCGACGCCGATCTCGGCAAGCTGGCCCAGAGCGCGGCGCAGCGCGTGGAGGCGCAATTTTATACCGCCATGGCCAGGAAGGCGGCTGGCGACGCGAGCGCGGACGAGCGGCTCCGGGCGGTGTCGAAGAGCCCCGTCATCGACCTGCTCGAGGTGCACCTCGCGCGCGAGATGCTGGCCCCCGAGCTGCACCTCGACGTGCCCCGCAACGCGAGCCTGCCCTAGCCCGGCGCGTCGCCGCTCCCCGACGGCGCGCCTGACGTGCGGAGCGTGAGGTGCGATGTCGTCCCCCGCGCTGGGCGGGTGGCGAGAGGTCGGATGATCAGCGCGGGCGAGCAGCGTCGCGGGGGCCTGTCCGGGAAAGAAAAGTTCCCACGCCCACGCGTTCTTGTTCGATGATCGCTGGATGCTCGATGACCGGAACGATCCGCTCGAGAAGCTCGCCGCCGCTCACCGGAGCCTGGAAGAGAACCTGAACGACCTCGCGCGCGCCGCGCGCGCGCTCGGCGATGCTCGGGGGCGCGCCGCCGCGCTCGAGGGGCTCTCCGGCGTCGTCGCCTACTTCGAGCGATCGATGAGCCGGCACCAGGAGGACGAGGAGCGATCGCTCTTCCCGCGGCTCGCGGTGCTCGAGGCCATCGCGCCGACGCTGGAGCGCCTCCGGCAGGAGCACAAGGCGCATCAGCGCGCGATCAACGCGCTGCGCGCCGCGATCGAGCGGGACGGCGGCGCCGAGGCGGCCGAGGTGCTCCCCCAGCTCATCGACGATCTGCGCGCGGCGTACCAGCGCCACGTGGCCTGCGAGGAGCAGGAGGTCTTCCCGGCCGCGCGCCGCTTCCTGCAGCCCTCGGCGATGCAGGGGATCATGCACGAGATGGAGACGCGCCGGGGGCGCGGCGGGCAGGGCAACCCCGCCAAGGGGATCAGCGGGCGCCCCCACCGCCCCGGCGGGATGCGCAGGGGCCCGTAGCGGCCGGCGCGCCGCGCCTCGACGTCGCTGCCGGCGCTAGAGCTGCTCGTCGCGCGCGCGCTCGACCGCCGCGCGCAGGTAGTTCTGGGCGCGCAGCGTGTGCGCCCCGTCGGGGTGCTGTTCCAGGTGGCTGCGGAACGCCTCCGCCGACTGCGCGAACTTCCGCAGCCGGTAGAGCGCCACGCCACGGGCGAGGTGCCGCGGATAGGACGGATCGAGCGCGGCGAGCTCGTCGATCTTCTTCAGGCGGTACTGCTCCTCCGCGCGCTGCGCGTCGGCCGCGCGGAGCGCCGCCGCGGGCGAGCGCGGCGTCGGCTCGCTCGCCGGCTCGAGGCGCGCCGCCGTCTGCTGGGCGGGAGGAGCCGCGAGGTCCTGCGCGCCCCTCGCGGCGCCGACGGGGTGCGAGAGCAGGAACCTGAACAGGGCGCGCTCCTCGTCGAGCGAGACGCCGAAGGGAGCTCGCTGCACGCCCACGATCGCGCCCCAGCGCTTCTTGAAGAGCACCCCGAGCACGGTGCCATCCATGGCGACGCGGCGCGCCTCGCCGCGCGGCCTCGCCGTCGCTCGCCCGAGCCACCCGCTGCGGCGGAGCAGCCCGAGGAAGTTGCCGCCGAGATCGCGGAGCTCGTCGGACTCCTCGCCGGTCGCCTCGAAGCGGCGCACCTCGCGGATGAACGAGCTCATCTGGTAGGCGCGCAGCCGGAGCACCGCCTCGTCCCCTTGAGCGAGCGCGGGGCCCACGGCGTCGAGCACGCGCTTGCGCGCGGCGAGGAGCTCGGCCTCGGTGTGATCCGCGTCGGCGTCCACCACCCCGAACGCGCGGATCGCGGAGCCGAGCTCGCGCACCTCCGCGTCGAGCCCGAGCTGCTCGGCCTCGCGGGCGCGGGTGACGTCCGCATCGCGCGCGCGCGTGATCGCCCGCGCGTCGACGAGCGGGAGCGGCAGCTCGGCGGGCTCGACCGCGCGCGGCACCGCGAGGGTCACCGCGGCGCCCGCGATGAAGACGGCCACGAGCCCCGGCTCCCAGCCCTCCAGGTGCCGCTTCCAGCCGCGGCGCGGGCCCGCGTCGGTGCGCGCGGGTGCGCGATGGCGCGCGCGGCTCCATCGAGCCGCGCGCGGCTCCCGGCGCTTGACAGCGACGCTCTCGGCTCGCGACATTGATCGTCTCCTCTGCGCTTCAGAATACCCCACGCGCGCCACGTGAAGCGCCGCGCAGCCGGCCAAGGACGAATGTGCAAGATCACCGAAAGCACCCGCGCAAGCCCGTCGAGCTCTCGATCGCATTCCGGATGGGCGACGGTCCGCGCGTCGATGGGAGATGCCGCGACATCAGCCTCGGAGGGATGTTCATCGAGACGCCCTCGCCGGCTCCCTTCGGGGCGAACATCGAGGTGCTGCTGTCCCTGTCGGGCCTGAAGCAGCCTGCCGTGATCCCATCGATCGTGCGGTGGACCACCCCCGAGGGCATGGGGGTGCAGTTCGGGGTCATGGGCGCGCGGGAGACCTACGCGCTCACGGAGCTCCTCGGCTCGCGCTGATCGGGGCGCGCCGACGCGCGGCGCGCCGCGCCTCGACGAGGCCGCGCTCAGTCCTCGATGGTCAGCGGGACCTCGATCTGCCGCGGGCCGCCCTCGAAGCGCCCCCGGTAGAGGCCCTCCGCGCAAGCCTGCAGCGCAGGCCGGAGCGGAGGGTCGAAGCGCACGCCGGCGACGCTGCCGTCGGGGCGCACGGAGATGCGCAGGGTCGACACGATCGACCTGCGGATCAAGGACGATCCCCCCGCTGTCTCGCGCGCGAAACAGCTCGACAGGGCGGACTGCACGGAGGCGGGCGTGAGCGCGGGCGGAGCGGACGCCGGCTGCGCCTCGGGGACCGGCTCCACCGCGGCCGACTCCGAAGCGGGCGCCTCGGCGCTCGTCGCCGGCTCGGCGGGCGGCGATGCCATCGGCTCGGCGACCGGCTCGGCGACCGAGGAGCCGGCGGGCGCGGCGGGATCCTCCTCGTGCGCTGCGG
>NZ_JEMA01001164.1 GCF_001589285.1 Sorangium cellulosum | reverse complement strand
AGCGAGGGCGCCCGCGAGGCCGCACGCCACCCGGCTCGACGGGAGCCCGCGATCCGAGCCGGCCGCGGCGCAGGAGCACGCGCCGCTCGCCGCCCCGAGCTCCCCGTTGGCCATCCACACGTCGCTCCCGACCGGGAGCTCGCGCGCGCCGAGCGAGACGCCGTCGTAGAGCACGTCGACCGTCAGCGTGGATCCGCCCGAGCCGCGGGGCGCGGCGACAGCGAACTGCCACAGCCCGCGGCGAACCTGCCGCAGCGGCGTGTGCATCACCCCGCCGCGGAGCGAGACAGTGAGCTTCCCGTCGCCGCCCCCCAGCGGCGAGCCGTCCGGGCGCCGCATCTCGATCGTCCCCCAGACCGGCCATGACGGGTCGGGTCTGGCGTAAGCGCTCGACAGCACGTACCAGCTCCGGTCGAACGCCGGCTCGTTGCCCCTCGCCCCGGCCTCCTGCAGCGCCAGGCGCGCGCCCTCGAGATCGAGCACGCCAGGACCGAGCTGCGCGTCGAGCGGCACGTCGCCCTTCGGGTACCGCGCGCCCGCCTGGAGCACCTCCGTGACCTCGGCCTGGCTCAGGTTCGGGTCGATCTGGAAGAGGAGCGCGATCGCGCCCGCGACCTGCGGCGCGGACATCGATGAGCCCGAGGCGATCGCGTGGAAGTCGTCGACGACGAAGCAGGGCACGTCGTCGGGGCACCCGGGCATGTCGAACAGCCCTCCGTGCCCTTCGCGCGGGTCCACCCCGCTCCCCATGGCCGCCGCGACGAGGCCGCCTGGCGCGCTGATCTCGGGCTTGGCCACGCCGAACGGCGTGGGGCCGGCCGCGCTGAAATAGCAGGCGCTGTCCTCGTGGATCGCCTCGCCGTCGAGGTTCATGAGGAGCACGCTGTCGCTGGTCCCCTGCGGCTTCCAGCGGACGCGGTTGATGGTGCACCCCACAGCGAGCAGGCCAGGGTGGCTCGCGGGCACGTTGATCGTGCCCTGCTTGATGCCGCGCGTGAACAGGAGCCCGAGGTCGTGCGACGGCGAGACGTCGCCGAGCCCCGTCACCCAGAGCTGCGCGTCCCCGCGGCCCTTCAGACGGATGGCGAACTCGCCGGCCTTCCACGCCCCGCTGAACGCCACGACCGCGCTGTTCGTGTCCGCGGTGATGGGCGACTTCCCGTTCGCGAGCCGGTTGATCACGGCGCCGGTCGTCTCGCCGTCGTCGCCCGTGTAGCCCGCGTCATGCCCGGGATCGACCAGGCCGATCCACGCCTCGCCGCCCGGTCCCTCGAGGCCGACCGACACCTCGTCGCCAGGCCGGAAGGTGATCCACACGTATCCTTGCCCGCTCGACGCGCTCGGCGTTCGGATGGGCACCCGCGTCTCCGCGTGCGGCGAGACGTGCGCCTCCGTGTGGATCCCCATCGGTCCTGCGCCGTCGACCTCGTACAGCGCGCCGCTGTTGCCGGCCGCGACAACGATCGCCCGCCCGGGGTGCGCGCTGCCGACCATCGCGGCGAGCCCGGCCTCGAGCGGGCTCGTCCCGTCGTGGGGCCCGAAGTCGCTCCCCACGCTCAGGTTGACGACCGCCGGCATGTTCAGCTCATCGGCGCGGTCGAAGATGAACTGCACCGCCTTGAGGATGTCCGGATCGTCGAAGCCCTCGCCCGGTCGCGACGGCGCCGCGACGATCAGCGTGGCCGCTGGCGCTACCCCGACGTACCGCGGCCGCTCCGCCACCATCGGCCCGCCGTTGCCCGCCGCGATGGAGGCGACGTGCGTGCCGTGCCCCGTGATGTCGCGGAGGAGCCCCGGCTCGCCCTTCGTGAGCAGGGCGTCGATGTCCGCGTCGGAGACGATCGCGCACGGCGACTGGTCCGGGTCATCGCACCCGTAGATCTGCTCGAGCGACGCGTGCAGCCCTCTGGGGCTTCCGGCCTGCAGCATCCATCGGATCCGCGTCTTGCCGTTCTCGTCCCGGAAATCCGGGTGGGTCACGTCGATACCGGTGTCGACGACGCCGACGACCACCCCCTTGCCATCGGCGCCGGTGGCCCGCCGGTACTGCTCGACCCGGATCCACACCTTGGACCGATCCAGGAGCGGTCGCCGCGGCGGCCCCGTGAGCAACGCGAGCTCCGGATGCGCGGCGGAGAAGGCGCCGACGTTGCCGGGCGCGAGCCGGACGGTCCCGAAGCCCGGCGCGACCGGGAGCAGCCCGAGCGACCGCGCGTCGGCGCCCGCAGGCAGCGGCACCAGCACGGGGATGCGCCCGCGCGGATCGGCGAGCGGATGCCGCCCCGCGCGCGGTCGCAGCAGGCGCGCCATCGCCGGGGCCGGGGCGTCGGCGCGCGCTTCACCCGCCGCGAGAGCGAGGCCGAGCAGCGCGAGGGAGAGCGGAAGTCTGCGGGCGAGCACGGGGCGAGTCTACATCACCTTCACGCGCGGCCGCGCCGCCGCGCACGCCGTCCTTGCCGCGCGCGCAACGCCGCCCGCCCACGCGCTGCGCGCCGCTCACACAGGCGGCACGAGGTGCTTCTTGCGCGGCCGCTCCTCGACCTTGCCGGCGTACCGCTCGAAGCGGCGCGCCACCTCGCGGCGGAGGCTTGCCGTCGGGATGACCGCGTCGATCACGAGCTCGCTCGCGAGCTTCTCCAGGTCGACGTCGGCCCGGTACTCGTCGCGCAGCTTCTGGACGAGCGCCTCACGCTCTGGCCCCGCCGGGATCGCCTGGATCTTGTTGTAGTAAACGGCGTTCACCGCGGCGCTCGGCCCCATGACGGCGATGGACGCCGACGGCAGCGCGATGCACTCGTCCGGCGCGAACGCCGGCCCGCACATCGCGTAGAGGCCGGCGCCGTACGCCTTGCGCACGATGACGGACAGCTTCGGCACGCTCGCCTCGCTCACCGCGGCGATCATCTTCGCGCCGGCCCGGATGATCCCTTGCCGCTCCACGACGGTCCCGATCATGAAGCCGGGCACGTCCGCGAGGTACAGGAGCGGGATGTTGAAGGCGTCGCAGAGCCAGATGAACCGCGCCGCCTTGTCGGCCGAGTCCACGAACAGCACGCCGCCCTTGTATTTCGGCTGGTTCGCGACGATCCCGACCGCGCGCCCCTCGATGCGCGCGAGCCCCGTGATGATCTCCCTCGCGTAGAGCTTCTTGATCTCGACGAAGCTGCCCTCGTCGATGATGGCGTCGATGACGGCCATGATGTCGAACGGCTTGTTCTCGTCGGCGGGGATGACGTCCTCGAGCGGCCGCTGCCCCGCCTTCTCCGGCCGCGGCTCGACGCGCCATGGAGCCTCCGCGGAGCTCTGGGGCATGAGCGCGAGGTAGCGCTTCGCGAACGCGATCGCCTCCTCCTCGGTCTTCACGAGCACGTCCCCGCACCCCGAGACCGAGCAGTGCATGCGCGCGCCGCCGAGCTCCTCGAGCGTGACCTTCTCGCCGATCACCATCTCCGCCATGCGCGGCGAGCCCAGGTACATGCTCGCGTTGCTCTCGACCATGCACACGACGTCGCAGAACGCCGGGATGTACGCGCCGCCTGCGGCCGACGGGCCGAACAGCAGGCATATCTGCGGCACCAGGCCGCTCAGCTCGACCTGGTTGTAGAAGATCCGGCCCGCGCCGCGCCGCCCGGGGAACATCTCGATCTGGTCGGTGATCCGCGCGCCCGCCGAGTCGACGAGGTAGAGCAGCGGGCACCGGAGGCGCCGCGCGGTCTCCTGCACGCGCAGGATCTTCTCGACGGTGCGGCGCCCCCACGAGCCGGCCTTCACGGTCGAGTCGTTCGCCATCACGCACACGGGGCGCCCGCCCATCGTCCCGGTGCCCGTGATGACGCCGTCGGCCGGCAGCTCGGGATCCATCGCGTTGGCGAGCGCCGCGTCCTCGATGAAGCTCCCTTCGTCGAGGAGCAGCGCGACGCGCTGCCGCGCGAACAGCTTGCCCTGCTCCGCGTTCTTGTCGTGGTACTTCTGCGCGCCCCCCTTCTCGATGCGCGCCGTGAGCTCCCGCAGCTTCTGATCGAGCGACATGGCGCGACCCATAGCCCTAAGCGCGCCGGGCGACCACCTCCCGCGCCGCCGTTTCGAGCTCCCGCGCGGTCCGGGCCACCAGCACCTTGGTCGACGCCGCGGCGTAGCGCAGCATCGCGCTGTCCCCCGTACCCCAGGCGCCGGGCCCCTCGGGGCAGAGCCAGAGCAGCGCCCGCGCCCGGTCGCGGAGCCTCCTGACGACCTCCGCCTGGTCCGCGAAGTAGTTCGTGCGGCCGTCGCCCAAAATCACCAGGGTCACCCGCCTGTCGACCTCACGTCCGTGGCGCTCCTCGAAGGCGCTGAGGACGCGCCCGTAGTTCGAATTGTGCGCGCGGCTCACCACCTCGCCGCGCTGGATCCGCTCGAGCGCCGAGCTCGTCGGCAGCGCGGCGAAGAGCTCGGTCGTCTCCGCGAGCTCACTCACGAAGACGAACGACCGTGTCCTATCGAAGAGCTCCTGCGCCGCGCAGACGAACTCGAGCATGAACCGCGCGGCGACGCGGACCGAGTCCGACACGTCGCACAGGACCATGAGGCGCGGCTTGTCGCGCCGGCGCGCCCGCCGCGCCGGGTGGAACGGCACCCCGCCCGTCTGGAGGCTGCGCCGCAGGGTCCGGTGGGGATCGATCCTGCCCCGCCGCGCGCGGCGCCGCCTGACCCGCTCGGC
Organism: Sorangium cellulosum; assembly: GCF_001589285.1. Taxonomy (GTDB): domain Bacteria; phylum Myxococcota_A; class Polyangia; order Polyangiales; family Polyangiaceae; genus Sorangium; species Sorangium cellulosum_G. The sequence continues at coordinate 6,434 of NZ_JEMA01001164.1, read as the reverse complement.
GCCGCGGAGCCGCTCGGACAGCGCCCGGACGGCGCGGCGCACCTCCTCCATCTCGCCTTCGCCGAGCGAGGCGAACGGCACATCCATGCGGCCCGGGGTCGCGCGCTCGTCGCCGTCGAAGCGCCGCAGCGCCAGCGTCACGTGCTCGCGCACGCGGTGCCGCATCCGCTCCATCTCCGCGCCGAGCGCCTCTGCGAGCGCCCTTCCCCGCTCTTCGCCGAGCGCCTCCTCGAGCGCGCTCCGGATCCGCCGCAGCGCGCTCGCGACGGCCGGCACCCCGAGCTGGTCCATCACCCGCTGCGCGAAGAACCCGACCTGGAGCGAGCTCGTCATCGGCGCGAGCACGCGCGCGATCCCGGCCGACTGGAGCGCGCGCTCGAGCTCCCCCGCGGTCCCGGCGAGCGCCTGGAAGCCGATCGCGTCGCCGGAGACGCCGCTGCGCTCCGCCGCGGCGTTCAGCAGATCGCGGAGGGCCGACAGCTCGCCCTCCGAGAACCCGCGCTCCCGCAGGCGCGCCCAGAGGTCCCCGACGTGCGCGCCCTCGGGCGAGAAGAAGCGGTCGAACGAGGCGTGATACCGGCGGAGGTCGGCCGCGCGGTCGACGACCACCGCGCCGATGGCGTCCCGCAGCGCCGCCCGGCTGCCGAACCCGACCAGCTCGCAGGCGCGCGCGACGTCGATCGCCTGCGCCGTGGACACGGCGAATCCGTCGCGCCGCAGCGCCCACAGGAACTCGTCGATGGAGAGCAGCATGGCGGGTTACCCGGAGGACGGCCGCGGCCCCGCGGCCGTCACGGCGACGGCGCGGGCTCCGCGAGCAGCGCCTGAAGGAGCTTCTCGACCTCGGCGTGCCGCGACGGGTCGTACCCGACCAGCACCTCGCGAATGACGCCCTTCTTGTCGATCACGAACATCGTGGGGAGCGCCTTGACGCCGTACGCCGCGGAGGTCGACTCCGAGGCGTCCGACGCCACCGCGTAGCGCATCGAGAGGGCCTGCGCGGTCTTCGTCGCGACGCCGACGTTGTCGCTCGTCACGCCGACGACCCGCAGCCCCTGCGCGGCGTACGTCGCGTGCCACTTCGAGAGCTGCGGGGCCATCAGGCGGCACGGCGCGCACCAGGTCGCCCAGAAATCGAGCAGCACCACGTTTCCACGCAGGGCCCCGACGTTGGCCGGGACGGTACCCGCGACGGTGGTGAGCGACTTCCACACCGGCGCGAAGGTGCCGATCTTGTCGAGGCGCAGGATCTGATCGTGTCCGGGGAACGGCACGAGCGTCGGCACGACGTCCCGCTCTCGGCCGCCGCGCCGGATCCGGAGGTTCACCACGTTGCCCGGCCCCGCGAGGGCGACCCGCGCGACGAGCTGCTTCGGGTCCTCGAGCGGGACGCCATCTGCCGCGACGACATGGTCCCCGTCCACGATGCCCGCCTTGGCCGCCGGCGAGCTGGTGATCACGTGCTTCGCGACCACCCCTCCGGCCGGACCGGGCTCCAGCTCCACGCCCAGCCAGGCGCGGCGAGACGCTTCCTCGGCTGCCGCATGTGAGGCTCCTCCCATCAGCGCGGCGCCTGACAGCGCGACCAGCGTTGCAGCGAAGAGGGCGCGCCACGCGCGGCCTCGCCTGGAAGAGGCCAGGTGCATCCTGGGCAGTGTAGCATCTCGACCGGTGCGGTCCCGGTCTCGACCCCGCCTCTCTGCACGCAGCGCGCTCGCAGCCGTGTCTCTGACGTCGGCCGTGCTCGCGACCGCGGCGCGGTCCCCCTCGGGGTGGGCGCCCTTGCCGCTCGGCTGTGCGCCGCCGCCTCGCCCGCCAGGCCATGCCGCGGAGACGACGGCGTGGATCGAGGGCGGCTCCAGCCCCATCGCCGAGCCGCGCGCGCCGGCCGCAGCGCCCGCCGCATCCCCCGCCGCCTGGGAGCTCGCCCCGCAGCTCGCGAGCTTCAAGCGCGCCACCGACCGAGCTCGCTCCCAGCACTTCACCGGCGAGCTGGAAGGGGAGGTGCGGATCAACGCGGCCGCCTCCCCGTACCCGGTGCTTGGCCCGGATCACGTCCTCCTGCCCGGCGCCGCCGTGGTCGAGCTCCATTACCCGGCAGGCTCGACAGAGCCCGTGACGCTCCTGGCCATGGTGAAGCGGCCAGCCGGCTACGACCCCGACGGCGGCGACTGGGAGTACGTCATCCTGACGCCTCAAGGCACATCCACGCACCGCGGCGCCTTACCGCTCTGCAAGCGTTGCCACGCTGACGCCCCGCACGATCACCTCTTTGGCGGCCCGCGATAGCGCACCGCGTCGCAGGCCAGCGGCATTGCTGGCCTTGGTCTGCAAACATTGCGAAGCACGGATTCCGACGCGACATCGTTGCCCGAGCCTGGACCGCTCCGGAGCTCGTAACCCCTGAAGAAACCGTTGCGAAACGTCATGATTCCGCCGGATGTCGCGCGCCGGGAAGTGCGCCGCGGACGACGCGACGAAATGGCACAGAGGCTGCTCAAGGCGGAATTGGCCGCGCTCTTCGCTGTGGGCTGCAGCGTCGCGCGGTCATCCTCACCTCCTGAGGGCCTCGTTCGCTTGTGCTTGGTCGTTCGCTGGCGCTTATCTCGCCTCGTCGATAGCTCGGCTGCTGCTTGGCTTACGATTGCTTCCGTTCCTTCAGCTTGGTCTGCGCTCCGCTTCTCGCCTCACTCGATCTTTGCCTTGCCGTTCGAGAGCGTTTGAAAGCGCGCGGCCATTCCTCGATGGAATCGCCGCGCGCCATGTTTTTGTCCAGCGCTGCCCCGGCCGGTCGGCTCGATGGGCAGCGGCTCAGAGCACTGCGCAGCTCGCTCGCCCGGCCTCACCGGGTCGGATCAGCGGGCAAGCTCTCAGCCACCCGGCTCATCCTCAGCTCCCTGGAGGCGAGGTGCCCGGCGGCCGGGAGCAGCGAGAAACGGGGCCGCGTTCGTCCCCGGAAGCCGCACGCCGGAGCGGGCCCGCTTCCGGCCCATCACTTTTCCTTTGACAGCGCGCTCGGGGGCGTATAAACGCCGGCACTCACTTCGCGCAACTGAGCGCGACGCGAGAGTGCGGTGGCGTAGCCACGTCTTGTTGCTTGCCTTTACCAGAGCGCCCATAGCTCAGCTGGATAGAGCATCGGCCTACGAAGCCGGGGGTCGGAAGTTCGAATCTTCCTGGGCGCGCCTGATCGGTTGTGTGACAGTTCCCGAGACCTGCAATGGATGACGGAGCAGAGGTGCTCCTCTCCGCCGCCGTACGAGCGGAGGACGACGTCGACGAGCTGCGGATGCGCGAGGCGATCGCGGAGGCCGAGGCTGCGGCAGCGTCCGGTGACGTCCCGGTGGGCGCGCTGATCGTCGATGCGAGCGGGGCTGTGCTGGCGCGCGGCCGAAACCGGCGCGAGATCGATCAGGATCCGACCGGGCACGCCGAGGTGGACGCGCTCCGGGCAGCGGCCAGGCAGCTTGGCCGGTGGCGGCTCGAGGGAGCGACGGTCTACGCGACGCTGGAGCCGTGCCCCATGTGCGCGGGCGCGCTCGTGAATGCCAGGATTGCGCGGCTTGTCTACGGTTGCCCGGATCCGAAGGCGGGAGCGGTGGATACGCTCTTCACGATCGGCCGTGACAATCGGCTCAACCATCGCTTCGCTGTCACGTCGGGCGTGCTCGCGGACGAGTGCGCCGGCCTGCTTCGCTCCTTCTTCGCGAAGCTCCGGGCCGCTGCGCTCAAGCGCTGACCGCCAGGTCCGCGCGGTCCGAAGGCAGAGGGCTGGCGGTCGGGCATCGCCGATTCCAGGCGTAGCTCGTCGCATGCCCGGCACGACGGAGCGCCGGCCGCCTGGAGAGCGACCGGGCCCGTTCCGCGCACGGGGCGGGTCATGGCCCTGTCCAGGCGTCGCCCAGCTCGTCTTCCGGCCTCTCCTCGCTGCCTTCCCCGGCGGGCTGCCGCGGCGCCAGGTGAGGCGCTGGCGAGCCTCGCACGACGGTCTCCTGCAGCCCCTTCTCGAGCTCCTCGTCGGAGATCCGATGACGCCTGTGCGCTATCTGCATGAGCTTACGCAGGTACCCGCTCCACGCAGGCGTCACCTCGCCGTTCGCGCCGAAGTGCTGCACGCTCGGGTTCGGCAGGATGGACGCAATGTAGAGCGCCTGTCCGAGCGAGAGCTGCGCGGCCGACGCGTTGAAGTAGTGCCGCGCGGCAGCGCCGATGCCGTAGACCAGCGGCCCGAACTCCACCACGTTCAGGTAGAGCTCCATGATCTGCTCCTTGGTCAGCTCCTGCTCGAGGTACATCGTGAGCAGGGTTTCCTGGAGCTTGCGCGCCACGCTCTTGGTCCGCTCGAGGTAGAGGTTCTTGGCGAGCTGCATGCTGACCGTGCTCGCCCCCCGCACGAACCTCTTCTTGCGGAGGTTCTCGCGGATCGAGTTCTTGATGGCCTCCTCGTCGAACCCGTGGTGTCGATGGAAGCCGCCGTCCTCCGTGGTCAGCACGGCGACCTCCATGAAGCGAGAGATATCTTCGTAGGGGACCCACTCGGCGGTCCCCGGCCCGGACTGGATCTCCACGCGCTGGCGACCGGGCCCATAGACCAGGCGCTTGAACGCGCGCTTGAAGCGGTCGACGCTCAGCTCCGGCGGCATCTCGGTCACGCGGCAGGTGTTGGAGATGCCCCAGTCGAGCGAGAATGTCCTGTCCAGGCTGGCGGTATCGAAGCGGAGCTTCCCTTCGATCCCGAACGAGCCGGCGAGCCGCATTCCGTGGAGCTTCGCCACGACCCCTTTCGGCGCCGAGTCCAGCATCGACTGGCAGGCCGTGAGGGGGACCTCGAAGCTGCCGCGGATCCGATGTGAAGCGCCGGCGCGCTCGTACTCGCCCCGCGCGATCAACCTCAGCGCGCCGAGGTCGATCTCGGCGTCCTCTGCGGTGATCTTCGACCCATCAAGCTTGCCGTTTGCCTTTGCCCGCCACGCCAGATCCAGGCCGGCGATGGGCTCGTCGGCCAGGGCCGTGCTCCGCAGGGAGAGGTTCTTCAACCTCCCCTCACCGTCGATGCCCAGCGTCTGGCCGTCCGCCGACAGGACCACCCGCGCGCGGCTGACGATCGAGGTGCGCGTCACATCGAACAGCCCCATGTCGCCCTCGTGGACGCCGAGGGTCGACAGCCAGATGGGTCCTCCCTGCACGTCCGCGACGATCTCCTGCGGGACCTCCTTCGCGTCGCTGATCGGCACGCGGAGCCGGAACGTGAGCGCCTGCTGGGCGTCAGCGCCGACCTCCGGGATCGCCGCCTCTCCAGGCGAGAGCTCCACCACGAGGGCGCCTGCCTCCCGCCGCACCGCGAGGCTTCCGGGCCCCAGGTTGAGCATGTCGACGTCGCGCTTGAGCCGCGCGGTCACCCCTGCCACGTCCACCTTGGCCTCGTCACCGAGCGCCAGGTCGACCCCGCGGGCCGTTCGCAGGAGGGCTTCTCGGATCACAGCCCCGCGGTTCTGGCCCGCGTGGTCCCCGGCGGCGTCGTCCGCTGCTCTCGTGACCTGTGCCGGCCGGGTGCTGCCGCCGCGCTCGGGCGCCACCTGCTTTTCGGGCTCGATCGCCGGAAGCGCGACCTCGGCGTCGATGGCCGCAGCCGACAGCTCGTTGACCTGATACCGCGCCTGCTCCCGGACGAGCACCAGCCGGCCCTCGCGGACCGAGAACGCCGCACGTCCGAGGGACAGCATCGCTTCCCGGGCGGAGATGGCCGTTCGCCCTTCGGCGCGCGACAGGCGCACTCCGGCCGCGGACAGGCTCTCGGTGGGCGCCTCGCCCCGGTCGCTCCAGACGAGCCTTAGCCCCTCCAGCTCGGTGCTCCCGCCGCCCGTCGAGGCGGTACCGGGGCGACCCGCGGGCAGCCCAGCGCGCCACGTCTCCAGTTCGTGAAGGATCGCGTCGCGCGGGCCGACGGCCGAGATGGTTCCCCCGCGCATGGCCACCCGACGCTCCGCGAGCCCGAGGGAGACGTCCACCTCTTCCAGGCGGATCAAAATGCTCGGAGCACCCCGCAGCCGGACGTCCACCCCTTTGAGCGAGACGCCGCTCCACGTGGGCCGAACCTGCTCGATCGCGAGCGATGCCCCATATCCACCAGCAGCCTGCTCCGCGCGGTAGCGCACAAAGGGCGCAAACCCCACGATGAGCCCGCAGCCGAGGGCACCACCGACGCCCGCGGCGAGTTTCCAGCGCTTGGGTCCCAAGGTTCCCCTAGGGTAGCAACGCTCGGCCGCCGGGAGAAATCAGATGATAGACCACCGCGGAGGGTATTCCTCGGCCAGCGCGGGGAGGGCCGCTCTTCACGGCGGGGTCGTGCGGTTCAGAGCGCGCCTCATGCCGCCGGCGACCGCCGTAGGCGGCTCGCGCCCGGCCTGCGGGTAGAACGCGGAACGGCTGCGAGA
>NZ_JEMA01001163.1 GCF_001589285.1 Sorangium cellulosum | reverse complement strand
GTCGCGCCGCGCCGCACGTGGACGCTCGACCCGCGCGTCGACCCGTGGCTCTCCGACCACCGGGCGNCCCGCGCGTCGACCCGTGGCTCTCCGACCACCGGGCGCGCTCGAGCGCGGTAGCGGCCGGCGCCTTCCTCGTCGAGCTGGCCGTCCGGCACGCGCTCGTGACGGCGGCGGAGGGCGCCGCGGTCGTCCGCGAGGTCCGCGACGTGCGCTTCCGCGAGTTCCTTCGCCTCGCCGACGACGCCGCGCGCGACGTGCGCACGGTGACGGCGCGCCGCGAGCCGCTCCCGGGCGGCCGCGTCGCGTGCGCCGTCGAGGTGCGCGGCGACTTCGTCCACCGGTCGGGCGTCGTCCTGCGCCCCGACGTCGTCTTCGCGACCTGCGTCGTCGAGCTCGGCGCGGTCCACGTCCGCCGCGACGGCCTCGCGCCGCGGCACGCGGGGCGCGTCGAGGGCCCCTCGGTCCGCGATCCGTACGCGAGCCCCGGCGCGCCGGTCCGGCACGCCGGCTGGTTCGACCACGTCGGCTCCTTCGTGCTCGGGACCGCGCTCAAATCCGGTTGGCTCCGCCTCCCGGCCGACCGCGCCCTCGAGCGGCAGCGCGGGGCCGCGACGCCGTTCCTCCTGCTCGACGCGCTCCTGACGCTGGGCACGTTGCGCCGCGACGAGGCGGGCGCGTTCCCTGTGTGCGCCGCGGCCGGCGTCGACCGGATCCGCTTCGGATCGGCAGCGAACGACCTCGCGCTCCGCGACGCGGGCGGCCCTGTCCGGCTCCTCGCGGCGGTGCCTGCGGCGGCGGACGACCGCGTCCTCGGCGCGTGGGCGCAGGCGATCGACCCGGCGGGCGGCGTGCTGCTCGACGTCGAGGGGCTCGAGGGGCGCGTCATCGGGCGCGTGGCCGCGGACGCGCGCGCGTTCGTCGACGGCGCGCCGGCCTCGCTGTCGCTGGGGGCGCCGTGACGCCGCCGCTCGCGATCGCCGTGGTGCGCGCGGACGCCGGCGCGGCGGAGCGCCTCGACCCCTACCTG
>NZ_JEMA01001162.1 GCF_001589285.1 Sorangium cellulosum | reverse complement strand
CCGCCGGTGCCAGGCGCGCCGCCGGTGCCAGTCGCGCTGCCGACGCCGCCTNGGCGCGCCGCCGGTGCCAGTCGCGCTGCCGACGCCGCCTTCGCCGCCGGTGCCGGTGGCGCCGCCGGCTCCACCGCCGCCGCCCGCGCCCCCTGCTCCGGAGTCGTCCAGCGGGTACGTGTCGTCGAGGCACAACGCGCCCTGGGGCGTCCGGGTGCACACCTCCCCTCGTGCGCACTGCCTCTGGCCCCTCGGACACGGCGTCACGCCGAAGAGGCAGAATCCGTTGGTGTCGAGCCCCGCGGACACGCAGGAGGCGTCCGGCAACGGGCAGTCGCTGTGACGCGTGCACGCGTTGGCGCAGACGCCGATGTCGCCGGCGCCGAGATCGTCCGTGAAGCCGTAGAGGCAGAGCCCGCTCTCCAGCCCTCCGCAGTCCTCGTTGGCGATGTCGCCGCCGAGCACGCAGAACCCGGCGCAGACACCGGACTCCCCGCCGAAATCGATGCACCACGACGCGCAGGGATCCTCGTCGTCCCGGCTGACCTCGCACGGGGAGCCGTCGGGAAGCCCCGGCGTCGGCTCGTCGACGCAGAGGTTCCACCGGGGGTCGCACCGGCGGCCGCCGGTGCACTGGCCGTCCGAGCCGCAGCTCGGCAGGCAGATCGATACATCGTCGAGCGTATCGCAGCGCAGATCCTCGCGGCCCTGGCACTTCCCCGGATCGAGCTCCGTCGCGATGCTCTCGAGCGGAGGCTCTCCCATCGTGCAGCCGAGGAGGCACGCGCCGCCGATACACACGCTGCCCTCGCCGGCACAGTCGCTGTCCTCGCCGCACGCCGCCGTGCAGTACCCGCCCGCGGGGCCTCCGCCGAAGAACTCGGGGTCCGACTCAGGGATGCACACGCCCGAAGGGCCGCAATCCGCGTCGTCCTCGCACCGGGCGCCGAGAGACATCCCGTCGCCGGGACCGCCGCCGCCCGCGGCGCTGGAGCCG
>NZ_JEMA01001161.1 GCF_001589285.1 Sorangium cellulosum | reverse complement strand
GGGAGCTGTGGATCGACGCGTCGAACTCGCGACGATCTTTCCAGGAGATCAGTCGAATGAATGGTTCAGAGACGCTTCACCTCGCTAATCTCAAGTCGCTATGTGGAAAGCGACTTCGCGCGGCTGCGAGGATACTGTTCGAGTATGCGGGAAGAATTGATCCGGGCGACGGTCCGCTCGAGCTCTACCTGGACGATGGTACTGTCGTTCTTTTTGACGGATCGGCGGACGGTGAGGGCCTTCGTGTCCAATACGCGCCATGGGTGGATCCGTTCGTAGCGCCGATTTCCGAGGAAAATCGTGTCTACATCGAACAAAGCGGAAAGTGGAGCAGGGTCGAACGGTCGAATGATCCGTTGTTTGTTGACCTGTTCGGTGGGGTCATTTCCTCTCTGACGATCCTGGACAACGAGTTCGGTAGAGAAGCCGGAGTCCAGATCTCTATCGGGGGGAACGACATCTGGTTCGTGGTGGCGGGCGACGAGTGCCACGTCCATTGGACGCAACCGATCGGGTTCAGGAAAAGTGCCAGTTATACACAGTAGGATCCTGTGTTCGTGCGCACGTCGAGGCGATTTGTGGTAGGCGGCCTGTTGCTCGAAGGCTATTGGACTGGAGCGCTCGAGATACAGCGGAGATCCTGTTTCGCGAGATCGGGCAAGTCAGCCTGGGCTCGGAGCTCGAAGGCTCGCCTGTACGTGGCAGATCATGACGCCCGACAGGCGCGCTGGCGCTGGCGCCGGCATCCTCCGGCGTCCGGGCGGCCTCTCGCTTCTCGCGCCGCCCGGCGCGCTACGCGGCCTTCAGCGCCGCCGTGCAGTGCCCGCAGCGCACCGCCTTGATGGGGATGGTCATCGCGCACTCGGGGCACTCCTTCGTCGTCGCCACCGCCTCTTCCTGCTTCCTCTGGAGCTTCCCCATGAGCTGCATCAGCAGGAACACGGAGAAGGCGACGATGAAGAAGCTCACCAGGTTGTTGATGACCTGGCCGTACTGGAGGAGGACCGCGCCGGCCTTCGTCATCTCGTCGATGGTCGTGTGGGGACCGGGCCCGGTCGGCGCCTTCAGCACGATGTAGTGCCGGCTGAAATCGATGCCGCCCGTCAACAGCCCTATCGGCGGCATGATCAGGTGATCGACGAGCGACTTGACGATGTTGCCGAACGCCGCGCCGATCACGACGCCTACCGCCATGTCGACGACGTTGCCACGAATCGCGAACTTCTTGAAATCGTCCCAGAACATTGCTCGCCTCCCGCGTCGAGGGCTTTTACTCCGGCAGGCACCCCGAGATCCACCTTCGATTCGTGGCCACCCGGGCGCTCCCGGTCCCACGCGCCGCCGGCACGAGCGGCACCACCGAGCTCGTCCGTGGCCTCCCTGCGCGCGCCCCCCGCGCCCCCGCCGCCCCGCGTCCGCTCCCCGCCCGCCTTGCCGCGCGCCTCAGGAATCCCTGGCTGGATTTCCGACGCGCGAGACTAGGATGCCCGCCGGAGGATCGACCAAGCCATGGACCCCGACGCCGAAGTCGCACTGCGTCACCGCGCGAAGGCCGAGCTGCGCAAGCGCGCCAGGGCGCTCCGCAGCTCCATCCCCCCGGGCGCCCTCCTCGAGCGGTCGCGCCGCATCCAGCGCGCCCTCGCCGAGCTGCCGGCCCTCGCCGCCGCCCGTCACGTCGCGCTCTTCTACCCGATCGAGGACCGCAACGAGGTCGACCTCCGGGAGCTCGACCCGCTCCTCCGCGGCCGCGGCGTCCGGGTGGCGTACCCCGCCATCGACCCCGAGTCGCGCGTCATGACCTTCCGCTTCGTCGCCGATCCCGAGGCCATGGAGGAGCGCGGCCTCGGCTTCCGCGAGCCCGACCCCGCCGACGAGGAGGCCGCGGCGCTCGACGTCATCGTCGTGCCCGCCCTCCAGATCGACCCCAGGGGGCACCGGATCGGCTACGGCGCCGGCTACTACGACAGCACGCTGCCGCGCTTCTCCCCGCCGGCCCGCACCGTCGGCGTCGCGTTCGACTTCCAGCTCATCGCCGAGGTGCCGGCCACCGAGGGCGACGTCCCGCTCGGCACCATCGTGACCGACGCCCGCGTGCTCGAGGCCGAGCCCGCCTAGGATGCCCGGAGAACAGGTGGAAGGGGAGAGCGCGAGCGACAGGTCCGCCCTCATCGCGGCGATCGCGTCCGGCGCCATGATCGCCCAGCAGGTCGCCGGCCGGGCCACCCGCGACGCCCTCTTCCTCTCCAGCTTCGGCGCCGACGACGTCCCCAAGGTCATGGCCGCCGGCGCCGCGCTGTCGTTCGCCGCCGTCCTCCTCATCTCGCGCGCCCTCCTCCGGCTCTCCCCCGCGCGCGTCGTCCCCGCCCTCTTCGGCGCGAGCTCCGCCCTCCTCGTCCTGGAGTGGGGCCTCGCCCTGCGCGCGCCCGGCGCCGCCGCCCTCGTCTTCTACCTGCACATCGCCGTCTTCGGCGCGACCCTCATCTCCGCCTTCTGGTCGCTCGTCAACGAGCGCTTCGATCCCCACACAGCCCGCCGCTCCATGGGGCGCATCGCGGGCGGCGGGACGCTCGGCGGCGTGGTCGGCGGCCTCTTCGCGTGGCGCGCCAGCCACCTCATGGACGCCCCGACCATGCTCCTCGCCCTCGCCGCGGCGAGCGCGCTGAGCGCCGGGACCACCTACCTGCTCGGCCGGCACNGCGGCGAGCGCGCTGAGCGCCGGGACCACCTACCTGCTCGGCCGGCACCTCCCGCTCTCCCCGTCCGCCAGCGCCGCCGGCGCCGGCCCCGCCGGCGAGGAGGCGCGCGCCGACGCGGGCGCGAGCGCCGGCCCCGCGGGGCTCGGGGCGCTTCGCGACAGCGGCCACCTGCGCGACCTCGCCGTGCTCGTCGGGCTCGGCGCCGTGAGCGGCGCCCTCTTCGACGTGGCCCTCAGCGCCGAGGCCGCCGCCGCGATGCGCGACCGCAACGAGCTGCTCTCGTTCTTCGCCCTCTTCCACCTCTCGGTGAGCGTGCTGTCCTTCCTCGTGCAGTCGCTCGCCGCCACCTTCTCGCTCGACAGGCTCGGGCTCGCCGCCACCATCGGCATCCTCCCGGTGGCCGTCCTCACGAGCTCCCTCTCCCTCGTGATCGCCCCGCGGCTCTGGGCCGCCTCCATCGTCCGCGGCACCGAGGCGGTGCTCCGGAACTCGCTCTTCCGCTCGGGCTACGAGCTGCTCTACACGCCGCTGCCCCCGGACCAGAAGCGGTCGATCAAGACGCTCATCGACGTCGGCTTCGACCGCATCGGCACCGCGGCGGGCAGCGGCCTCGCCATGGCCCTGCTCGTGCTCGCGCCGGGCGCGTCGCTGCCCCTCCTGCTCGGCCTCGGCACGGCCGCCGCGGGGGTCACCCTGCTCTTCACGCCGCGGCTGCACCGGGGCTACGTCGCCGCCCTCGAGGGCAGCCTGCGCTCCGGCGCCGTCTCGCTCGACCCCGCGAACGTCGTCGACGCGACGACCCGCCGCACCCTGAGCGGCACCGTCGACGCGCTCAGCCGGGACAAGGTCCTCGCCGAGCTCGCGGCGCTCCGCAAGGGCACGGGCGCGCGGCCCGACGCCGGGCGCGCCCCGGGCCCGGACGGCGAGCGTACATCGTACGCCGGTCCGCCGATCTCGGCCCGCGCGCCGATCTCGGCCCGCGCGCCG
>NZ_JEMA01001160.1 GCF_001589285.1 Sorangium cellulosum | reverse complement strand
CGCGGCCGCGGGCGCCACGGCCACGGGCGCCGGCGTGGGCGTGTTCCCCTCGGCCGATGGCTGGCGCGTCGAGCGCGAGAGCGGCGTCCGCAGCACGCCGAGGCCGGCAGCGACGGCCCGCTCGCGCTGGGCGTCCGTCGGGTTGCGCACGGCGATGGGCACGAGGTTGTGCTTCCTGAGGAGCTGGGCGAGGGCGCCGAGGTCGACGGGCTCGTCGCCGAGCTCCGCGAGATCGAGCAGGATCGGCAGGTGCAGGAAGAAGTGCGGCATCTGCGAGATGTGGTCGGCGAGCTGACGCTCGACGGCCGAGACATTCGCCGTCTTCAGACAGAGCATCGTGATGGCTGGCATCGTGCCCTTGAGCGCAAACGCCTGCTGCTCCTGCCGCTTCTCCCCTCGCCTGCCCGACACCATCGCCGTCCTCGCTCGCAAAAAGGTGCTCCCGCGGCGGCACTATACCCCGGATCCGGCAGCCTGCGCCGGAAAAACCGGCGAGCGCTCCGGGGCGTCCGCCGCCGGCAGGCCGGCGCGTCGTTGCTTGGCTGGCCGCCTCGCGCGGTGCTAACGGTGGTTTGGCCATGCCCACCGCGCGCCGCGCCTCCCTACTGCGGCTCGACCCCCTTCTCGGCTCGCCAGCGCCCTCCTCCTCCTCCCCGCGCGCGGTCGCCCCGTCCGTCGACGCGCTCGATCGCCACGTGGCCATCGAGATACCGCGCGTGTTCTCCGAGGCGGAGCGCGCCGCGCTCGTCGCGGGGGTCCGCGCCGCCCGCGACGAGTGGACTGCCGATTTCGGGGGCGAGCAGTTCTCGCTGGGGCGCGCCTTCTACACGCACCTGGAGCAGGGGCGCTCCCGGCTCTATTTTGCCGACGCGGCGGCCTCCGACGACCGTGTCGAGCGCCACCTCCCCGGCCTCCAGCGCCGGATGCGCGAGCTCGTCGCGGCGCTCACCGGCGGGCTCGCGCAGCCCCGGCGGGGCTTCTGCGGGCCGGGTGTCCACATCTTCCCTGCGGGGGAGAAGGTCGCGCGCGAAGGCGGCGTCGTCCACTTCGACACGGAGGGGCTCTCCGACTACCACCTTACCCGGCGGCGCCGCGCGATCACCGTCGTGGTGATGCTGGAGCTCCCGGACGCAGACGGCGGGCTCAAGCTGTGGGATGTCCTCTACGACGGGCGAGGCGACCCGGGCGACGCGGTGCTCCCCGCACCGAGCCTCGTCGCCGGCTACAGCCCCGGCGGCGCGCTCGTCATCGACAGCTACCGCATGCACCAGATCCAGCCGTTTCCCGGCGGCCGAGATCGCATCTCCGCCACGGTGCACGCCGCCGAGATCGACAGCGGCCGCTGGGAGACTTGGTTTTAGCGCCACTGTGTCACAGCCACGGTTACGAGGGGCCGGGCTTCGTGGAGCGCTCCGGAGCGTGAAACTGGAGCTGGAGCCCGTGACGGGAGGACCTCGACCACCCTCCCGTCGGTCAGCTGCGCGCTCGCTCCGTCAGGCAGGCTGCTCGGTGGGAGCTCCACCTCGCCGGGCGTTCTCGCGGCGGATCCCGTAATAGGTCGCCGCCACGATCAGCCCGCCGCCCAGCATGCCCTGCGGCGATACCCGCTCTCCTAGCAGCAGCATCGCGAACAGCGCACCGAACACCGGCTCCGTGCCCATCAGCATGCTGACCCGAGTCGGCGTGGTCAGCCGGACCATGTGCGTCTGGATGTAGAAGGCCAGCAGCGTGCAGAACAAACAGAGATACAGCATAGGCCCCCAGAACTTCACGTCGGTGGGCAGCGACAGCCCCTGCGCGCCGGTCGCCAACAGGGACACGCCGGTCAGCGCCGCCACCGTGATCAGCTGCACGGCGGTGAGGGCGCCGGTGTCGAGCGACCGACCCTGCGTCAGCTTCTTCGTGGCGGTCACCATCACCGCCCGCAGCAGCGCCGCCGCCAGCATCAGCAGATCGCCGAGGCTGAACCGGTAACCGTGCTCCAGCGCCAGGAGCCCCGCGCCGACGCAGGAGAGCCCTGCCGCAGCGAGCGTGCCCCAGCCAGGAAAGCGGCGGAACGTGATCCCCTCCACCACCGGGGTCAGGACCACGCACAGGCTGATCAGAAAGGCGGCGTTGGCCGCCGTCGTGTTGGCCACGCCCGCGGTCTCACAGACGAAGATCAAGAACAGCACGCCGCCGAGAGGGATGCCGGCCCGGAGCGTGCCCGGCAGGTTGGCGGCGAGCTCGCGCCGCACGAGGGGAAGGATCAGCGCGCTGGTCAACGCAAAGCGAATGAACAAGAACGGCAGCACCGGAACCAGGCTGAGCGCCGTCTTCGCCACGCTGTAGCTCGATCCCCACACCACCGCGACCAGCAGCAGGCTGAGGTCGGCGAGCCACATGCGCTGCGGACTGAGCTGGCGAACGCCGAGCGTTTGGACGGATTGCATCTACCACATCCCTTGTATCAGATCGATGACGCGCTGTCCCTACAGCCGCGTAAACGCCACTACCAGCACATCACGATGGGCGGGGCAACCCATATTTTTCCGCTGGATGGAGGTCACGGCGTGCCTGGTGCGGGCGTCGTCGGCGATGACGATATCGAGCGGCGACAGCAGAACGCGCCGCCAAAGCGGCGCGCCGCTCGCGTCGGTGATGGTGGTCTCTCCGCCGATGACGTTGTCTCGCCTCACCATCATCGTCAGGATGTAATCGACGCCATCGCGGTGCAGTCCTTCGGGCGTCGGGTGCCCCGAAGCATTCTCCGCGGCCACGATCCGATAGGGGTGCACCTTGATGTCCCAGTCGCCGTCGTGCCCGCTGACCTGGGCGAAGCTACGCGCGCACCAGACAAGCAAGCCGCAGAAGAACGGATCCTCGACGAAGACCGGCTCCAGCGGGTCGAAGTGGCGCTCG
The DNA here is from genome assembly GCF_001589285.1 of Sorangium cellulosum. GTDB lineage: Bacteria > Myxococcota_A > Polyangia > Polyangiales > Polyangiaceae > Sorangium > Sorangium cellulosum_G. The sequence goes on along the minus strand of NZ_JEMA01001160.1, from coordinate 17,881 downwards.
GTGCCGCCATTCAGCGTGTTGATATAGCGCGGCTGCGAGTACGGCCGGTGCGGCTGGAGCAGCAGCGCCCCGGACGCCGGGCGGCAGACCAGCTCGCTGAAGCGACGGTAGCGATAGATGCCACCGTCACCCATGTAGCGGTCGAGGGTCAGCCGATCCCAGCAGTCGGCGAAGCGCTGCCAGGTTGCCGCCCGGAAGAACGGCATCTTTTCAAACGCTCCGCCAGGGCAGAACCAGAACCCCGGCTCACGCAGCGCCTGCTCTAGCCCGAGCATCGGTGTCGTCGCATTCGTAGTCGTGATCTCGCAGTCCATAGTGATCTTTCTTCTCGTGGTCCCGAGGTGAGTTAGACGCCCGCGGCGGGAGCTGACATACGCCGGCCACGCGACGCCGCCACCTGTTTCTCCCAGGCGTCACGATCGCGGAGGTATAGCGGTTTTTGAGCCCGGATCGCGCACGGCTCGGCGCTGCCGCGGGCGAGGCGGTACGCGACCACGCCGCTGACCTGCAGCGCCGTCTTGGCGATGAACGACTCTGACGCCTGCTTCAGATCGCCGAACCAACGACCTTCGATCGCCTCGATGACCCAGGTCTGCTCGATGGCCAGCTTCATCCGCAGCGTATCGGCGCCCAGCGTGGCGGTCTCGAGGTGGCGATACGCGTCGAGCAGCAGGAAGGCGGCCGGCATCTCCCGCACCTCCAGCACCTTCTCGCCCTGATCGAGGTGCTCCAGCCCAGCATAACGGCCCAGGCCGTACTGGCCGACATGCCGGTTGAGGTAGTCGATCATGGTGACGAGCGGCATGGGCTGTTCGTCGACGTGCGTCGGCACGCCGGCCGTGAAGCGGACCGCGATCGAGGACGGCTGCGCGTCGTCGTCCGGCACGCTCCAGCGGTAGAGCGAGGTCGGCGCGTGGAACGACTCCGGGTCGTCGAGCGAGCCGGACTCGAACTCCCGGCACCACAGGTTGGAGTCACCGCTGTGCGTGCGCGCCTCGAAGTGGCCCAGCCCCGCGCGGCGTAGCGCCTCCGCCTTCTCCTGGCGGGTCAGCGCGCTGAACTCGTAGGGAGAGCCATAATGGCCTCCGAAGCCGAGCTGGTCGAGCGCGCCGTTGAGACGGCGCAGGCTGTTCTGTGACTGGTTGGCGGTGTGCAGGATGACGGTGCTGTCCGTGGACTCCGCGAATCTGACCGCCTCACGGGCGATGATCGGGCGACTGAGCGAGGCGCTGATCGGATAGATGCCGAGGTACTTCGCCTGCGCTGCGATGGCCGGAAGCACGGCGTCTTGAGCGAACAGGCCCTTACGATCCACGATGTGGGAGCGTGCCCCGAAATGCGCCGCGATGGCGCTGGTGCGCTCATGATCGAGATCGTCGCCCAGGTCGACGGTCAGCGCCACGATGTCGCGGCAACCGCGCTCCGCCAGCAAGTACAGCAAATAGGCGCTGTCCAGGCCGCCGCTGAACAGCGTGACCACGCGAGCGTTCTGGCGCGTGATGGCTGCCATATCTTCGACGCAACGAATCCTTTGATCTGCCTTCATGATGGCTCCTTATGCTCGGGCATGACACGCATGTCGCCCTGGCCTCGTCTGCGCTGATGCAGACGGAGCCGCTGTCCACCGCGAGACTGTGACGGGTGCATCGAGAAGACTGACTCTCGACGGCACCGCGTCGCACGACGGCGGAAATGACGACACGCCAGCCAAGCTGAGATCCCCCCAGCAACTGTGATACAGCTTGGTTTGGAGGTTCACATTTAATCGGGCAAACTGGAGCTGTCAAGCGACGAACATGTCGGGATCTTGCGGTCAGGTGAGCTGCTCTGGAGCTGCGGCTGGGAGGGATCTCGAGATACATGTGCGAGCGTCTCGAGCGCTTGAAATCGAGCGGATTGGCGCCGTGTTGCCCAGGCTCGTCCTTGGTCTCTCGCGATCGGGCAGGTTGCGGAGACGGCGGCTCGGCAGAACCTCCTGTCGGTGATCCCCGAGTCCCGCGTCCGATCGGTGAAGACCGCGGCCAGGTGATCGGCGGCGTTCACCGTTCACCGTCGGCACCCACGCCGATCTGGGCCGCGCCCGCCCCCGCGGCGTAGACGTTACGCCCGCCGAAAAGTCGAAGGCCCGAGGGCTGCCACCCTCGAGCCTTCTGGAGCTCCGCCTTCGGAGGCCCCCACCTCCACCACAAGCCGGGCTCCAGGTCCAGAAAACGGCGGCATGGAGCCCGTTGCCTTCGTCCGCCTACCGCCTCGCCCTCTGCACCCGCTGCCGCGTCCAGCTTCGCCTCTGCCGGCGGTGCGATCGCGGCCAGCGCCTCTGCATCGACTGCCGCCCGCTCCGGCGTCGTGAGTCGCTCCGCCGCGCCGGCGCCGCCTATCGCATCCGGCCTCGCGCTCGCCGCCTCCAGGCCGCTCGTCAGGCTCGGTACCGCGACCGGCAGCGGGACAAGTTCTCTGCGCAGAAAGTGACGCATCAGGGGGTGACGCAAGACTCGGCCGCGTCGACGTCCCAGCTCGCGCCGGAGCTCTCCTCCGGCCGAAAGGACGACGATGACGATCGGATCCGAGATGTCGGCTGCTGCTCGCTCTGCGGAGCGCGGCTTCCACCCTGGGCTACGCGCGAGCGGCGCGCTCGGCCAGCTCTTCACCGGCGCGCTCCCCGCGTTCCACAAGGGCCTCCGCGGTGACGGGAGGCGGCGGTGATCGCCAAGGAGAAGGAAGCCGAGATCCTGCGCCTCTACCACGGCGAGAAGTGGCCCGTGGGCACCATCGCCGGCCAGCTCGGGCTGCACCACACCACCGTGCAACGCGTGCTCGGGCAAGCGGGCGTCGACCCGAAGGTCGTCGCGCCGCGCCCGTCCATGGTCGACCCCTTCGTGCCCTTCATTGTCGAGCAGCTCGGCAAGTATCCCTCGCTGCGCTCCAGTCGCCTCTTCGTCATGCTCAAGGAGCGCGGCTATCCGGGCGGTCCCGATCATCTGCGCCGGGTGATCTGCCGCCTCCGCCCCAAGAAGCCGGCGGAGGCGTTCCAGCGGCTCCGCACGCTGCCCGGCGAGCAAGCGCAGGTCGACTGGGCGCACTTCGGCAAGCTGGCTGTCGGCCGGGCTCGGCGACCGCTCTGGGCCTTTGTCATGGTGCTCAGTTACTCGCGCCGGATCTTCCTGCGCTTCTTCCCCGGTGCGGCGATGCCTTTCTTCGTGCGCGGGCACGTCGAGGCATTCGACGACTTCGGCGGCGTGCCGCGCGTGCTGCTCTACGACAACCTCAAGAGCGCCGTCGTCGAGCGCCACGGCGACGCCATCCGGTTCCACCCCACGCTGCTGGCTCTCTCGGCGCACTACCGCTTCGAGCCGCGCCCCGTCGCCGTCGCCCGCGGCAACGAGAAGGGTCGCGTCGAGCGCGCCATCCGCTACGTCCGCGAGGCCTTCTTCGAGGCCCGGAGCTACGCAGACCTCGGCGACCTCAACCGACAAGCGACCGAGTGGACCGGCTCCGCGGCGCTCGATCGCTCCTGGGTCGAGGACCGCGCCCGCACCGTGCGTCAGGCCTTCGACGACGAGCGCAGCGTGCTCTTGGGACACCCCGACACGCCGTTTCCGGCCCACGAGCGCGTCGAGGTCGAGGTCGGAAAGACCCCCTACGCGCGCTTCGATCTCAACGACTACTCGGTTCCCCACGACCGGACGCGCCGCACGCTCGTCGTCCTCGCCGACCTCGACCAGGTGCGCATCGCCGACGGCAACGAGATCGTCGCGACCCACGTCCGCTCGTGGGACCGCGGCCAGCAGATCGAGCAGCCCGAGCACATCCAGCGCCTCGTTGACGAGAAGCGCCGCGCCCGCGAGCACCGCGGCCTCGATCGCCTTGCCCGCGCCGCCCGCAGCAGCCAGGCCTTCCTCCGGATCGTCGCCGAGCGCGGCGACAACGTCGGCAGCGCGATCGCGCGGCTTCTGCAGCTGCTCGACGCCGTCGGCGCCGCCGAGCTCGAAGAGGCCCTCGTCGAGGTGCTCGAGCGCGACACGATCCACGTCGGTGCCGTCCGCCAGGTGATCGACCGCCGCCGCTCCGAGCGCCGCCTGCCGCCTCCGGTCTCGATCCCCGTCACCCGCGGCCAGCACGCCGCCCTCGTGGTCACGCCGCATTCGCTCGCCACCTACGACGCCCTCAAGAAGGACTCGACGCCATGACCGACCTGACGCCGACCGAGACCAAAGAGCGCCTCAAGAGCCTCGGACTCTTCGGCCTGCTCGCCTGCTGGGAGCAGCTCGCCGACAAGCCCTGGCTCCGCGAGGTGCTCGCCATCGAGGAGCGCGAGCGCCACAAGCGCAGCCTCGAACGCCGCATCAAGAACTCCCGCGTCGCCGCCTTCAAGCCCATGACCGACTTCGACTGGTCCTGGCCCAAGAAGATCGACCGCGAGGCCGTCGACGACCTCTTCGCCCCCGGCTTCCTCGCCACCGGCCACAACGCCGTGCTCGTCGGCCCCAACGGCGTCGGCAAGACCATGATCCTCAAGAACGTGGCCCACCAGGCCGTCGTCCGTGGCCACACGGTCCGCTTCTCGACCGCGAGCGACATGCTCGCCGACCTCGCCACGCAGGATTCTTCGGCCGCGCTCGCGCGAAGGCTGCGCCGCTACACGGTCCCCGCTCTTCTCTGCATCGATGAGGTCGGCTATCTCTCCTACGATAGCCGCTACGCCGACCTGCTCTTCGAGGTCGTCACCCGTCGCTACGACGCGCAGAAGCCGATCCTGCTCAGCACGAACAAGGCCTTCGCCGACTGGGGCCAGGTCTTCCCGCACGCCGCGTGCGTCGTCACGCTCGTCGACCGGCTCGTGCACCGCGCCGAGGTGATCGAGATCGAGGCCGAGAGCTACCGGCTCAAGGAAGCCAAGGAGCTGAGCGCCACCCGCAGCAAGCAGCGCCGCACCAAGAAGCACTGAGCCGTCTCTTCACCGGTGAACTTCACCGGCATCGGGCGCGAACTTTACCGGTGAACTTCACCGAATTACCGCGGGTTGCCGCGATCATCAACACCTCCCGCGCGACAAGGGGCGGGCGAGCCTGGGCGACGGGATATCGGGCTCTGTCCGACGAACGTCGCGATCGGCCCGAGGCCAGGGAGACCGAGCGAGGAATGCCGCAGCGGTTCGAGCGAGCTCGAACGACGGGTCGGGCCAATCGCGACGTTCCTCAGGCAGCGCCGACCTGGGTTTCATCGGCGGGCGTGGTGAGGAAGCGCGTCTCCCGCCTCCTTCCCGACGTGTCAGCTCCTACGTACGCCCCGCAGGGGAACGTTTCCTATCTCGCAACAGCCAGCGCGCCGCCGGCTCGCCAGAAGGCTCTGCTCGTGATGCCGCGGGCTCGTGGTCAGCGAGGTCGTCACGGAGAGCGCGACGCGCCGCGGATCTTGCTCCCCGGGTCCAGCGCGGGTGACCGCCGCTCTGTGATACGGTTTCAGGGGTTCTAGACGATCTGCCGCAGGTAGTGGAACTTCGGATCCTTGAGGTCCTCGGCGGTGAGCGCCCAGCCCTCGTCCCGGGGGATCAGGTAAATGACGTCCGACTTGACGCTCGCGAAGCTCACGTGTCCGAGGTTCTGGAGGATGTGGCCGAACACGTCGCGGCGCCAGAGGCGGTCCTTCGGGACGTCGCAGACCGTGCGGATCATCCGGTCGGTCGGCGAGCCCTGGACCAGCAGGAACGCCATCGTGAAGGTCAGGTAACGCGGCTGGCCGCGGTACACGTCGGGCGTCCCCGAAGGGCCTTTGCGCGCGCCCTCCTCGGTGATCATGCCGCGGGACCACATGCCGTAATCGTTGAGCGCGCGGGAATCGTCGTCGAAGTAATCCCAGCACCCCTTCTCGAGGACGTTCAGGTTGTGGAGCAGCGCCACCTGCGCGCGGCGGTACTGGTGCCACTTCTGGTTCAGGCTCATCGTCTCGCAATGGCCCATGATCGACTCGTGCAGGGTGCGCTGGAGGGGGCTGCCGGGGTCCATGCGCGCGCAGACCTCCATCGCGAAGATCGAGTGCTCCACGATCAGCCTCCGTACCCGCCTGAAGCGCGGTTCCACGAGCCGCTGCGGCTGAGCGCCGCGCCGAGGATCGCGCCGGTGCCGAGCGCCACGACGACAGGCACCGTCCCGAAGGTCTCCGGGACGGGCGGCGACCCGCCCAGCGTGCTGCTGCTCGTGAACGGCGTCGCGCGCGACGCTGGCATGTAGCGCTTGCCCGGCCTCCGCACGGCCGGCTCGACCGGCGCGGGCCGGGGCGGCGGGCCCCACGGATAATCCACCCAGAACCAGCCGTGCGACGCAGCGCGGCCGCCATAGTAGCAGGGAGGCCACTCCTCGGTGGCGTTCGCCGGCCTCGCCTCCGCGGGATCGGCGGAGAAGACGTCCGCGGCCATCAGGCCCACGTCGATCTGGCGCATCCGGTAGGCGACGAGATCGTCGTTGAGGTCGTCGGACTCGGTCGTGACCATCTCCATTGGCACGACGTACAGCACGTGTCGGATCCCCCGGTCCCAGAGCGCATCGGCGGCCGGCAGCCTCGCGACATACCGGTTGTCGAACTGCGTCGCGTCGTCCGAATAGGCCGAGAGCCGCTGCCGGTCGAGCACGAACATCGTCGCGCGCGGGCCCGGGTGCGCGCGGGCGAAGAGCGGCTGGTAATACGCCGCCGCCGCGAGCGTCAGGTGCGCCTTGACGACGCCGCGCGGGTGCGGCCAGTTGTCGAACGTGAACACCGGCTCGAACGCCTCCGCGGCGCCGGCGGCGAAGGCCACCGACTCGGGGCCGTCCAGGTCCACGATGACAGCGATGTCTCGACGAAGGCCGCTTGTCGTCCGGGCGGCGAGGAGCAGGGACGCGAGCGCCTTGCCGCTCCGGTACGCCCTGTCCATCGCCGGCGTGAAGATCGGCCGGAGCACCGTGCCGAGCGGCGTCACGGGCGCCGGATCGCCCTGCGGGACGCTCGTCGGCGTCGCGTACGGCGACTCGAACAGCGAGGGCACGTAATAGGCGCGCAGCGACTCGTCCACGGGCCTCAGGTCCGTGGACATCCTCGCGATCGCCCCCTGATCGAACGGCTTCTTCGACTCGCCGTCGAAGGTCACGCTCTCCTGCGCCGCGCCGAAGCTCCAGCCGAAGCTCCGCTGCATGTCGAGCGCGCGCTTCCTCTGGACCTCGGTGTCGTCGTCCGAGCACCCGTCCGCCGCCACGGCGATGGCGGCCGCGACCCCGGCGAGCCCGACAGCGCCGAGCGCGATCATGATCGCGCTCCGCCGCGAGGCGTCCTTCGGCGCGTCCGCGAGGCCCTGGTGCCACCAGCGCGCGCCCACGATCCCGGGCTTGTCGAGCACCTCGGCGCGCTCGAACGGCTCATCCAGCTTGCTCACGCGGCGGTCTCCTCGGCGTCGCGAGGCGCGCGCGCAGCCGACGGCGGCGACGGCGGCAGCGCGGGCCCCGCGCCGTTGTCGCGCCGGAGCGCCTCGATGAACCCCGGCGCGAAGGTGCCGTCGACGCGCAGCGAGTACCTGAAGAAAGGATCCGCCTCGACGCCGTGGTAATCGTGGTCGTTGAACCAGTACGCCCGGCCGGCGACAGGCGTCTTCCGCCGCGCCTGCTCGTCCCACAAGAACAGGCGCTTGTTGCCCGCCGGACACAGCGTGATGAAGTGGTCGGGCTCGCGCTGCCCGCCCTCGCCGCCCTCGCCCCCCTCTCCACCCTCTCCCCGCATCCCCTCCCCGTCCCTGTGCACCGTGCCGTGGTCGTTCGCCTCGAGCCCCATGATGTTGCAGCGCCCGATCGACGAGAACGGCAGTCGCTTCACGTGGGCGATCGTCCTCGGGAAGAACGACCTCGCGAGCCGGGTGAAGTCCTTTCCCTCGCTCCGGCTCTTGTCGCTCCAAGTGCGGTTCGGGATCAGCTCGACATAGACCTTCCAGGGGAAGTAGACCCCGTGGCGGAACTTGAGCCAGAGCATCTGCCGCCGCGAGAGCGGGATCTCGCGCTCCTCGCCGAACTCGAGCGCATCGCGCGCGGAGGCGTCGATCGCGGAAGGGTCGTCCGAGAGGCGCTGGAACGTGCGGAAATCCTCGTCGCTCAGGCCGCGGATCACCTCACCGTAGTCGGCGAGCGCCTCGGCGACGCGCGACGGCGGCATGATGCCCATCGCGCGGTGGCTCCCGCCCGTGTAGTCGATCGGCACCTGCGTGAGCCCGAGGCAGATCTCCTCGTGGATCTCGTCGAGCGCGGAGAGGTCGAGGTACGGCTCGAGGTCGATGTAGGGCCGCCCGAAGATGCCCTGAATGCCCTGGATGGCTGAGTCGCGAGGAGGTTCGACCATGGGTGCGCCGCGGGAGCCGGGCTGTCGCCGCCCGGGAGGCCCACCCATATCACAAAGGGCGGCCCGCCCCGCAAACCCGGCTACCCGGCCCCGGGGCGGCCGGACAGCAGGCGCCGCAGCCCCTCCTGCAGGGTGGCGAAGGTCGGGACCCCCTCGAAATCGAGGCCGCACTCGACAAGCATCCGCGCCGTGTGGCCCGAGATCCCGACGATCATGCACTGTGCGCCGAGGAGCGCGGCGGCGCGCACCGTGTCGCGCAGGTGCCGCGCCGCGTGCGCGTCGATCTGCGGCACCCCGGTGACGTCGATGATGACGTGCTCCGCGCTGGTGGACATGATGCTCTGCAGGAGCACGTCGAGGACGCGCGCGGCCCTGTCAGGATCGATGTGGCCGATCAGCGGCACAGCGAGGATACCGCTCCAGACGCGGAGCACGGGCGTGGACAGCGCGGTGATGGCGCGCTGCTGCTCCTCGCTGATCCGGAGCTGCTCCGCGAGCGCGGCCGTCCGCTCGGCGACCGCCGCCTCGAGCCGCTGTTTCTGGGCTCGCAGCTCCTCCTCCGAGTGCTTGAGCTCGCCGACGTCGACGTGGAGCTGGATCACCTCGCGTGGCCTTTCAGAGCCCGTGACAGGGAGCAGCACCGAGGCGACCCACCGGGCTGAGCCGTAACCGGTCAGCTCGACGGGATCGTACCGGATCGTCGGCAGCCTCGTGGCCTCCCCGTGGTGGAAGGCCCGCTCGACGAGGGGCAGGAACCCGCCCGCGGCCACCTGTGCGTCCTCCAGGAGGGAATACTTGCCGTGGATTTCCTCCGGCCGGAGCCCCCAGAGCCTGTCCCAGCAGGCGTTTCCCTTCGCGCTGTAGCCGTCGTGATAGATCTGGACGCTGACAACGCCCCCGTCGTAGAGGGCCTGAAAGCGGCGCGCGGGGCCCTCGAGCTCGGCGACGCGCCGACGCAGCTCCTCGTTCTCGCGCCGGAGCTCCTCGATCATCTGCGCTTCGTGGGAGGGTCCGGAGGATTCGTTGGGTTCCATGCTCGTCCGTGCGGCCCTGCAGCGCTGAGCTCGCATGCTGACCTCGCGGCAGCGACTCCAGGGGCTCGGGAAAACGGGATATCGGAGTCACGAGGACATCGCAAGGCGACGGCGCCGAGACTGTACGCGTGCCCACGTAGACGGGTCATCGTTCGTTCTGTAGCGTGCGGGGTCATGGACCTGTCCTACGTCATGGGGTTCGGGCTGGGCACCACGCTCGCTCTGCTCGCCCTCCTGCGCATCGGGCAGCGCATCTTCTCGCCAGCGCACACTGTCGCGCGCGACCTCGCCGAGGGCAACGCAGCGCGCCGGCTGCTCACGGTGGGCCAGGTGCTCGCGGTGTTCCTCGTCGCCGCGAACGCCGTCAAGAACTGCCTCGACGGCTCCGGCCTCGCGCGCGATCTGCTCTGGGTGAGCGCGTTCGCGGTGGTGGGGCTGCTCCTCGTCATCGCGACGGGCCAGCTCGGGATCCGGCTCCTGCTCAGGGCGCGGCTCCCGGCCGAGATCGAGCGGGGCAACGCGGCGGCGGGCCTCGCGGCCGGCGCGCACTACGTGGCGACCGGGCTCATCACCTCGCGCGCGATCGCGGGCAAGGACCTCGGCGATCTCGCGATCTCCCTCGGCTTCTTCCTGCTCGCGCAGGTCACGCTCCACGTGTTCATCTCGCTCTTCCGGGCGCTCACCACCTACGATGACGCCGAGCAGATCCAGGGAGAGAACCTCGCCGCCGCCCTGAGCTACGCGGGCGCCACGATCGCCGTGGCGATCCTCATCGCGCGGGCGCTCGAGGGCGACTTCGAGGGGCTGTTCGTGTCGCTGAAGGGCTATGGCGGCGTGCTGCTCTACCTGCTCGCCCTCTACCCCGTCCGGCAGCTCCTCGTGCAGAGCCTGCTGCTCGGCGCGCCGCTCTCGCTGCGCGGCGGACGGCTGGACGCCGGCATCGCGGCCGAGCGCAACGAGGGCATGGGCGCCCTCGAGGCGGCGACCTACCTCGCGACCTCGCTCGCGATCGCGCGCCTGCTATGAGCGACGCTGTCCGCGCCTACGACGCGTTCGCCGCGAAGGTCGTCGACACGGGCCTCATCACCGATCCGTGGGTGGACGGCGCGCCGCGCTTCCGCGAGGAGCCGGTGTTCGTCACGGCGGCGGAGCAGCGCGCCCTGTACAGGGCGGCCGAGGAGGTCGCGGCCGTCTACAACGAGCTCTGCCTGATTGTCGCGGACGAGCCCGCGCTGCTCGACGACTTCTTCTGTCTCACCCCCTGCCAGAAGGCGATGTGGCTCTCGTCGCAGCCGCTGTGGCACGGCATCGCGCGCGCCGACGTGTTCCTGACGGACGAGGGCCCCGCGATCGCCGAGCTCAACTGCGACACGCCGACGGGCGAGGCCGAGGCGGTCGTGCTGAGCGCGCTCGCGGCGCCGGATCACCCCGGCGCGCGCGACCCGAACCGCGAGCTCGGCGACAGGTTCTGCGCGATGGTGGAGGAGGTCGCCCGCGCGCTGCTCGGCGAGGCCGCGACGCGGCGCCTCGGCTTCGTGTACCCGACGGAGTTCACCGAGGATCTCTCGGTGATCCGCCTGTACCGGCGCTGGCTCGAGGAGCGCGGCTACACGGTGATCCTCGGCTCGCCGTACAACCTCGGTCACGACGAGCGCGGCCTGTCGCTGTTCGATCTCCCGTTCTCGGTGCTGCTCCGCCATTACAAGACGGACTGGTGGGGAGAGCGATCGAGCGTGTGGACCGACGAGCAGATCCCCGACCCGGAGCCGCTCGTCGGCCCGCTCGGCGCCGTGCTCACCGCCGCGGCCGACGGGCGCGTCGCGGTCCTGAACCCGCTCGGCGCCGTGCTGCCGCAGAACAAGCGCTCGATGGCGTTCATGTGGGAGCACCTCCACCGCTTCTCGCCGCACGCGCAGGCGGTGATAGAGCGCTATGTCCCGGTGACGTCGCGGCTCGAGACGGTGCACCCCGAGCTGCTCCTCGCCCAGCGCGAGGAGTGGGTGCTGAAGAGCGATTACGGCGCCGAGGGAGAAGAGGTGCTCCTGGGGCGCCACACGCCGGATCACGTCTGGCGCGCCTCGCTGGCCAAGGCCCGCGAGGGCCGGTGGATCGCCCAGCGGTACTTCGCCGCGCTGGAGAACGAGCGGCGGGAGGCGGTCAACCACGGCGTCTACCTCATCGCCGGCGAGGCGTGCGGCCTCTACGCGCGCGTCCAGGCGGGGATGACCGACGCGAACGCGCTGAGCGCGCCGGCCCTCGTCCGGTAGGGGTACGTCGTACCATACAGTGTACGTGGGGCGCCTGCGGCGGGCCGGTGGGCCGATGCGCGCGGCTCAGAGGCCGAAGAGCTCCTGGAGGAAGACGCCGCCCTTCCCGGCGCCTGCGTGGGTGAAGAACAGGCGCCCCTTGTCGAAGTCGCCCCCTTCGGCGACCCACTCGGCCGCGTGCGCGCGGAGCCGGGCGATGGGGCGCGGCGGGAACGCGAACGGCGAGCGCGAGCGGTGGACGAACGTGGCGTCGTAATCGACAGGGTAGCTCGTGAACGTCAGGTAAAACCACCCCTTGCGCTCGAACACGAACGGAGACTCGGTGTGACCGCTGTTGGGCATCGCGGTCTCCGGCCCGAGCGTGAGCGCCATGGCCGGAGGGCTCCAGCGCGCGAGATCCGGCGACGTGCGGTAGGCGACCCCGCTCCGGGGCGACGCCCGCGACGCGCAGCGCGTGTAATAGATCACCCACAGATCGCCGAGCCGGACGAGTATCGGATCGCGCGCCACGCAGATGTCCTCGAAGAGCGTCCCTCCCTCGCGGGCCCAGTGGATGCCGTCGCGCGAGCGCGCCATCCGGAAGCCGGATCGGTCGGGGTCGTGCGTGCCCACGTGAAAGACCATGACAAGGCTGCCGTCGCGGTCCCGGGCCACGTGCGGGGCCCAGATCCAGCGCTCGTCGGCGAGGGCGCGGGCGGCGAAGCGCTCGGGGGCCATCGAGAAGCTCGGCGAGGCGGCCTCGATCCAGCGCTCCGGCCCGGGGCCGGGCGCGGTGGCGAGGACGAACTCGCGCTCGAGGTCCGACCGATACGGCTCGCGGCGGAAGATGCCTGTGAGGATCCACCGGCCGTCGGGGAGCTGGAGGATCGAATGGTCGTTCACGTAGAACGGCCCCCCGGGGAGGTCATGGGCGTCGAAGATCTTCACGGCCGGGCCCTGCGTGAGCTGCGGCGCGGGAGGTCCGGAGAAGAACCGCAGCGTGTAGCTGACCTCGCTCCACGGCGCGGGGGAGCTCGTCGCGTCGATCTCGAGGACAGGGCGCTTGTCTCCACCGCGTTCGCCGGGGAGCATGTCGATCCAGAGCGCGTCCTCGGCGAGCGGCCGGACGGGGTTCGCCAGCATCTCGTGGATCACGCCGACCTCCCGCCCGTCGAGCCTCACGCGGGCCGTCTGGGGGGCCTTCTCCGCGGAATACGCGCGGAGGAGCAAGAGCCCGCGCGCGTCGGGCGGGCGCTGGACCTCGATCCGGGTGATCCCGCGGCCCTCGCGGAGCCGGAAGCGCCGCCGGGGCGCCGCGCGCTCGGCGTCGACGGCCGAGCGCGCGAGGCGCCGCGGCCCTCGCGCGCGGACCTTCTGCTCGCCGATCACCCGATGATCCGCGAACGCATAGGAGAGGCCCAGCGAGCGCACCCGCAGGGGCGTATAGGCGCCTGTCGGGCCGGCCTCCATGCCGAAGCGCATGCCGGAGCGGCTCACGATGGGGTCGGCCACGTGCAGGCGGTACAGGGAATGCTCGAACCGGGCGTTCCTCCAGCTGTCCTCGGGATCGAGGACGAGGAAGCGGAGCTGACCGCTGAAAGGATTGCTGTGCGCGCCGATGAAATAGAACCCTCCGTTGTAGTAGTCCTCGGTGCCGGTCCCGATCTGGAGGGGGTACGACATCCCGTCGGTCCGGATCATCTCGTCCCCCTCGAGGTACAACCGGTCGCCGAGGCGGCCGCCGCTGATGTGCTCGAGGAGGGCGACGAACTGGAGCGGCTCGTCGCTCTCGAAGAAGGGCATCGTCGTCTCGCGCCCAGGGGCCTCCTGATCGCTGTAACGCGCGAGGAGCCGCACGCCGGGGCGCGCGGGCGCGAGGGGGACGGCCGCCTCGATTCCCTTGATCTCCCCCCCTTCCGCGATCTCGAGCGAGAGCGCCTCTCCCTCGGCCAGCGGAATGGGCAGGCGGGTCGCGAGCCTGCCGGCGCCCGAGGCGTCAGGCGCCCAGGCGGCGTGAAGCGCGCTCCGGAAGGGGGTCCACCCGCCGTCGGCCTCGGCGCCCGTGCTGGCCAGTCCGAAGAAGAACGACGCGGGCACGGGCGCTTGCCCGCCGATCCTCACCCTCAGATCCTTCAAGCGCCCCGCAGGGATCAGGAGGTCGAGGCCCGACACAGTCGCGGGGCCTGTCGCGAGGACGAGCGGGGCGCCGGGGCCCGGGCCCTGGTGGTGCGATCGCGCGGGCAGGGCGGCGGTCCAGTCCTCGGCCATGAACCGCGCGAGCGCCTCGGGCGTCGGGCCCGACGCGGCGCCGGGGCCCTCGCGGTAGGTGACCTGGTAGTAGATGGGAACGCCCCGGAAGCGGACCTTTGCCTCGCTGGACCACGCGAACGGGACATAGCTGGTGAACGCGCCCGAGCTCGCGTCGATGCCGAGCGCGAGCGGCGATCTCCAGGGGCCCCGGCCCTCGAAGAAATCGTGGGGTGACCCGCGAAAGACAGTGTGTCCGTCGATCTCTATCCAGAGCTCCTGGTCCGGCTTATCGAGCTCCGCGCGCGGGGCCGTCATCCAGATCCGCGTGATCCTCCCCTCGCCGCGGGCATGGAACAGGACCCGGTGCTCCCCCTCGAGCGCGACGCCGGCGCGATATCCATCATCGTTGCCACCCGAAGGGTCGTGCGTTGTCACGCTCCGCGTCACCCACCCGGGGTGAAAGGAGAGGAGATCCTCCAGCACCGGATCGATCGACGCGGCGCTCGGCGCCGTGGCGACCGGCGCGTCGATGATGCCGTGGACCGCGCGGGAGCTGGAGAGATCCAGGTGCGCGCCGGCGGTGGCGGCCCCGTTGAGACGTCGGTCGCTCATGATCACAACCTAAGGACACCACGTCACCGGGGTAGCGGGGACATACCGGTATCGCGCTTGCACCACCGCGACGCGAGACCAGGCGCGACGCTCCGGGCGCGCATTCGACGAGCAATCCATGCGCACGCACGGCGACCGACGACTTGCCCAAGGGTCATCCCGGTTCGGGGGCTCTGCGCCGTGGAGCGGCCTGCTTCTCGCGCTGCTCTCGATATCTCCGCCCGCGGGCGCGGGCAGCGCGCCGAGCCGTGCATTCGCCGAGCGCGCGGAGCAACGGGACCCGCCGGGAATGTCGCCCCGGCCGCGAGCGCAGCGCGATCGCGCAGCGTACACGGAGCGGCTCCGCGCGATGTGGGTCGGCGCCTGCATCGCCAACTGGACGGGGCTGCGGACCGAGGGCGTCCGCGTCGAGCGCCCCTTCTTCACCGACGCCGACTGGGGGAAACCGCTGGGCCGCGACGGGGCGCGGATCGACTTCGTGCTGCTCGACCCCTGCCCGGCCGACGACGACACCGACATCGAAGCCGTCTACCTGCACCTCATGACCGAGGCGGGGACGCTCTTCCTCTCTCCCGAGCAGATCCGGGACGGGTGGCGCGCGCACATCAACGATTTCATCTGGGTCTCCAACCGGCGGGCGCGCGACCTCATGGAGCGCGGCGTGCTGCCCCCCGCCACGAGCGATCCGGCGCTCAACCCGGAGTCGCTCCAAATAGACGCGCAGCTCACCACGGAGATCTTCGGCGCCCTCGCGCCGGGCATGCCGGAGCTCGCGCTGCGGATCGCCGATCTCCCCATCCGGACCACGGCGTGGGAGCACGCCGCGCATGCCGCGCAGTTCCATGTCCTCCTCTTCTCGCTCGCGGCGACCGTCGATCCGGAAAGGCCACGACGAGAGGAGATCGTGCGCATCGTCCGCGAGGCCAGGGGCTACTTGCCGGACGCGTCGAAGGCCGCCGACGTCATCGATTTCGTGCTCTCCGAGTATCTGGCGAGCAAGGATCGCGACGACTGGGAGGCCGTCCGCGACGCCATCGCGCGTCGCTACCAGGAGCAAGCCCTGGCGCACGGCTTCGTCTATCGCGGGTTCACGGAGTCCGCGATCAACCTGGCGACCGGGACCATGGCTCTCCTGTTCGGCGAGGGGAGCTTCCCGCGCACGGTGCAGATCGGCACCCTGTCCGGGTGGGACTCCGACAACGGCACGGCGACCATGGGCGCGCTCGTGGCGCTGCTCGGCGGGATGGCGGAGCTGCACCGGGCCTTCCCGGGGGCGCGCCTGCCCGAGCGCTACAATGTCCACCGCACGCGCCCCACGCTGCCGGACCGGCTGCCGGACGACCCGGAGGCCGAGGATACGTTCACGGACATCGCGCGGAGGATGGTCGACCTCATCGCGCGGCCGCGCTGACGCCGCGCGCGCGCCGCACCTGATCGACGGCGACAGCGACAACGATGATCGCGCCCGTCGCGATCTCCTGCACCCAGCTCGGCAGCCCGAGGTGGACGCCGCCGGTCCGGATGGTCGTGATGAGCAGCGCGCCGATCACGCTCCCCGCGACGCTCCCCTCGCCGCCCGAGAGCGGCGCGCCGCCGATGACAACCGCCGCGATGACCTCGAGCTCGAGGCCCATCGAATCCGTCGGGTCGCCGACCGTCAGCGTCGCGAACTCCATGACACCCGCGACGCCGGCGAGCAGGCTCGACAGCGTGTACACAGCGATCTTCACGCGCCCCGTGTCGATGCCGCACAGCCGCGCGGCGGCCTCGTTGCTGCCCACAGCGAACACGTGGCGCCCGAAGCGCATGAAGGTGAGGACGGCGAAGACCAGGATCGCGAGCGCCACGGTGATCCACAGCCCGGGCGCGGTGAGGTCGGCCGAGACAAGCGCGTCGAGCCCGCGCGGATCGGCGTCGATCTTCTGCTCGGAAGCGAGCCCCTTCGCGGCGCCGCGGAGCGCGCTCATCGTGCCCAGCGTCACGACGAAGGGCATCATCCGCGCGCGCCCCACGAGCGCGCCGGTGAGGACGCCCACGAAGCCCGCCGCCGCCGTGGCGGCGAGCGCCGCCGGGAGCGCCGGCACCCCCGCGCGCAGGAGGGTCGCGAGGACGACCGTCGTGAACGCGACGAGCGAGCCCGTGGAGAGATCGATCCCGCCTGTCGCGATGACAAGCGTCATGCCGATGGAGCAGATGGCGACCACCACCGTCTGCCGCGCCATCGTGAGCAGGTTCTCGCTGCGCAGGAAGGTGTCGGGCGCGAGCGCCGCGAAGAGCGCGTAGACGAGCACCAGGGCGACGAGCGGACCGACCCACGGCGGACGCTTCTTCACGAGGAGGCCTCCAGGAGGAGCGACGCCTCCGTCCACGACGACGCGGGCCGCGGCGGCTCGAGGATCCCCCGACGGAGGACAGCGACGCGATCGCAGGTCGTCACGAGCTCGTCGAGCTGGCTCGACACGAGCACGATCGCCTTGCCGGCGCCCGCGAGCTCACGGAGCAGCGACAGCACCTGCGCCTTGCTCGCAACATCGATGCCGCGCGTCGGCTCGTCGACGAGGAGCACGTCGAAGTCCTCGCGGAGCAGGCGCGCGATCTGGACCTTCTGCTGGTTGCCGCCCGAGAGCTCACCGGCGCGCTGATCCGGGCCCCGGGCGCGGATCGCGAGCCGCTCGATCCAGCGCGCCGCCTCCGCGAGGAGCGACGCCGGCGCGGCGACGCGCGGCGCGCGCGGGGAGAGCCAGACGTTCTCGGCGATCGAGCGGCCGAGCATCAGCCCCTCCCCGCCGCGATCCTCGCTGAGGAGCCCGACGCCGCGGCGAGCCCGCAGCGTGACCGTGCCGCTCCGCCTCGGGTCGAGCCCCGCGAGGATGCGCAGGAGCTCCGTCCTCCCCGAGCCGACGAGGCCGGCGATGCCGAGGATCTCTCCCCGGCGCAGCGTCAGCGACGCGCGCTCCGGCCGGCTCACCCCGGCGACGTCCCTGGCGTCGAGCACCACCTCACCGCCGTCCTGGGTCGCCGCCTCGGGCGCCCCGCTCGCGCGCGCCTCCTCGAGCGCGCGGCCCAGCATCTCGCGGACGATCTGCGCCGGCTCGGTCTCGCGCGGATCGCCCTCCCCGGCGACGCGGCCATCGCGGAGCACCGTGTAGCGGTCCGCGTGCGCGCGCACGTCCGCGAGGAAGTGCGTCACGAGCAGCACCGCGAGGCCCGCGTCCCGCAGGGCCCGGATGCGATCGAACAGGCGCGCGGCGTCGTCGTGGCCGAGGCTCGACGTCGGCTCGTCGAGGACGAGGAGCCGGGCGTCGAGGCGCCCGTCCTCGCGGAGGCCGCCTTGCGCGAGCGCCCGCGCGAGCTCGACGAGCTGCTGATCGGCGACGCCGAGCTCGC
>NZ_JEMA01001159.1 GCF_001589285.1 Sorangium cellulosum | reverse complement strand
GCCCGCCATCGGCGCCGCCATCGCGGCGAACGCCGCCATCGGCGCCACCGGCCGGCTGGACATCCCCCACCCCGCCGGGGCGCTCACCGGCACCGGCCTCGCCTCGGGCTGCCCGTGCGCCCGCCGCTCGCCCGTGCGCCGCTCGATCACCACGAACGACGCGTGCTTCGACGCCACCCGGTGCCGCACCGCGAGCTCCACGATGCGCTTGTGCATCGCCTCCGCGCGCTTGCCGGACAGCCCTCGCTCCGACTCCTCCAGCTCCCGGACCCGCGCGCCCGCCCACAGCGCCTCGAGCCCCGGCCGCGACGCCTCCGCCGCGAGCTCGACCGGCACCTCGAGGTAGAAGCTCTCCCCGCGCAGGCTCCCGCGGAGCTGGAGGCGCCCCACCCCCGGCGCGCCGTAGCGGCCGTGGAGCACCCACGGCTCGCCGTCCACGAGCGCCGGCGGCTCTGCCGGCGCGAGCTCGCCCACGTCGACGCCCTCGAAGCGCGCCGTGACGCCCGCGACCCGGACCGCCGTCGCCCGCGCGAACTGCGCCGTCACCTTCTCGTCGATGCGCTCGCCGGGGTGGATGAGCTCCGCGGCCCCCTGCGTCCTCCGCGCGAGGTCGTTCACGAGCAGCTCGCTCACGTTCGTCCCGATGCCGAACGTGTAGACCCGCACCCCCTTGCCCGCCTCGGCGACGCTGTCGACGATCTCCGCCTCGTTGCCCACCTGGCCGTCCGTCAGCAGGACGATCAAGCGGTCCCGCTCCGCGTCGCCGAGCATGCCCGCGGCCGCGAGCAGCGGCCCCAGCATCTCGGTCCCCCCGTGCGCCGCGAGGCCCGCGACGAACGCGTCCGCGCGCTCGAGGGTCCGCTGCGTGAACGGCGCGAGCGCCGGTTCCATCGCGCGGAAATCGTTGGAGAAAGCGATCACCCCGAACCGGTCCCCCTCGGCGAGGTGCCGGAGGCACAGCCGCAGCGCGCGCTTCGCCTGGTCGATGCTCTCGCCCTGCATCGAGCCCGACACGTCGACGACGAACACGACGTCGCGCCGGGCTGCCGCCCGCTTCGCGTCGAACAGATCCGGCACGACGGTGAGCGCGAACGTCCCCTCCTCGCCGGGGCGCCTGTCGCAGACAAGCCCTGCCTGCACGCCCGGCGCGCCCGCGGCGAGCAGCACGATGTCCCGGTCCAGCGCCGCCCTGTCGTTCCGCAGCGAGACGCGCTGTCGGTGGCCCTCCTCCCGGCGCACCTCGATGGCGTGCGACGGGCTCTCGATCGCGACCTCGCGCCCCAGATCGAAGACGATGTCCACGGTGATGCCGTAGTCGACCCGCGCGATCTCCGGGGAGATCCGGTCCGCGTCGGGCACCGCGTCCGTCGGCTCCTGGACGCCGTGCCCCGTCCTGTCCCCCTGCGGCGCGCCCGGGATGTACCGGGGCGCGACGAGGGTCGGGACCATGAGCCGCAGCGCCCCCTCGTCGGCCTTCAGCGCCTGCACGAACGCGACCTCCACGACCGTCTCCTCCCCGGGCAGGAGGTTGCCGACGCTCGCCGTGAACACGTTGCGCCGCTCCTCGTCGAGCAGCGCGGCGCCGTGCCCCGTGGAGATCGCCTCGTCGTAGGCCCGGAACGCCTCTTCCCGCTCCTTGACCTCCCCCTCGAGCCTGCGGCCGGCGCACTCCATGGCGAACCCGGCGATGCTCGCCTCGCTGGGCAGCGGGAAGGTGTAGATCGCCTCGATCGGCCGGCGCTCCTCGTTCCTGTAGCGCTGGCGCACGACAAGCCGCGCCGCGCCGCCCATGACGTCTCCCGACAGAGAGACGCCGAGCAGCGGGACAGGGCGACCCTCGGAGGAGCGTAGACACGACATCGGCGCCGGGTGCGACACATCGGTGGACGGGTTCATCGCGAGCCTTTCGGGGCAAGGGTTGCGTAACGAGACTCGATATCGAGGGCGATGCGCCGCGAGCGCTCCGGCGCGTCGCTCCGCACGTGGAGCTCCACCCCGTCGGCGATCTCGACCCGCTCCCAGCGCTCGCCGCGCGCCGCGCCGCCGCCCGGAGCCGGCGGCGCGGCGTCCGGGCCGGGACAGGGCGCCGCCGCCGCGCGGGGCGGCGCCGCCGTGGCGATGCGCTCGATCTCGTCCACGCCCGCGCCCGCGAGGCGCGCCTGGATCTCCTCGAGCGGCAGGTGCGCCTGCTGGAGCACCCTGATCGCGCGGAGCCGGGCGAGGTGCTCGCGCCCGTAGGCGGTGTCCTTCCCGCGGAACTCCGGGGCCGGCAAGAGGCCGCGCTGCACGTAATACCGCACCGTGCGCGGCGCCACGCCCGCCTCGACAGCGAGCTCGTCGAGCTTGTACGTCGTCACGAAGAGCATCCTGCATCGCGACACATCAACTGTCAAGTAGACACCAAGAAAGCACGATCTCGTCTCGCGGCGGAAAGCACGATCTCGTCTCGCGACGGGCGCCCACGGCACGCAGATCGAGCGCCCGCGGCACGTAAGCGGCACGTGGGTAGGTAGATGGATCGCCAGCGGCATGTCGAGCGAACGCCAGCGGCGCGCCGATCAAGCGCCCTCGGCGCGCCGTGGCCCCATGGACAGTACCGGGGACATGTGATGTCCTGAGAAGTTCAGGCGTACCGGGATCTTTCCGTGAAGGAGCCGGTGCCGTGACGGCATCAAGTGTCCTGAGGCGGAGGACGAGGAGGACTGCGGGTCGCATGAAGCTTACACAGGTTGCGCTCTTTGGGATGATCGCTCTCGTGGGATGTGTGGGAGAGGAGGCGGCGAAGGAGGAGACCGGACAGGTCGAGATGAGCCTGGTCGGCCAGGCGGCCTCCGGGGCCATGTACCGGCTGCGCGACGGGGTCGTGACGGTCCAGGGCCCCCAGAGCACGATCTTCTTCAACACCGAGGATGACCCGGACCGGATCCGCCTGAGCGCGGACGTGCCGGTCGGCAGCTATTACACATGGCTCCAGGAGGGCTGGCGCCTCGAGCGCCTGAACCCGGACAGCACGGCGGAGCCGGTGGACGCGCAGCTCATCTCGCCGAACCCCCAGTGGTTCGACGTGTTCCCGGATCAGCGCACCACGGTCGCGCTGCGCTTCCGCGCCGGGGCGGACGACGTGAGCCTCGATCAGGGCTCGTTCGACATCGTGATCGAGGTCGAGGAGCAGCCGGCCGCGTCGGCGCTGTGCGCGTCGGACAGCGACTGCGCGGCGGGCGAGACCTGCTGCCTCGGCGGCTTCATGGGCACCTGCGCCCGGATCGAGCCGGGCGCGACGTGCCCGCTGCCCGACCTGACGGTCTCCGCGGACGTGGCGCAGTTCAGCCTGAGCATCGGCCACGAGGTCTTCCCGGCGGACAGCTGCGCGATCGTGGAGGGCTGCGTGGGCTCGGCGGGCGATCGCCGCCTGATGCGCTTCTCGACGGAGACCCCCAATATCGGCGACGCGGACATGATCCTCGGCGACCCGACCCTCGTCTCCGGCTTCGAGTTCTCCGCCTGCCACGCTCACTATCACTTCAATGGCTACGCGCTGTACGAGCTCCTCGACGCGACCGGCTCGGTCGTCGCGACCGGCCACAAGCAGGCGTTCTGCCTGCTCGACAGCTCGCCCGTGGGCGTCCCGGGCGCGCCGACCGCGCCGCGCTACCACTGCGGCTTCCAGGGCATCCAGCGCGGCTGGAGCGACGTGTACCACGCCAGCCTCGACTGCCAGTGGGTCGACATCACCGGCGTGGCAGCGGGCGACTACCTGCTCCGCATCGCGATCAACCACGATCGCACGCTGCCGGAGAGCGATTACGACAACAACACGGTCGAGGTCCCGGTCACCATCCCGGAGGACGTCCCGACGACCCCCGGGGACCCGCTCGCGGCGTGCCCGTCGTTTTCCGGGGGCCCGGATCGCGACTGCGGCTGGTCGATCGCGCCCGGGTTCGACGGCGTCCCCTGCACGCCCGGCGCGCCGATCACGGTGGGCTGCGGCTGCGCGACCGGCGCCTGCGGGGACGATCCGATGATCCGGGTGTGCGACGGCGTGTCGGGCTGCACCCAGGCCGAGGCGCTCACCACGGTCGACGACACGTGCGGCCGGTGCCCGCAGGCTCCCTTCGTCTGCCCGGACAGCGGCGTCTACACGGTGCTCGTCGGGTCGTACGACGCGTTCTCGCCGTTCACGTGCGACGTGGCCGTGGCCGCTCCGTAGTTCCCCCCTCGCCGATGCGCTTCATGCGGAGCTCCCCGCAGGTGCGGCACGTGGATCTGCTCGACGTGCCGCGGAGCAAGGTGCCTGGCGGCCGCTGCCCGCGCCCTCGTGGACCACCTGGTGGAGAGCGTCCGCGGGAGGTGATGCGACGGCGGCCCGGGGCTACGTGCCGGGTCGCGAGCGGCCCGCCCGGCGCGGCTCATTCATGAGGGCACGCCAGCAGCTCCGGCGCGCTCGTTGTGTGCCTGCCCACGCCCCAGACGACGTTGCCCTCCGGGTGAAAAAGGACCTGCGCGCCTGTCGGGCCCGACAGCCAGCATTGCTGCTGGATGGAGCTCGACTGCCTCCCGCGCGAGGCGTCACAGCGCGCGACCTCGCCCCCGTAGATCGTGACGTCGCTCGCGTCGATCTTGATACCCGGGTAGGAGCCCGACGTCGCGCGTAGGCTGTTGTTGAAGACGACCGGCCTCTCCAGGATCACGCTTCCGACGCGGACCGAGCTCGCGGGGAGCGACGTCCCCGAGCTCAGGTACATGCCGTAGAGGCCGTTGCCCCAGGACCAGAGGTCCCGGAGCTGCACGCCGGTGCCTGCCTGGATGTGCACGCCATAGTTCCCGTTGTAGGCAGACCTGACCCTCTCGAGCCGGATCCCCGTCGGGCGATCCTGCTCGACGGCGCTGGCCATGACGACGCCGGCGCCGCCGTTGTGGTGGAAGTAGCTGTCCTGGACGAGGACGTTCGCGGGCACGGCGCTCGGGACGCCGGGTGCGAAGCTGACCTGGGTGGCGATCCACAGGCCGTGCCCGTTGTGGAGCGCCGAGGAGCCGTCCACGGAATGCAAGAGGCTATGGTGGACCTCGCAGTTCCGCACTGTCACATTGGCGGTGATGATCTTGATCGCGGCCGCCGCGATCGGCCCGTCGATGTTCTTGACCTCGCAGTTCTCCACGAGGATCGGGGGCGTGTCGTGGTATCCGGCGATCGAGGACAGGTAAATGCCGCCCTTCGGTACGCCGTCCACGATCACGTTCCGGATGACGCCCCCGGATCCGAGGGCGAAGGCGATCCCATCCAGGTTGGCCGGCTTGCAAGAAGGCAGCTGAGGCGCGAGGGGGGCGTACCGCATGATGACGTTCTCCACCTCGCAATCCGAGCAGTTGTTGAGCTGGATACCGCTGTTCGCCGTCTTTCGTGGCCCCTCGGTGAGCTCGATCTGCAGATTGCGGATCCAGAGCCCCCAGACCTCGTCGATGCCGTCACCGATCCTGGCGGCCTTGTGGACCTGGATCGCCCCGGGGAGCTGCTCGGGGTTGCAGGGGATCGCCACCAGGGTCGCTGTCTCTGGATCGCCTGGGCGGGTGTCCGGAGACAGCTCCGGCCCCTCCAGGGTCAGCGCGTCGTGCTGGGGTCTCAGCGGTGTGCGCAGCACGTACCGCCCGGCAGGGAAGCGCACTGTACGCCTGTAGTATGGCAGCGACGCTGCACACTCGATGGCCTGCGCGAGGCCTGGGCTGTCGTCGACGTTGACGCTGTGGTCCACGGAAGCGTCGGCGGAGAACGGCCATTCCGCCGGCCGTGCCAGGTAGGGTACGACATTGACCACGCCCCCGACGCCGACGGACCCTGGCAGGCAGCAGCCCTCTCGCTGGCAGGAGTTCATGTCCTCGTGCAGCACGACGGCCCCATCGCACACGCCGCGGGCGGGGCAGAAAGGACCCGTGCATCGCGGCGACTCTGTAGCGTAGCTGGGGCAGCTCTTGCCGGTATCCTCGTCTGCCGTGAACGGCGGCTCGTTGTACGGCGCATCGAGGCTGCAGGCATCCGGGTACGCGGCGCTCTCCCCTGGGGGAGGGTGATAGCCCCACGCAGACCAGGAACCGCCGAATCCGACAGGGGGCAAGGCCGCCCAGGCCGGGGCGGCGGCGAGCGCGAGCGAGGCGCCGATCCAGGCTCTTACAAGCCGCTGCGTCGACAGCATACGTTGCTCCTTCTTTGCGAGGGCCGTGCGTTCTTTCTGTCAAACGGGATGAGCAAGCACCGAAGTCGAGCGAAGCATGGCTGTATCGATACGAGAGGATCTCATCGGAGGTCAGCGCGCCGCGTGGCCGGAGCTCCACGGCCAGCGTCCGGCACGATGGAGCTTCGCTTGTAGGCGCGACGCGTCGATCGACCCACCAGGCGCCCATCGTCGCCGGAGAGGGGCGCCACCGGAGAGAGGAGTGAGGCAGGGGCGCCGGGAGACGGTGGACTGCTCACGCAGCCTGGAGGAAGACGGCGCAAATAAAATGTGACGCAGCCAACAATATCACGCCGGCGGGCCTGGTCGAGGCGGAGCGGCGCCGCCGGTTCAAGCGCGGTTCAATGCACCGGACGTAACCGCCCGGCCACCGCCGTGGACGTTCCCCAGGATCTCGTGGAGTTCCGAACCTTGTTGACGACAGCACGGGATACGGACATCGCGATGGCGCGATCTGCCGTCGAGCTCATCGAGCAAAGGGGGTTCGCGCGATAGCCCCAGGCCAGAATTGAAATTCAACTCTNTCGCGCGATAGCCCCAGGCCAGAATTGAAATTCAACTCTGGGCCTGCCGAGACCCGTCGACAGAATTGAAAATTCAAATCGGAGCCTCTCGATAGCCTCCGGCCAGAATTGAATTTCAACCCGGGGCCTGCCGAGACCCGTCGACAGAATTGAATCTCAACCCGCTCGCCTCCCCAAGCGGCCCAGCCAGATTATTCCAGTATCACGGCAACATCATCCCTGATGCGCTGAGCCCCGTTCCCCAGGCTGCGCCACGGATCCCGCCCGCTGCGCACGCGCGGCCTCCATCCCCCGCGCGCCTCTTCGCTCGCGGCCGGCTGGCGCATCGGCCTGCGGTCCTTCCGGCAGTCCACGCAGCCCCCGTCGCTCGCTGACCACCACCTCGTCGCGTCGGCGCCGCGCGCTGCGGTCCACGCCACGCATCAGGCATTCGCGAGGCCGCGGTCCCACCTGCCCGGTGGCTACCCCGCCTCTGGTACAGCGCCAAAATCCTGAAGGATTTCGAGCACCCCCGGCAAGAATTGAACTTGCGACCTTCGGTTTAGGAAACCGCTGCTCTATCCACTGAGCTACGGGGGCAGGGGCGTACAGCCGCTACGGGCGCAGGACCCTGGCACACCTCGCTCCACGCATCAAGACAGATCCCCGGCCATTTCTCGTCCAGCCCGCTCTTCCGCCAGCCCCCTGGCATCTCCGCCCGCCTCGCGCGCCCCGATCACCTCCACGGCTCCACCCAGAGCGCCGCCCCGATCGCCAGCGCGATCCCGCCCCGCGCCAGCCCTGCCCGCAGCGCCGCCACGGCGCGCTCGCGGTCGCCCCGCACGATCCGGGCGATCTGCCGTGCCCCCCGGTAGGCGTGGGTCGGCCGCACCACCTCGACGTGCACCTCGTCCCCCAGGCCGAGGTCGACCCTCTCCCCCATCCCCACGCCCGTCCCGCTCCGCTTTCCCCCCGCCTCCCCCGTCGCTTCCACCTCGACCTCGACCTCTCCGGAATCGCCCCGCCCTCCCCCCGCTCCTGCCCCCATCGGCCTCCGCGGCAGCGCCAGCACCCTCGCCATCGCCACCGCGTCGACCACGAGCAGCGCGCCCACCGCCGCGAGCCCGATCCCTGCCACGACGCGCCCCAGCTCGGGCGCCGCCGGCGCCCCGAAGAGCGCCCGCGCGCCCAGCGCGGCCACGGCGATCACCGCCGCCGTCGCGGCCCACACGGCGCGCCGGTCGGCGCTCGCCACGATCGAGCCCGCGCGCGCCCTCCCGACGCGGTTCGCTGCGAGCAGCACGACAGCGAGCGCCGGGATGAACGGCAGCGAGAAGACGGCGCCGAACGCCGCGCCGATGATCATCCCTGCCGGCCCCACCATGAGCCCGATGGTCATGCCGTTCACGACGCCGGCCACGCCGATGGCCCACACAGCGAGCAGGCTCGCCACGATCGGCCCCCGTCGGGTCCACCGTCCCGGCCCCTCCATCCACCCCGCGCCCACCGCCGGCGCGGCTTCGACGGCTCCCGCCCCCGCGCTCGAGGTCGCCGCTCCCCCGCTCCCGACGCCTCCGATCCGCTTCGTCAGGTAGCTGCCCAGCAGCGCCGCCGTGATGGGCGTCACGCCCGCGAGCAGGAAGCGCGGCGCCTCGTACGGTGGCTGGAGGTGGAAGCTGTCCGCCGTGAGCCAGCCGCCCACGAGCCCGATGGCCCCGAACGGGAGCGCGAGCGGCACAGGACCATCAGGCGACATGGAATCGGGCGTTGAACGCGGCATCTTGAAACCTCCGGCTCGATCGTTCCCCTTTTCGACGCGCTGGACCTCGGGCAGCTTCCAGCGCGCTGGCTCGCCGCCCGACCTTCCATCTTCTCATCACCGCGCTCCACGCGCACTGCACATGCGGGCCGCGCCCCCCCGGCCTCCCCGCGCGCGCACGCCGGCGCCCTGCCTGCCCCCGGCTCCGCACCGGGACCCCTCAGCCCGCCCCCGCCTCGAGGTGCGGGTAATGGCTCAGCGCCACCAGGTTGCCCTCGGGATCGCGCGCATACATCGAATAGGCGCTCTCCCGCTCGATGGCCACGCCCCGCGCGGCCAGCCGGCAGCGCCACGCCTCCCGCTCGGCCGGGGCGATCCCGAGGGCGACGCAGTGCCAGCCCGGCGCCTCGTCCGCGCGCGTCGGCCCGTCGGCCGCTGCCCGTTCCACGGCCAGAAACGCCCCGCCCCCGAGCTCGAGCCACACCGACCGCGGCGCTCCTGCCTCATCCGTCCAGCGCCGCACCACCGGCAACCCGAGGACGCCCGCGTAGAAGGCCTCGGCCCGCCCCAGATCGCGCACGACAACGGCCAGGTGATGGACCGCCAGCGACGGCAGCGTCTCGCTCATACAGCGCGCTCATCTCAGCGCCTTTCTCGCGAGGACGCACCTGAAAAGCCTCCTGTACGCGCCTCGCCGGCCCCGGGCGCTCGGCCGCCGCCGCGACCCGTCTTGCCCCGGCAGGACACCTCGTCTATGGTCCCGCTCGCGGACGCCAAGCCCGGGGAGTCGCACAGTCCGGTAGTGCACGAGCTTTGGGTGCTCGTTGTCGCGGGTTCAAATCCCGCCTCCCCGACCCTTTTCCGACGAACTCCGTCACCCCTCGAGCCCTACGGGCGTTCCGGCTCGCCCTTCACCGGCCATGGCCGCTCGCTCACCGGCCCTGCCGCCCCTCCCCCGGGCTCTGCGCGCTCCGCTCACCGGCCCTGCCGCGCGCGTCTCAGCGCCCCCGCTTCGCCTGCATCTTACTTGGCCCCCTCGGGTCCGCCGCGCATAGTCCCCCCGATGTCGACGCACGGAAAGCTCATGCTCGGCGCATGCCTCTCCCTGGCCGTCCTCGCAGGGTGCGGCGGTCAGCAGGCGTCCGGTCCGGCGGCGGCCCCCGCGCCGCCTGCAAAGAGCGCGGCCCCGGCCAGGCAGGCGGCGCCCGCTGGGCAGCTCGCCCGCGCCGACGTGGAGCGGGTGCTGATGCAGGGGCCGCCGTGGATCCTGCGGCGCGTGCCGGTCGAGGAGGTCGTCCGGGCAGGCGCCTTCATCGGCTGGAAGATCCTCGCGCTGCCCCCGGACTGGAGCGCCCTCGAGCTCAAGCCCGGCGACGTCGTCACCCAGGTGAACGGCACGCCGCTCGAGCGCCCCGACGACCTGTTCGCGGCCTATCGCGCCCTGGCCAGCGCGAACGAGCTCAAGATCGCCTACGAGCGCGAGGGCACCGCGCGCGAGCTCGTCATGCCCATCTTCGGGCCGCCTTCCCAGGAGACCGTCAAGGCCTTCGACAGCGACAGCCCCCCGCGCCGCCCCACAACGGCACGGCCGCGGGGGACCACCGTCATCGAAGAGGACGACGGCGGCACCTCGCTGGAGAGCGGCGAGATGTGAAGCCAGCCGGGCGCGGCGCGTCCAGCGCCCACCGCCCGGCCTTCACCTTCATCGCCAGCTTCGACTCCGGCGCCCCGCCCCCATCGCTCCTCGCGCCGGCGCCGCCCTCCGCCGCCGCTCTTCCACCGCGCCGACGACGCTCTCCATCTCACATATCGAGCGCCAACCCCGCGATCCACGTCGACGTCCCGACGTGCATCTGCGGGCGCGAGCCGAACCCGTCCAGGTTCGCGTACATCCACTCGCCGAACAGGTACGTATGGTTGATGCCCGTCGACTCATCGAGCTGGGAAGACGCGCGGCGATCCAGCCAGTTGAGCGCGAGCATCCCGCCGGCGGCGAGGTGCGTGCCCCAGGTGATCCCCTGCGCGCGAACGCCGTCCTGCCTCGCCAGCCGAGGGCCCGACACGGAATACCATAACCCCATGCCGACACCCGCCTTCGCGTAAGGCACGATCGGAATGCCCGTCCGGCGCATCAGCTCATCGATACGGACGACGGCCGACAGGTGCAGGGGCATGATGGTGAGCGAGGTCTCCTCCGCCTCGGCCCTCACGTCGCTGCCCGCCTCGAAGGCGTTCGCCGACGCCGACGTGATCCCCAGGCCGAGCCCCGGACCGACCGTGCCGACGAACGGGATCCGGAGCGGCAGCCAGTCGAACTCCATCCCGAAATAGAACCGCTGGCCGTCCCCGAACGTCTCCTCGAAGGAGCCCCCGCTGGCGGGATCCTCGTCGACCTCGGGAGAGTACGGGCCGAAGCGGAGCTCGAACGCGAAGCTCTGCGGGGAGGCATAGCGCTCTTCCTGCTGGATGCTCGAGCGATCGGACTGCCGCCAGTCGCTCGTCGAGCGGGTGGACTGCGCGCCCGCGACGGAGGCGATGAGGAGCGCCGCGCTGCCGGCGAGGCACGCCGCGGCCGGATGACGGAGATGACGGTTCATGCGCTCTCCTGCGTGACGGGGCGCGCGCGGCGCCGACGGCTCCTGCGCCACAACCCCAGCGCCGCGCCGGCCGCGACGGCGCCGAGCGGCCACGAGACCCATCGGCCCGCCCCGACCGGCCCCTCGACGCTGCAGAAGCCCCCTCCAGCTTGCCCGCCGGCATCTCGGTACCTCTCGAAGAAGCCGTCGACCTCGATCGGCGTCCCACAGGCGAGCGCCGAGAGCGGCCCGGCGTTCCCGACGGCATCATAGGCCGCCACGCCGACGACATAGGAGCTGCCATTCGTGAGGCCCTCTGCCGCGCCACGGTTGGCCTTCCCCACCTTGCCACACTGGTCCCCGACGTCCGGGATCTCCCCCGGAACCAGGAGCGAGGACTGGCACCCCGAGCTGCCTGGTCCTCCCGCCGTGCCCTGGCCACCGCTCCCGCCGCCGTCGCCCGCGCCGGCCGAGGACTGCCCGCCCTCATCACAGTAGAAATAATAGCCGAGCACGTCCTCGTCCTCGTTCTGCGTGAAATCGACGAGGAGCCGCCCATCGCCGGCGCGCGCCTCGATCCCGGTCGGCGGCTTCGGGCCCTGAAGATCCATCTTGGTCTGCTCCCACTTCGCGACGTCCGTCGCGTCCGCGTCCAGCGATTGGAGCCGCATGAAGTAGATGGTCACCGGGACGGCGCCGGTGCTGGTCCTCGTGCTGTCGCAGCCCTCCGCGCCGAGCGCCGCCGCGATCTGCTTCACGGGCAGCGTGATGGGCATCGTGTCATCGAGGTTGGATACACTCAGCACCTCCCGGCACCGCGTGCCGGTGTCGCGGTTCGAATACAGGGTGCAGTCCAGCGACTCGCTGACCCAGACGGCGAGCGTGTCGTTGGTCGAGAAGCCCTGCAGCGTCAGCGTGAACGCCAGATCGTTGTCCTCGATGCAGTCCTGGCGGCTGATCCACAGCGGGAACTCAGCGTCCTGCCGCTCGGTCTTGGTGCGCTCCACGTCCTTGCTGATGGTCACCGTCGCCGCGGCCTGGCGCGCGCCCCCGGCGAGCGCCGCCACCGCGAAGGCCGCCGCGCACAGCCGCGGGAGGAGCCGCCGCCCTCGCGGCCGGAGCCGCACGAGAAACCTTGTCGTGTCCATGTGCGCGTCCTTTCAGCACAGCTCGTACCACGCCGCAAATGCCCCGCACAGCCCTTCAAACGGCACGGAAACCAGCGCGGTGTCCCCGTCGGAGGCCGCGCCGGAAGTCCGTAGAGGTCACCTCGAAGCGGCGCGGTGTGACGAGCTGGCCATCGTCGGTGTCGGTTCCTGACAAGTTGTCAGCGGCGCCGTGCAGCGCTAGGCGAGCGGACCGGCGCACCGAGGTGCAGGCGTCGGACGCGTCGCGTGGCCTTCGACACGCGCCAGAGGAGAGGGCTCGGCTAGCTTGAGACAGGTGGATCCAACCGACGCCGCTCCCCTGGAGCCGAGCGCGAAGGGGCACGCCTCCGCCGCCGAGGCGGTGCGCTCCGGGCAGCTCGATCCGCGCAAGGACAGCGCTCCTGCGCCTGCGCCCGCGTCCGCGCCGTCGGTGCGCCCGACGTCGATCCGGCCCAGCCGGGTGCATCCGAGCAGCGCCGCCCCCGAGGCCGACACCGCCGTCCTCGGCGTCCCCCTCACCCGCGTCGAGCTGCACCGGACCGCGCTGCTCTTCTGCCTCCTCTTCCTCGCCGCCCTCATCTTCGTCGTCGGCCGCTCGGCGCGCGACGCGCTCTTCCTCACCAGGTTCCCCGTCACCTGGATCGCGCCGATGTGGATCGTGTACGGCGCCGCCTCCGCCGTCGCCGCGCTCGCCTACGACCGCATCGCCCGCCGCATGCCGCGCGCCCGCCTGTGCGTCGCCTTCGCCCTCTTCGGCGCGGTCACCTTCGCGCTGCTGCGCGTCCTCATCGGCCAGGAGATCCGCGCCGCCTACCTCGTCTTCTACATCTGGTCCGAGATCATCGCGAACTTCACCGGCGTCCTCGTCTGGGCCCTCGCCCAGGACCTGCACGACCCCCGCAGCGCCAAGCGCCTCTTCGGCCTGATCGGCAGCGGGCGCGTCGTCGGCACAGTCGCCTGCGGCTTCGCGACCGGCGGCATCGTCACGTGGATCGGCACCGAGAACCTGCTCTTCGTGCTCATCGCCGCGCTGCTCGCCATGGCGTCGCTCACGACGCAGCTCGCGCGCCGGCACCCGCTGGATCGGCCTCCGTCCGGCGCCGAGGAGCTCATCGAGGCCCGCCTCCCCCGCATGGAAGTGTGGCGCTCGCGCTACGCCCTCACGGTCGCGCTCCTGACCTTCCTCCTCTTCGGCGTCCTCACGGTCGGCGACTACCAGTTCAAGGCGATCGCCCTCACCGCCTACCCCGACCGCGACGATCTCGCCCGCTTCATGGGCTTCCTCTACGGCGCGGTCGGCGTGCTCGGCCTCATCCTGCAGCTCGGCGTGACGCCCCGGATCCTGCGGCGCCACGGCGTGCTCGGCGGGCTGCTCGCCATGCCGGCCGCGTTCACCGCGAGCACGGCCGCGCTGCTCGCGAGCCCGACCCTCGTCGTCGCCTCCATCCTCAAGCTGAGCGACAACGCGCTCCAGTTCACCCTCCACGACGCGACGATGCAGATCCTCTTCTACCCGTTCCCGCCGGCGCTCCGGGAGCGGGTGAGGACGCTCGTCTCCGCGATCGCCAAGCCCCTCGGCTACGGCCTCGGCGCGCTGATCCTGCTCACCCTCCCGCCCGCCGCGGCGGCGGGCCCCGCGCTCGTCGACGAGGCCGCGTGGCTCGGCCTCTACTCCCTCCCGCTCTGCGCCGTCACCATCGCCCTCGTCCCGCTCGTGCGGCGCGGCTACTTCGAGGCCATGCGCCGGACCTTGATGCGCCGGCAGATCGACCCGGACAGCGTCGTCTACGGCCCCCAGACGCGCGCGATCCTCCGCGAGGCGCTCTACAGCCGCGCCATGGTGCAGGTGCTCTTCGCGGTCGACCAGCTCCGGCAGCTCGACCCCGCGCTCGTGCGCGAGGCCGTCCCCGCGCTCGCGCGCCACGGCTCGGCCAGGGTGCGCGCGCTGGCGGTGCGCCTCGCGGCCGAGCTCGGGCACGACGAGGGCCCCGAGATCGCGCGCGCGGCGGTCCACGACCACAGCACCGCCGTCCGCGTCGCCGCCGTCGACGTCCTCGCCTCGCTGCTGCGGGAGGACGCGCACGACGAGCTGCTCGCGCTCGCGCGGGAGGGCGCCGCGCCCCGGGTCGCGTCCAGGAAAGCCCCCGGCGACAGCCGCGCCTCGAGCGACAGCGACGCCCCGGACGACAAGGGCGTCTCCGGCGACGAGGAGCTCCGGCTCGCCGCGATCGCCGCGCTCCTGCGCCACTGCGGCCTCGACGGCATGCTCGAGGGCGCGCCGCGGCTGCGCGCGCTCCTCGAGAGCCCGTCCCCCCGCGATCGCGTCGCTGCCGCCCGCGTCCTCGGCCTCGCCGGTCGCGCGTCTCTCCAGCGCGCGCTCGCGCGCCTCCTCGGCGATCCCGACCCCGCCGTCCGCCGCGCGGCCGTGCGCGCCTCCTCGAGCGTCGCCGATCCGCGCCTGCTCCCGATGCTCGCGGACGCGCTCGCCGAGCGCCCCCTCGCGTCGGCCGCGGCCCGGGCGATCGAGGTGCTCGGCGACGCCGCCATCCCCGAGCTCGCGGCGCGCCTCGACGACGACGGCACGCAGCGCGCCGCGCGCCTCGCGATCCCGCGGGTGCTCGCGCGGCTCTCCAGCCAGGGCGCGCTCGACGCGCTGCTCGCCCACATCGCCCACCCGGACGAGGCCCTCCGCCAGAAGGTGCTCGCGTCCGCCTCGCGCCTGCGCCTCGCGCTGCGCGCGCCGCCGGCCCCCCTCCGGGTCATCCGCGCCTGCATCGACGACGAGACGGTCGATCACGTCCGCATGCGCGAGGCCTACATCGCCGTGCGCCCCCGCGTCGCGAGCCCGCTGCTCGATCAGCACCTGCTCCGCCGGTTGCGCAAGGGGCTCATCCGGGTGCTCCGCCTGTGCGAGCTCGCCTACCCGCGCGAGGTCGTCGCCCTCGTGCGCACCCACGTCTTCGGCCCGGACCCCGCGCTGCGGGCCAACGCCTTCGAGGTGCTGGAGTCGCTCCTCGACCGCCCGCTCCGCGAGCGCCTCGTCGCCCTGGTCGACCGCCTGCTCGAGCTCTCCGTCGCCTTCCCGACGAGGCCCATGCCGCCGGAGGCCAGCGTCGTGGCCTGGATCCGCCGCGAGATCGCTCGCGGCGAGCCCTACAGCGCCGCGCTCGCGCTGAACGCTGTCGCGCAGCACGCGATCCTCGGCGCCGCCGAGGACGCGCTCGCCGCGAGCCACGCTCCCGATCCGCTCGTCCGCGAGGCGGCCGCGATCGCGATCGCCGTGACCCACCCGCCAGGCGCCCGCGAGCGCCTGGCCGCCTTGCGCGCCGATGCCGATCCCGCGGTGGCGCGTTACGCACGATACTGGGCGGTCACCGGCGGCACCGGCATCGACCCCGAGGACGAGATGTACACCACGATCGAGAAGGTCCTGTTCCTCCAGCGTGTCCCGCTCTTCTCGCGCGTCGCCGGCGACGATCTCGTGGCGCTGGCGCGCGGCTCGCTCGTCGTCTCGCTGCTCCGCGGCGACGTCATCTTCCGCCAGGGGGAGCCCGGCGGCGCGCTCTACTCGATCATCTCGGGCGAGGTGCGGCTCACGCTCGACGGCCGCGAGATCGCCCGCCTCGGCCCGCACGACGTCTTCGGCGAGATGTCGCTGTTCGACAGCGAGCCGCGGGCCTCGACCGCCGTGGTCACCGAGGACGCGGAGCTGCTCCGGGTCTCCGCCGAGGACTTCCACGAGGCGGTGCGGGAGACGACCGAGATCGCCGACGCGGTGATCCGGGTGCTGAACCGTCGCCTGCGCGAGGCCGATCGCAAGCTGGCCGACGCGCACGCGCGGCTCTCGCTCCTGCCGAAGGCGCCGCCCTCGCTGCGCCCCCGGGAGCTGCCCGCGGCGGGCGACGCGGCGCCGAAGCCGGCGCTCGACGACAGCGATCTCGACTGACGGCGCGCGCCGCGCCGCGCCGCGTGGCGCCGGAGCGGGGCACCGGAACGTCGTTTGCATTCCAACGGAGGCTGGTTGTGCGCGCAGGCTGCACTGCGCGCCGCGGGGCAACGTCTGACGGACGTGCGAGAGCCGTCCCAGGGCGCCCGAGGCCGGCCCGACCTCTCCCTGGCATCCCCCTCGAGAAGGACCCATCATGCTCCCGATGCCGCTTCCGCAGCCCTCTTCTCCGCTGTCCCCCGCGCCCGCCGCGGCGCAGAGCCCGTTCAGGGCCCGGCTCCGCCGGCTCGGAGGCGCGCTGCCGCTGCTCGCCGCGCTGCTCGCCGCGCCGTCGACCGCCGCGGCCCAGGGCCTGCCGCAGGGCTACACGAGCGACGCCCCTGCCAGCGCCGGTGAGACCGCGCCTTCACAGCCCACCGAGACCCAGCCGGTCCAGGTGGAGGTCGGCGTGAGCGCCGAGATCGAGGTGGACGCGTACGAGGACACCGACCCGAGCGCCCTGGTCGAGTTCCACGAGCCGCTCGCCCCCTACGGCACCTGGATCGACGACCCGAGCTACGGCAGGGTCTGGGTGCCTTCCGCTGTCGTCGTCGGCCCCGATTTCGCGCCGTACCAGACCGCGGGGCGCTGGTCGCTGACCGAGGACGGCGAGTGGATGTGGGTCAGCGACTACGCGTGGGGCCACATCCCGTTCCACTACGGCCGATGGGTCTGGATCTCCGCGCACGGCTGGTCGTGGATCCCGGGACGGGTGTACGCCCCGGCGTGGGTCGTGTGGCGCGTCGGCGACCACGGCTACGTCGGCTGGGCCCCGATGCCGCCCACCTACACCTGGACCGGCGGCGTCGCCGTCTCGCTGTGGACCGTTCCCCCGGCGGCGTACGTCTTCTGCCCGACGACGCACGTGTTCCACCGCCACGTCCACACGCACATCGTCCGCGACCGCGGCGTCGTCCGGCGCATCGCCGCGCACTCGCACACGTACAGGCCGGCGCGGCCGACCGCGGGCAGGCCGGGCCACAGCGAGGCCCGCCCGGGCGGCGCGGGTCGCTCGGGCTCGGCCCACGGGATCCGCCCCGGCAGCTACCGCCCCGCGTCGCCCTCGCTCGCCGAGGCCGGCGTCCCCTCGGCGTCCGCGCCGAGGCAGCGCGCCCGGCCC
>NZ_JEMA01001158.1 GCF_001589285.1 Sorangium cellulosum | reverse complement strand
CCCTGCGCCTGCGCCTGCGCCGCCGGGCCCCCGGGCGAGGCCCCGCGGCGCAGCCGGAGGTGCCACACGAAGAGCGCCGCGGCGATCGTGAGCGCGAGCCCCGCCGAGACCCACTCGCGCGGCGCAAGCAGGGTGCAGCCGGCCACGAAGGCGCAGGTCGCGAGCGTGAGGCGCTCTTCCGCGTCGGGCATCCGGGGCACCTCGTGTGCTCGTTACCTCCCCGCGCCGCGCGCATCAAGCGCCCCGCGCGGTCCGCGCCCTTCGCCGCCGGCCGGCGCCCGCTCGCCGCGCCCCTGGTCGCCTCGTGCGGCGCCAGCGCGGTTGCGGTAGGTAGGAACCACAGCGGCGAGCGCTCTGCTCGCGCAGGATCGATCTCGACGCCTTATGAACGCAAACGACGATCGCGACGAGAGCGAGCTCGAGGGCGCGCTCCGGAAAGAGGACCCCACCGAGCGCCGCGG
Organism: Sorangium cellulosum; assembly: GCF_001589285.1. Classification (GTDB taxonomy): domain Bacteria; phylum Myxococcota_A; class Polyangia; order Polyangiales; family Polyangiaceae; genus Sorangium; species Sorangium cellulosum_G. The sequence continues at coordinate 3,002 of NZ_JEMA01001158.1, read as the reverse complement.
CGCCGGCGGGAAGGCCGCCGCCGCGAAGGGCTCCGGCGCGCGCGAGGAAGCGCCGGCGGACGACCGCGCTGCGGCCGGGGACGACGACGCGCAGGACGCCGCGGCCGGGGACGACGACGCGGAGGAGGCCGACGAGGCGCCCGCCCCGCGCCCGCCCGGGCCGTCAATGTGGGACATCCTCCGGGACAGCTTCTTCACGTTCGACCGCCGGACGCTCGGCTTCACGCGCATCCTGCTCGGCTTCTTCCTCATTGGCGACCTGTTCCGCCGCTCGTGGGCGTGGAGCGACATGTTCGCGGACATCGGCGTCCTGCCGAACCACGTGAACCTCTGGCGCCCGCAGGGCAGCGGCAACTTCTCGCTCGTCAACGCCTTCTCGACGCCGGGCGAGCTCTGGGTCCTCTGGGTCGTGATCTTCGCGACCTACGTCTGCCTGCTCATCGGCTGGAAGACGAAGCTCATGCAGGTGCTCTCGCTCGTGTTCGTCACGAGCATGAACGGGCGCGTGCTGCTCATCGAGAACGGCGGCTACGTCGTCCACAACCTGCTCCTGCTCTGGACGTGCTTCCTGCCGATGGGCGATCGCTTCTCGCTCGACGCGCTCCTCGCCTCGATGAAGCGGAGCCGCGAGCGGACCGCCGCCGATCTGAACGACCGCACCACGATCGACGACCCGCTCAAGCCGGACAGTTACGTCACCGTCCTCGGGCCCGTCCTGCTGATCCAGATCGCGGCGATCTACTTCTTCAACGTGGTGCACAAGACCGGCCCCGCCTGGAAGAACGGGACCGCGATCCACTACGTGCTCTACGTCGACCGGATGGTGACGCCCATCGTGGCGGACATCCGCGACTACGCGCCGAACTTCATCATCCTGTTCATGACCAAGATGGTGATCGCCTTCGAAGCGGCCATCCCTGTGTGCCTCCTGGCGCCGGTCGGCCGCGCCTGGGCGCGCCGGCTCACGATGGTGATGATGAACGTGCTCCACATCGGCTTCGGCATGACGTTCGTGCTGGGGCCGTTCGCGTGGGCGCTCTGCGTGATGTCGACGCTCTTGTTCGGCCGCGAGGACTGGGAGATCGCCGCGCGCACGATGCGGCGCGTGCACCGGGCCCGGGTCGTGCTCTACGACCCGCGCTCGCCGGGCGCCGTCCTCGCCTGCCGCGTCCTGAAGCGGATGGACCGGTTCGGGCTGCTCACCTTCGAGGCGTCGAGCTCCGCGGCGCACGGGCTATCGGTGCGGCGCCCCGACGGCGCGCTGGCCGCGGGCGCCGACGCGCTCGCGGACATCGTCGCGGCGATCCCGCTCGGCCCCGCGGTGGCGTGGGCGATCCGCCTGCCGGGCGTGCGCGGCGCGGTGACGGCGGCGATGGCGGCGGCGCACCGCCGCAGCCTGGGCCGGGCGCTCGGCGCGCGGATCCCGGAGCGCTCGGAGGTCGCGCCCCCGCCGGCGCCGCTCCGGCTCTGGGGCCGCACGGCGCTCGGCGCGCTGCGCGAGATCGGCGTCCTCGTGATGTTCGTCGGCGCGGTCAACCAGGCGGCTGTCGAGCTCTGGGTCATCAAGAACCGCTGGAAGGTGCCGCACCCCGAGCCGACGCGGGTCCTCGCGCAGAAGCTCCGGTTCCTCCAGGGCTGGTTCATGTTCTCCCCCAACCCGGTGATGGACGACGGGACGATCGTCGTCGATGCGGTCACGGTCGACGGCCGCCACGTCAATCCGTTCACGGGCGAGCCGCCGAACTTCGACCTCCTGCACGCGAAGAGCTTCGCGTACACCCAGATCTGGTGCGACTACTTCGCGCGCATCAAGCTGCCGGCCAACACCGCGTACCGCGACGCGATGAAGGAGTACATGTACCGCTACCCCGAGCGGACGGGCCGGCCCGAGGACGCGATCGTCTCCGGCGACGTGTACTGGGTGAAGGACTGGAACCCGAAGTGGGGCAGCACGCAGAGCTACGGGGAGGAGCGCGAGAAGCTCTTCTCCTTCTACAACCCGAAGGCGCAGGCGCGCGCGCAGGCCGAGCCGGCGCAGGCGCCCGAGAGCCCGGCGAACTAGCAGCACCTCGCCAGCCGACGTCGCCCTCGTTGCGCGGCGAGAGGCCTTCCGAGCTGCCCGGCCCGGGGAGACGNCCCGGCCCGGGGAGACGTCGCGCGGCGCGGGGGCCCCGCCGAGCTCGCAGCTCCAGGGCGGGCGCGACAGACAAGACAGGCACGAAACACGAGGAACAGCCGGGGGCGGACGGAAAATGCGATCTGCGCTTGACAGGGCCGCCCCGGCGAGTAGAGTCCGCGCTCTCGAAAGCGAGGGCCTGTAGCTCAGTTGGGAGAGCGCTAGAATCGCACTCTAGAGGTCGCAGGTTCGATCCCTGTCAGGTCCACCCTCGAAGTTGCTCACGTCTCTTTCTTAACAGTTCGTCTTCTTTATCTCTTCACAGGTCGACGCTAGGCGACGGCGGGCGTGAGCTCGCCGCGAAGCGAGCCTGTCCGTGAAGCGCGTTCGAGCTCTGCGTTGAGCTCACGCTGACTGTGTCGTCGGTCCGGTACGCGGCCTGCCATGGCCGCAGCGCGGAGAGGCGCTGCCTGCCGCAAGCGTTCCTCGCCTCGATCTCGGCTCCTGCCGCGCCCTGATGCGCGGCGGAGGGAGCCATCCGGGAGGGGCGCGGGCACGGTGGGCGGCCAACCGACGTGCCCGCGCCTGCGTGCTCAGTCGTCGACCGGCTCGAAATCGGCCTTCGTCGCGCCGCAGTCGGGGCAAATCCAGGTGTCGGGCAGGTGCTCGAACAGCGTCCCCGGCGCGATGCCGGTGTCGGGGTCACCGAGCGCCGGGTCGTAGATGAATCCGCAGACGATGCACCGATATTTCTTCATCCGTCGTTCTCCTGAAGGGCCTGGCGAGCCGCGAGCGACGCTACCACAAGGGCGGACGCCGCCGCGGGCGAACCTGCCCGCGCCGCCGCGCCCCCGCGACGCCCCGCTCGCCGGCGCGCCGTGAGGTC
>NZ_JEMA01001157.1 GCF_001589285.1 Sorangium cellulosum | reverse complement strand
GGCGCCGCGCTGCCTGCTCGGCCGACGCGCGATCGCCGGACACAACGGCTGTCGCGTGGAGCGCGCGCCACGCGTCCGCCGACCGGGGGCGGCGCACGAGCAGCGCCCGCAGCGCGCGGCGCGCGTCGTCGTTCCGGCCGAGCCGCCGCAGGATCTCGGCCCGGAGCAGGAGGCCGTCGTCGCGCTCCGGATCGAGCTGGATCGCCCGCTCGACGCGCCCGAGCGCCGCTGCCAGCCGGCCCGCGGAGAGATCGCAGCGCGCGTGCTCGCGGTGGGCTGGCTCGTAGTCGGGGTCGATCGCGCGGGCGCGGGCGAAGGCGTCGCCCGCGCCCGCCTGCTGGCCGATGCGGCAGCGGACAGACCCGATGCGGGTCCAGATGTCCGCGCTGTCGGGGTCGCCCTCCTCCGCCAGCTCGTAGGCCTGGAGGGCCGTCGCGAGGTCGCCGCGCGCCTCGGCCTCGGCGCCGATGGCGTACAGCGCGTACGAGCGCGCGTCGATGTGGCGGCCCACGAGGATCTGGCCGTCCACCGAGCGAGCGACCCGGGGCGCAGCGCACCCGGCGAAGGCCGCGAGCAGCGCGACCCCCGCGAGCGGCGACAGCCGCGCCGCCGCGCGGCGAAGGGCCGCGCGCACGCGGCGATCTCGGCCAGGGAGGGCTACGCGCACGCGGCGATCTCGGCGAGGAGGCGATCGTTTTCCTCGCGGAGGCCGACGGTGATCCGGAGCCGGTGCGCGAGGCGCCCGCCCGCCGCGTGGAAGCTGCGCACGAGGACGCCGCGGGCCGCGAGGGCGTCGAAGACCTCGCCGGCAGGGCGGCGCGTGCCGACCCAGAGGAAGTTGGCGTGGCTCGGTGCGACCGAGAGGCCGAGGTCGGTCAGCCCGCGCGCGAGCCGCTCGCGCTCGGCCGTCACGGTCGCCGCGACATGGCGGAGCTCGCCGTCGAGCTCGCGCAGCGCGAAGGTGGCCGCGCGCTGCGACGGCACCGGGATGTTGTAGGGCTGTCGGACCTTGTCGAGCTCGGCCACGAGCTCCCGCGCGCCGATGAGCCAGCCGACGCGCAGCGACGCGAGGCCGATCTTCGAGAGCGTCCGCAGCACGGCGACGTTCGGGTGCCTGCGCCAGAGCGCGAGCTGGTCGCGCGGGGCGAAGTCGATGTACGCCTCGTCGACGATCACGAGGGCGTCCTTCGCCGCGGCGATGACCGCCTCGATCCGGTCCTCCGACATGAGCGCGCCCGTCGGGTTGTTCGGCGAGGCGATGAAGACGACGTTGGGCCGCGCGAACGCGACGGCGCGCGCGAGGGCGGCGACGTCGAGATCCCAGCCGGCGTCGAGCGGGACCTCGACGGCGCGCATGCCGCGGGCGCGCGCGCTCAGCTTGTACATGACGAAGGTGGGGCTCACGCTTACGACGCTCGCCGCGTCCGCGCCTTGCCGCGGGCGGCCGAGCGCGGTGAGCACCATCGAGATCACCTCGTCGGAGCCGACGCCGGCCAGGATCTCGTCGGGGTCGACGCCGCAGCGGGCCGCGATCGCCTCGCGGAGCTCGACGAGGCGCGCGTCGGGGTAGCGGCCCCAGTCCTCGGGCGCCGCGGCGCGCTGGAGCGCGGCGCGCGCCTCGGCCGAGAGCAGCGGCGGGCTCTCGTTCGCGTCGAGGCGCACCGGGAAATGACCCGCGACAGGGGTGTAGGCGTGGAGCTCGGCGAGCTCCGGACGGAGCAACGCAGGGAGGAACTCGGGCAGCGGCATGTCTCGATCCACGGTCGGCGCGGGCCCGGGGAGGGCGGAGGAGAGCGGTATACACCCCGTGCCGGACCGGGGACACCTCGACGTGCGCTACAAGGTGACCTCATGCCCACGATGAGCCGTGCGACCGTGCTCGTGCCGTCGCTTTCGTCCCCCATCGTTCCAAACCTGAACCTGATCTTCTCGCCGGATTTCCCTCTGGAGGAGCGGGAGGGGAAGGCGTTTGCCGTGCCGCGCGCTGCCGGCGTGCCCTGGTCGGTCGCGCGCGTCGGCGCGGGAGGAGAGGCGCTCCGGGATGTGGCGCAGGAGATCGCGCGCAGGTCCGGCTCCATCCCTGATGGCGCGCTGCCGGAGAGCGCGCCCGGCGACGCCCTCGGAGCCTACGCGTTCTCGTTCGTGCGGCCGTCGTTTGCATCGCCCTTTGCCAGCCAGCTCGAGGACATCCGTTTCCGTGAGTACGTTCTGCCAGCCTTCGGGCTGTGGAAGGACGTCGATGACGTGACGTGGTCGAGAGCCGCGGCGCAGCTCCGGACGCATCGCCACCGGGGCGTGGATGACTTCGTGATCGAGATCGAGGCGAAGGGGGATGAACGGGTGCTGGTCGCGCGGTGCCCAGGCCGCCCTGAGACGCTCGGCGCCGGCGTCGGGGAGGTCGTCGCGGCTGCGCGGAGGTCGTGGGGTTGGCTGCGGAAATGGTTCGCCGAGAAGCCCTTCGACCGGGGCTGCGCGCTAAGGATCCCCCCGCTGGATCTCTGCGCGGTCCGCGTCCCTGACGAGCTCATCGGGAAGCCGCTTTCAGGCGGTGACGGTCGCATCATCGGCGATGCCCGCCATGTGGTGCGTTTCCGTCTGGACGGGGACGCGCTCCCGCCGAGCGAGCCCGGGCCGATCGCCCTCGGGCGCGGCGATGCGTATGAGCGCCCCTTCGTCTGCAACGGCCCGTTTCTCGTCGTCGTCCTGGGCGAGCCGCCGCGAGACGAGCTGCGGCTCGCGGCCTGGATCGAGGCGCCGGAGCCGCCGGAGGGCGCGACCGCCGGCGCGCCCTGAGCGGCGGGAAGGGCGGTCACTGACCGAACGTGTACCAGCGCGGTTTGAGGTCGGTGATCAGGTGGCCACCGCCGTTGAGGTAGAGCCACGGCGTCCCGGTGGCGTCCGTCGCCACGAGGCGGAAGCTCGCGCCGAGGCGGAAGCTCGCGCCGCCCTGGGGCGCAGCCGGCGGGACGTGGGCCGGCTTTGCTCGGCACGAGGCAGGCGTCCGCGACTAAACTCCCCTTGTCGCCATGCCGCCCACCGCCTTCACCGTCTGCCACCACGACGCGCCGCACGTGCATGTGCGCGTCTGCCCTCACCTCGACGTCGAGCACCGGCCGGGCGTGAGCCTCGTGTGGACCGGCGTGAGCGCGATCGCGTGGCAGCGGCTCGCCTCGCTGGCAGGGGCTCCCGTCGAGATCGCTCCTGCAGGGACCGGCGAGCCGGCGGCGCCCCTCGCGCAGGCCATGCGCGAGAGCTTGATCGACGAGAGCACCCTGGACCCGGCGTACTGGGCCGCCTGGGCTGGGCCGCTCGCCGAGAGCTCGGCCGAGGCGCTCCAGCGGGAGAGCTGCCGCCTCTTCGGCGTGGACTGGCCGCTGGGCGCGCCGTCCGGCGCGGACCCGGACAGGATCGCCCTGTGGAGCGGCTTCGCGATGCACCCGCGCTTCGATCCTCCGCTGGCCCGCGCTCCATTCCCTCGATCTCACCACGGCGTTCAGGTCCCCTGCTTCGGCGTGTGGTCGAGCCCGGACGAGCCCGAGTCCGTCTGGCAGTCGCGGGCAATGCAGGCGCTCGTGCATTTCCCCCGCTACACGGACGCCGAGCTCGTGCGCCTCTCGGACGAGGAGATCGACGCTGCATACAACCAGTTCGTCGTCGAGCTCCGCGCGACCGATCCCGAGGTCAGGATCATCGTGGCCACGTTGCCCGCCGGATCGACGCTGGCGCGCACGACCAGCCGCGCGCTGTCCCTTCTTCAAGAAGACGACGCGCACCCGCGCGCGCGCTTCTCCGCTGACGAGGGCCTGTTCATGCCGGTGATCGACATCGCGTGCGCTGCCCGCTCGAGCGAGCTCGCCGACCGGGTGTTCGAGAGTCCGTCCCTCGGGCGCGTTCGCCTGGGCCCTCTCGAGCAGGTCATCCGCTTTCGCCTCGACGAGGGGGGCGCAAAGGCACCCTCGCCGTCGCGCTCCTTCGGCCTGATGTCACCCCCGCGGCGCTTCAGCTGCGCCACGCCGTTCCTCGTCCTCGTCCTCGCCCGGCGCAGCAAGCTGCCCGTCTTCGCGGCGTGGGTCGAGAACGCCGAGGTCCTCGCGAAGGCGCCGGCGTCCCGGTGATCAGTCCTGGTGCGGCGGCGCGCCGGGGAAGCCGCCGCCGTGCGACCCGCGCCCGGTCGGCGCTGTGGGATCGTTCCACGAGCCTGCGTGCTGCGAGCTGGGCGTGCTGACCTGGCTCACCGTGGGCGTGCCACCGCGCGGACCTGTCGCGCGGTCCCAGTGCCCATCCGTGAGATCCACCGAGCCTGCAGCGCCCGGCGTCGGCGGGCAAACGCCGCAGTATTGCTGGTTGTAGGGGCGGACATAGGCGATCCCCGAGGGCCCCGAGGTCGGGCAGCCCGTGGCCTGGTTGACGCCCGCGATGACGCTCTGCCTCGGTCGCTCCGTGGGTGTCGTGGACGCATTGCAGGCCACGACGACGACCTCCGAGTTTGGCTGTAGCCCTGCCTGGTTCAGCGCCTCGCCGAGCTGGCGGCCGGTCGACCAGTTGCGCTGCCCGTTCTGGAACGTGACCTGGCCGCCGCGGGTCGAGCCGTGCGTGACGACCTCCACGTGCGTCTCGCCTTCCAGCGAGATGCCGCCCGGGTTGTGGGGACCGCGCAGCTCGTCGGCGCGCACCACCCGCTGTCGGGTGGCCGCCCCGCGTTCCTGCGCGGCGCGGAGCGTCTCGCCGCGCCCATTCGCGTCGGGATGATCGTCGTTGGCCGTGTAGCCGATGATGATGATGAGCCCCAGCGGGTCGATGTACTCGGTCGCGTTGGGGACGAAGCCGATGTCGTGCACCGAGCCGGCATGTCCGAGCGGGTCCGACGTAAGAAACGTCCCGAGCTCCGGCGAGTAATAGCGGTGCCGGTTGTACCGGAGGCCGGTCTCCACGTCGGCGCGCTGGCCCGCGAACCGGAGCAGCCCGACGCGCCCCTCGACCCTCACCTCGTTGCCCAAGGGGTCGAGATCGAGCGACGCGACGGCGCCGTCCGCGCTCAGGTAGAGCCAGGGCGTCGAGGCCGCGTCGGTCGCCACGAGCCGCCAGCCCGCCTCGTCCGCGAGCTCGGCGAGAGGTGTGTATCCGTCCTCCCGAAAGACCCGGCGCACCGCGTGCCCCGCGCTGGGCCGCTCCTCGACCATCGAGTCGCCATCCCATCCGAACCAGGTGCTCGTCCCGTCGCTGCGCAGGAGAGCAAGGCGCCGCCCGAAAGCGTCATAAACGAAGCGGACCACGAAGCCGTCGTGCCGCTGCACCTCGATCAGCCGGTTCTCGCCGTCGTAGGCGTACGTCCACGAGCTCGCCGGCGAGTCGCCGAGGCGCTGCGCGAGCCGTCCGCTGGTGTCCCACAGGAAGCGCGCCGAGCCGGCCGCGCGCTTGCGGCCGCCGCGGCCGATGGAGGCCGTACCCTCGCTGCCCGCGACCGGCGTCCCCTGGGCCGCATACTCGTATCGCTCCTCGACCCCGAGGCCGCTCGCACGGCAGACACGACCGATCGCATCGAGAGCGTAGCTGCGGCGACCATGCGCGCTGTCCACGATGGTCGCGATGCCCGGCTGGGGCGCCCACTCGAACGCGCGCTCGCGGATCGACGCGCCGCCCTCGCCGAGCGCGCGGACGCGCACCGGCCTCCCGAGGCGGTCTCGGGTGATCGCGACCCCGGTCCGCCGATCGAAGCGCCGGACGATCTCCTCGGGCCCATGCTCGAAGGTCAGCGCCTCCTCGATGGATCCGTCGACGCCGTGCACGGTGAGCTGCTCGATGACACCGCCTTTGCCCCGGCGGCGCGAGACGTACCAACCGGTCGAGTAGCGGGTCCCGACCTCGTGGCCGAGAGAGTCGAACTCGTGCTGCACCGAGAAGGACCACCCGCCGCACCGCTGCGTCTCGCGCACGACGCGACCCGTCTGGTCGCGGACGAGCTCGACGCTCGCGATCCCGTCGACGGCGCGCGTGACGAAGCCGCGGACATCGCGATCGAGGACGACGCTCGTCCCGTCGTGGTGCTCCCGCCGAACGACCTGCCCCGCGGCGTCGAGGACGAGGCGCAGCGTGCGCCCGTCTGCCCCCGTCCTTGCGATGCACCGACCGAGGAGGTCGTACTCGTAGCGATGCTCGTGTCCGGCGAAGGTCTGCTCGCGCACGAGCTGGCCCGCCACGTCGTACTCGAACAGGTGGCGCTCTCCGGCGGCGTTCTCGATCCACACGGGGCGCAGCATCGCGTCGTAACCCCACCTGAGCCGGGAGCCATCCGCGAAGGCGCGCTCCACGAGCGCCTCTCCCACGAAGCGCGACGTCGTGATCCCGCCTCCCGGGTGCCGTTCGGCGACGACCCGCCGGCGCGCGTCAAACCGGCGCTCAGCACGTCGCCCGTGCGGTCCCACGACCTCCACGATATCGCCTCGGGAGTCGTACGACAGCTCATACGCCGCGCCCGTCGGGGTCTCGAGGCGCACGGGGAGGCCGAGGAGATCCCACGTGTAGCGCCACGTCTCGCCGCGCACGCCGATCCGCTCGATCAGGTTTGCGTGGGCATCGTAGCGCGCCTCCTCCGTTCCTCCCGGCCCGGTGGTCCGTACGGCGCGCCCGCGCGCGTTGTACTCACACCGCGTTGCGGCGCCTGACGGATCGGTGCGCTGTACCAGCCGGCCCGCGGCGTCGTGCTCCATCTTCCAGACCGCGCCGGCCGGGTCGATCAACTCGACCGCGTTGCCCTGCGGATCCCGGCGAAAGCGCAGCTGGCGACCGAGGACATCGGTCGAAGTGAGCGGTCTGCCCATGGCGTCGTGACGCGTGTGGTCGACGTAGCCCATGGCATCCTGCACGCTGGCGAGATGGCCGTTCGTGTCATACGACAGGCGGGTCGCGCGGCCGAGCGGATCGACGTACCGCTCGATCAGCCCGAGCGCGTTGCCGTGATAGCGGTGGACGCCGCCCGTAGCGTCGGTGACGGTCGACGCGAACGAGCTCGGGCTGTAGGCGATCTGCACGTGGAAGATGCCCTTCGCCGCGGAGGCGCCGCGGTCGCCGATCTCCGCGAGGATGTCGCGGCCGGGCAGCTCGCCCCACGTCTCGACGCAGCGGCGCTTGCGGTCGGGGCCGTCCTCGTAGCGGAAGTGGTAGACCATGCCGTCGGGCAGCCGCTCCTCGATGAGGAAATGCTCCTCGTCGTAGCGGTACTCGACGGCCACGCCGCCTGAGTCCACGACCTTGACCAGGTCTCCCCGCGCGTCGATCTCGTACGCGACCCCGAGCCGGCGGTGCTGCGCGCCGTTCTCATCGGTCATCAGGATCCGCCACAGGATCACGTTGCCCGCCTGCTCGCGCTCGATCCGCCGCCCCACGGAGTCCGTGAGCGCGACGAGCTCGGCGCCCTCCCACGAGAGCTCGATCTCGTTACCGGAGCGGTCGCGGACGGCGTGCAGGCGGTACCGCCCCTTCGATTCACGCTGCAGCACGCGCTCCACCCCGTCCCGTGTCGCGAGCACGAGCTCTGCGCCCCTCCGCTCGAGGCTTCGGCCGAACGGCGCATAGGCGATCTCGCCGTCGTTGACGGGTGGAAAGAGGAGGGGGCTCCCCTCGCTGTCGAAGACCGTGACGCTGGACTCGACGACCTCGGCGGTCCAGCCGAACGAATGGGTCCATCCCCAGCCGAGCCCCGAGCGGCGGCGGACAGCGGACGTGCGGTATTGGCGCACCCACTGCAGCGGGAGCGGCCCCCCGAGCTCGAAGTCGACGGCGGGCACCGTGAACATCGCGCCGGTGATCACGTCGACCGGGTGGCCAGCCTTGCCTTGTCCATCGGCGCCCGGCGGCGCCGGCGGGCTCGGCGGCCCTGCGCCCTGGCTGCTCCCGCCGCCGCCTCCGCCGCTGTTGCTCCCGCCCTGCGGCCCGCCGCCGCC
>NZ_JEMA01001156.1 GCF_001589285.1 Sorangium cellulosum | reverse complement strand
GCCCGACGCGGAGACGGAGCTCGGCCTGCTGCAGCGCGCGCAGGAGGCGCTCGCGGCGCGCCCTGCGGAGGCGCTGNAGGCGCTCGCGGCGCGCCCTGCGGAGGCGCTGGCGCTCGCCGACGCCCACCTCGCGCGCTTCCCGGGCGGCGCGCTCGCCCAGGAGCGCGAGGTGATCGCTGTCGGCGCGCTGAAGGCGCTCGGCCGCAGCGGCGAGGCGCTCGCTCGCGCGAACCGCTTCATCGCGAGGCACCCGAGCTCCGCCTACCGCCGCAGGCTCGAGATCCTCGTTCCGGAGCTGAGAGGCGCACACCGGTGACAGCACGCCGCGGGCTGCCATCCCCCTGGCGAGGCCAGGGCGCCGGTCGGCGGATCTCTCGAGGTCGTCGACTCACGGCGTTGCCACACCGGACGTCGGTGGTGGCGACCGCGCTGCCCGCGGCAAAGGAAGCTTCCTCCAGGGCACGATCGAGCTCGTGGGCATCGGTGCCGCGAAGCTCGCGGTGAAGCTCGAGGGGACGGGCACCTTCGATATCCACGTCAGCGGCGTCCACAGCGCGCTCCGCCGCCCCTGAGCGCCGCCCGCCGTCTTCTGCGCTGCGCTGAGGCTCCTCGTCCTCGCTGCCGCTGCCGTGAGCGGAGCAGCGCCGCCGCCTCGATCAGGCGCACCGTCATACCGGGACGAGGCTCGATCGGGAGATCATAAAAACAGACGAACGACGCCATTCATGGAGTGACAACGGGCTGCGCTGACAGGCCCGGGGAGATATGAATGCGACGCCTCGTGAACACATCCATTTCATTGTTCCTTGGGCTGATGATGCTCCAGACCCTCGGCGCCGGATGCACCGCCCAGGTAGAGGTCGGCGATGACAGCGGCGACGGCGGCGATAAGGCCGGGCCCGATGATGACGCCGACGGGTCCGGGTCGTCCGCGAGCAGCGGCGGCGCCGGCGGCAACTCCAGCA
>NZ_JEMA01001155.1 GCF_001589285.1 Sorangium cellulosum | reverse complement strand
CGCGCGCGCGCTCGCGGCGCGCGACGACGAGGTGATCCGCGGCCGGCTCAAGCGGCTGCTCGAGGGGAGCGATCCCGTCGTCCGCGCGCACGTCGCGCTCGGCCTCGGGAGCGACCCCATGCCCGACAGCGTCTCGCTCCTCGCGCGCGCCTACCGCTTCGAGGACGACCCCGCGGTGCGCCGCGCGATCGTGCGCGGTCTGTCGCGGCGCGCCGAGGTGCAGCGCACGCGCGCGCTCCTCACCGCGCGGGACCTCGACCCGGACGAGGGGGTGCGCGCGCTCGCGCGGGCGGCGCTCTCCGGCGCCCCGCGCTCTCCGACGTCCGGCGCGCTCGACGCGCCGCGCCCCGCGCTCGCAACGGGGGTGGTCTGGGTCGCGATCGTCCCGAACGACCGGAGCGCGGCCGCGAGCGCGTCCTCGCGTCCGGCGCGGCTCGTCCGGCCGGATGGGGTGGCCGTTCCGGTCGTGGCCGATCCGGACGGCGTGCTCCTCGTGCCGGGGGTGCCGCCCGGGGTGAGCTCCGTCCTGCTTGCGCCGGCAGCACCCCCGGGGGACTCTGGCTCATGACGACGATGAGCAACGCGACGGACGAGAGCGGCTCGGGCCGCGACGCGGACGCGGAACCTTGCGCAAAGTCGAGCGCGGAGCCCCGCGCCACCTCGACGGCGTCCGCGAGCGAGGCCGATCGCGCGCCGGCGAGCGGCGACAAGGCCGCGGGCGCCGGCGCGATGTCCTTTGAAGAATCGACGCGCCGCCTCGCGAAGATCGTGGCGGAGCTCGAGGGCGGGGACCTGCCGCTCGAGCGCGCGCTCTCGCTGTTCGAGGAGGGCATCCGCCTGTCGCGGTCGGCGCAGGAGCGCCTCGACCGCGCGGAGAAGCGCGTGGAGGAGCTGCTCGGGATGGACGCCGACGGGCGCCCCGTGACGCGCGAGTTCGAGGGCTGAGCGGAGCATAGGGAGAGATGAGGACCGCGGCGGCGCTGATCATCGGCAACGAGCTGCTCACCGGGAAGATCGCTGACGAGAACCTGTTCGTGCTCGCGGGCACCCTGCGCGCGCTCGGCGTGAAGCTGGAGCGGGCCGTGATGGTGCTCGACGACATCGAGGTGATCGCCGCGGAGGTGCGGGCGCTCGCCGCGTCGCACGACTGGCTCTTCACGAGCGGCGGCGTGGGCCCGACCCACGACGATCTCACGATCGCGGGCGTGGCGCGCGCGTTCGGCGTGCCGGTGCTCAGCGCGCCCAACATGGAGAGCATGCTGCGCGAGTACTACGGCGACCGGATCACCGAGGGGCACCTGCTCATGGCCCGCATCCCGGAGGGCGCGCGGCTCGTGACCGGCGGCAGCGCGGCGTGGCCGGCGGTGGTGATGCGGAACGTGTGGATGCTGCCCGGCGTGCCGCAGATCTTCCGGGCGAAGCAGGCGCTCATCCAGGCGGAGCTCTCCGGCGGCGCGCCGTTCATCTCGTTCGCGGTGTTCACGACCCTCGACGAGGGGCAGCTCAAGCCCATGCTCGACCGCGTCGTCGAGGCCTACAGCGACGTCGACATCGGCTCCTACCCCCGGTGGTCGGGCGCCGACTACCGCACGAAGCTCACGTTCGACGGCCTCGTCGAGGCGAAGGTGCGCGCCGCGCGCGACGCCTTCGCCCAGAGCCTGCCCGCGGAGACGATCGTCCGCGTCGAGTGACGCGCGCGCGCTCCCACGTTCACGCCGCGCGCGCCCCTGGCGGCCGCCACCCTCCGCCGCCGGACCGCCACCCCCTGCGGCGCGAAACCCGCTGGCGCGGCGGGCGCGCCGGCCGGCCCGCCGCGTGCTTGGCGTCCGCGCATGAGCCTGTGGAAGAGCGCCGCGCTGCCGTCCAGTCACCTCCTCGACCCGTACGCCGACGACCCCTCCGCGCTGCCCGGCTTCGCCGGCCCGCGGGAGCGGGCGCTCGAGGAGGGGATCTGGTCGCTCGGCGACGCCGATCTGCTCGCGATCGTGCTCGGCACCGGGCTCGTCGGCACCCCCGTGACGCTCGTCTCCGCCGCGCTCCTCGCCCGGTTTTCCGGGCTGGAGGGGCTCTCGCGCCTCGGCCCGCACGCGCTCGCCCAGCACCCCGGCCTCGGCCTCGCGAAGGCCCTCCGCATCACCGCGTCGCTCGAGCTCGGGCGGCGCGCCTTCGAGCGCGCGGTGCGCCCGCGGCCCCCGGTGCGCACCTCGGCCTCGATCGCGGCGTGGTGCGCGGCGCACCTCGGCCCGCTCGAGCACGAGCAGATGTGGGTGATCTCGCTCGACGGCCGCAACGGGATGCGCGGCGCGCGCAGGGTCTCGCAGGGCGGGCTGCACGGCTGCTCGGTCACGGCGAAGGACATCCTGCGCGCCGCGCTCGCGGACGCGGCCTCGGCGCTCGTGCTGGTGCACAACCACCCGAGCGGCGACTCGGCGCCGTCGCCCGAGGACGTGCTCATGACCAACTCGGTCGCCGCGGCCGGCGCGGTGATCGGGGTGCCGCTCCTCGACCACGTCATCCTCGCGCCGGACGGCCACTACTCCTCCCTGCACGATCTCGGGATGATCGAGGCCGGCGACGCGCCGCCCGACGCCGTCGAGCGGCCGCCCCCGTGATCCCGACGGCCTAGCCCCGCCGGCTGACAAGGAGGCCGTGCCGCTCCCCGCCGGCCTTGCTCGCGGCGCCCGGAACGCTCGCGAGCCGCACCGTCGCGCCGCCCCAGTCGACGGAGGGCGCCCCCTGGAGCAGCGACGCGTAGAGCGCGCTCGCCTGCGTCATGGGGCAGCCGAGCGCCTCGCGCAGGAACGTGAGCGACGCGCCCGTCGCGTAGTTCACCGGCGCCTGCCGGCCGTCCTCGCCGATCACGGTCACCTTGAAGACGTCGTCCTCGGACCGCGCCGCGCGATCCGGATCGGTCAGCGCGAGGTGCAGCGCCTCGATCGCGCCGCTGCCTGGGTCGATCGTAGCGTGGAGCTCGAGGAGCGGCGCCGTGTAGCGGACGATGTGCCGCCCCGCCCCCTCGCCGGTCGCCGCCGGCGTCTGCTCGCGGCGCCTGAGCTGCGCCTCCACGGCGAGCGCCGACAGCGCGAGCTCCCGCTCCGTCTTGCCGAGCAGCCGGCGCGCGCGCATCTCGGCGAGCGCGCGCCGCAGCACCTCGCGGTTGTGCGCCGCCTTCTCGTGGCTCCGCTCGCGCCCGAGCAGCGCCTCGAGCTCGCCCAGCGCCTGCTCGTGCTCCCCGATCGACGCGAGCGCGTCGGCCAGCGTGAGCCGCGCGTCGGAGAACGCCGGCGCGCGCCGCACCGCCTCGCGGTAGGCCGCGATCGCCGCCGCGATGTCCCGCCGCGCCTCGTGCGCGAGCCCGAGCGCGAACGCCGCCCGCCCGTCCTCCGGCGCCGCCTCGCACGCCCGCGCGAGCCAGCGCGCGGCCTCGTCATGGAGGCGCTGGTCGTAGAGCGCGATCCCGAGCTCGCGCAGCACCCGCGGGTCGGGCGGCTCGATCGCGGCGCCCTGCCGGAGCTGCTCGGCCGCGTCGTCGAGCCGACCGAGGCGGACCAGCGCGCGGCCGTAGGCGAGGCGCGCCTCCACCTCGCCGCCGTCGAGCTCGACCGCGCGCGCGAGCGCCCGGGCCGCCTCGGCCCAGCGGCCCTCCGCCGCGTGCGCCGCCCCGAGCGCGAGCCAGGCCCCCGCGTCGTCCTGCTCTGCGGCGANCAGGCCCCCGCGTCGTCCTGCTCTGCGGCGAGGTGCGCCTCGAGGCCGGCGATCCCGCCGGCCATGTCCCCTCGGCTCAGCAGATCGAGCGCGCGCGCGCGCAGCGCTTCGGGCGGCGTCATGGCGGCAGGGTACGCCGGCGGGAGGAGGCAGGTCGAGCGCCGGCGGGCGGCGCGCCGCCCCGAGAGGGAGACCTCGTCCGCGGACCTCGTCCGTGACGACGTCGTCAGTAGCCCGGCGGCAGCTCGCCCGTCAGGCACGAGACGGTGTTCGGCGCGGTGCGCGACGACCACAGGGCGCCGGCCGGCGCTCCGTCGGAGAAGCGCACGCCCTCGCGCGGATCCCACGCCGGCGCCTCGCCCGGCCGGAGGGAGTGCGTCCCGCTCTGGTAGAACGCGATGATGTACGTGTGCCCCGCGACCCGGCAGCCGAGCCGGCCCGCGAGCGCCCGCGCGAACGCCTGGCCGGAGTGGCCGAAGGCGCTGCAGCAGCGGAGCCACACGAGCGCGTCCGGGCCCGCGAGCTCGGCCTTCAGGGCGTTGATCGCCCCGTCGAGCGGCGAGCCCGGCCGGAGCGCCGCCTCGTCGAGCCGCGTCTTCCCGATCCGCATGTATCCCCAGCCGCCGTGCCCCCAGGCCTGCAGCGAGCTGATCTTCCGGCCGCGCTCGCGCGCCGTGCGCGCCGCCCACCCGAGCGCCTCGGCCCAGCTCGACGCCGCCTGCCACGCGTCGGCCGCGCCCGTCATGCGGTGCAGGAGCGCGCCGGCGCGCCAGACCGGCGTGAGCCCGATCGACGCGCCCACCGCCTCGCCCAGCACCGAGAGATCCGCGGCGTCGGCGGTCGCGGGCTCCGCG
>NZ_JEMA01001154.1 GCF_001589285.1 Sorangium cellulosum | reverse complement strand
GCCTCGCCCGCGCCGCCGCGGGCCTCGTCCTCGCCGCCCCGCGCCTCGCCCGGAGCGTCGTGGTGGTCGCGGCGGACCTGGACCTTGCGGCCCTTGATGCGGGTGGCGCGCAGCGCCTCGATGACGGTGTCCGCCGCGTCGGCCGGGACCTCCACCACGGAGAAGCCGTCGGCGATCTGGATCGCGCCGATGTCGCGCGAGCTCAGCGACGCCTCGTTCGCGATCGCGCCGACGAGATCCGCCGGGCGGATCCCGGCGGTCCGCCCCGCGCCGATGTAGAGCCGCGCGACGTTGCCGTCGGCCTCCCCTCCCTCGCGCCGCGGCCGGGCCTGCGCCTCGCCCGGGCGACCGCGCGCGCCAGGAGGGCCGCGCCGCGCGCGGTCGTCGTAGGCGCGCCCCGGCCCCGGCGGAGGCGGCCGGAACGACGGGATCTCCGCCTCGTCCTCCTGCCGCTCCCCCTCCGTCGCGTGGTGGGCGAGCTTCACCGCCGCGGCGGCGATGTCCATGACGTCGAACTCCTCGGCGAGCTGCTCGACGACGACCCGGAACTGCTCGGCGCCGCCCTCGAGGAGCGCCTCGCGCAGCGAGGCGCGCGTCAGCTCGAGGCGGCGGGCGCGCAGGTCGGCCACGGTCGGGAGGGTGGCGGCCTCGATGCGCTGGCCCGTGAGCCGCTCGACGTTGCGGATCAGGTAGTGCTCGCGCGGCTCCACCAGCGTGATCGCCGCGCCCTCGCGGCCGGCGCGGCCCGTGCGGCCGATGCGGTGGACGTACACCTCGGCGGCGCAGGGGACGTCGTAGTTGATGACGTGCGAGACGTGCTCGATGTCGAGCCCCCGCGCGGCCACGTCGGTCGCGACGAGCAGGTCGGCCGTGCCGGCGCGGAAGCGGGCCATCACGCGGTCGCGGTGCTCCTGCGAGAAGCCGCCGTGGAGCGCCTGGGCGTCGTGGCCGCGCGCGCGCAGCGCCTCGGTCAGCTCGTCGACCTCGTTGCGGGTGCGGCAGAAGATGATCGCCGACGACGGGTCCTCCATGTCGAGCACCCGCGTCAGGGCGGCGGGCTTGTGCGCCCGCGGCACGATGTACGCCGTCTGGCGGACGCGGGGGAGCTCGCCGGGGGCCGCCTTCTCGGCCGCGATCTTGACCCGCACCGGCTCGCGGAGGTGCCGGCCGGCGATCGCGGCGATGCGCGGGGGCAGCGTCGCGGAGAAGAGCACTGTCTGCCGCTCGGCAGGCGTGGCCGAGAGGATCGCCTCCAGCGCCTCGGCGAAGCCCATGTCGAGCATCTCGTCGGCCTCGTCGAGCACGACCGTGCGGATGCCGTCGAGCAGCAGCGTGCCGCGGCCGATGTGGTCGAGCGCGCGGCCCGGCGTGGCCACGACGACGTGCACCCCGCGGCGCAGCGCGCGGAGCTGCTGCCCGAACGGCTGGCCGCCGTAGACCGACAGCACCTGCACGCCGAGGCGGCGGCCGTAACGGTGCATCGCCTCGGCCACCTGCATGGCGAGCTCGCGCGTGGGCACGAGCACGAGGGCCACGGGGCGGCTGGGCGGCTCGCTTCCGATCTCGAGCCCCTGGAGGAGCGGCAGCGCGAAGGCCGCCGTCTTCCCGGTGCCGGTGGCGGCCTGCCCGAGCAGGTCGCGCCCGGTCAGCAGGTGCGGGATCGCCTCGCGCTGGATGGGGGTGGGCTCTTCATAGCCGAGCTCGGTGAGCACGCCGAGGAGCGCAGGGCCGATGCCGAGCGCGGCGAAGCTGACAGACGAAGTGATCGGTTCCACGGGGCTCCCCGTCTCATGGGTTCACGCCGGCGTCATGGCAATCCGTCAGCCGAGCTTCGCGGCCAGGGCGCGGTACCGCTCCGGCAGGCGCGCGGCGTCCACCCGGCCGAGGAGCGCGCGCGCGCCCTCCTGCGCGCGGGGGTTGCCCTCGGGCGCGCGGCTCACCGCCTCCAGGTAGAGCTCGAGCGCGCGCCTGCGCTCCGCGGGCGCCTGCGCGGCCCGCCCCCGGAGCTCGAGGATCTCGGCCTGCTCCGCGCAGAGCGCCGCGTACGCGCCGATCTTCTCGTGGTCGCCGAGCAGGGTGGCCGCGCCCGCGGCGTCGAGCCGGTCGAGCATGTCCCGCATCGGGCCGAGGAGCCCGTCGGCGGTGGTGCGGACGAGCAGCTCCGCCTCGTCGAGCTGGCCGGCGCGCCGGAGCCCGGCGATCCGGCCGACGGCCTCGGCGAGCTGCTCGATCATGCGGAGGATGTAGTCGCGCTGGCGGATCGACATGAGCGCTCCTGGTATAGCCGCTCGCGGTCCGGGGCGCGCCCTGAACGTCCACGGAGGTGCGATGGCGCTGCACGCCTGCTCGTGGCACGCGGCGTGTCTGCTCCGCGGCGAGCGTGAGACCGGACCGCGATCGACAGCAGGACGACTGGAAGCGGAGCGACGGCGCCGAGGATTGACCCACATTCAGCGCGGCTCACCCGATGAGGTCCGTTCATGGCGCGCTGGCTCCGCCGCGAGAGAGGCTTATGTCAACGCTGAAGGCGCACCCACCTGCCGGCGCGGGTGTGACGATCAATGGCAAGTACAAGCTCGTCGCGAAGATCGGCGAGGGCGCCATGGGCTCGGTGTGGTCGGCGATCAACGTCGCCACGGGGCGCGAGGTGGCGCTCAAGCGGCTGATCCGCGCGGAGCCGGAGCTCCGGGTCCGCCTCGAGCGGGAGGCGCGGAGCTGCGGAGCGCTCCAGCACCGGAACGTCGTCGATGTCTATGACATGAGCGAGACGGACGCTGGCGAGCCGTTCCTGGTGATGCAGCTGCTCTCGGGCGAGACGCTGGCCGACCTGCTGCTACGCAGGCGCCGGGTCGCGCCGGAGATCGGCGCCGGCATCGGCAGGGACGTCGCGAGGGGCCTCGCGGCGGCGCACGCGCTCCACATCGTTCATCGGGATCTGAAGCCCTCGAACATCTTCTTGCACCGGGAGACCGGCGCGGACGGGTGGGNCCGGGAGACCGGCGCGGACGGGTGGGTCGTCAAGGTGCTGGACTTCGGCGTCGCCAAGAACCTGTCGATCAACGACGGACTCCACACGATGCCAGGCGGGATGGTCGGGTCGCCGCTGTACATGAGCCCGGAGCAGGTCAGGGCGGAGAGGAACATCGATCATCGCACCGACATCTGGACGCTCGGCGTCGTCCTGTTCGAGATGCTCACCGGGGAGCGGCCGTTCCGGGGGGACGCGAGCGAGGTCTTCGCCGCCATCCTGACGGGCGAGATCCCGACGCTGGCGCGGGTCCTGTGGCGCGTGGACCGGCGGCTCGTGGACATCGTCGCCCGCTGCATGCGGCGGAACCGCGAGGAGCGGTTCGGGACGGCGGCGGAGGTGGCCGAGCTGCTGGATCGGATCGCGACGGCGCGAGGGGCGCCCCCGTCCGGGCCAGAGAGCGCGCGCGGAGCGCCGGAGGCGGCGCCGCCGCAGGCCACCGCGCGAGATCCGCTCTCCACGCCGCCCTCGTCCCGGAGCTCGGGCGCCGACGGGACCGCGAGCGCCACGGACAGCGACAGGGCCGCAGCGAGCCCTCGGCGGGATCCTGGGAGCTCGACGACGCCGCTTGTCACGAGCTCGTCCCAGGTGAACCTCGCTGCCGGGGCCGTCCCGCCCGGAGCGCCTGCGCCGCCGACGCGAGGCGGTGGTCCGAAACGGAATCCCCGGGTCGCTGCCGCGGCCGCGGTGGCTGCCCTGAGCGCGGTCCTCGGGGCGGCGCTGGTCCTGCCGGGGCGACGTGCGTCCCGCGAGGAGGCGCGGGGCGCGCCGGCGGCGCCGGTGCCGGCGCGCGAGGGCTCC
>NZ_JEMA01001153.1 GCF_001589285.1 Sorangium cellulosum | reverse complement strand
CCCGGTGCCTCCAGGCGTCGCCGCGGGCCCCGCGCCTCGCCGCGGTGGCCGACGCGCTCCGGATCGCCGCCGCCGCCGGGGCCGACGCGCGGCTCGCGCCCGAGGCGGCCGTGGATCGCCTGCTCCTCCGCGCCCGCTTCGTCGGGCCCGCGGGCGACGGGAGCGTGCGGCCCCGGCTCCTGCCGTTCATTCGGCGAGAACGCCTCCCCGGAGGTCGGGTAATCTGGGCGATCAAGGGGATTGGCTCGAGCGCCGACGTCCGGCTCTTCGGGTCGCGAGGGTAGCGCATGAAAGAAGGAACGATCGCCCAGGGGAGCGCCGTCTCCAGGCTGCCGGCGCCGGTGCAGGCGCGGCTCACTGAGCTCAAGGAGAGCCTCGAGCGGACGCTCGGCGACGAGCTCGCGTGCCTGCTCGTCTACGGCAGCGCGGCACGCGGCGGTTACCGCGAGGGGCAGAGCGACGTCGATCTGATGGTGGTGCTCAACGAGGCTTCCCGCGAGGGCCTCGACGCGATCGCCAACGCGCTCAGGATCGCGCGCTACGCGGCCCGGATCGAGGCGATGATCCTCACCGTCGCCGAGATCCCGCGCGCCGCGGACGTGTTCCCGCTGCTCTACGACGACATCCGCCGGTGTCACGTGCTCCTCTCCGGGCGCGACCCGTTCTCGGCGCTGGTGATCGACGGCAAGAACCGCCGCCTGCGCGTCGAGCAGGAGCTCCGCGAGGCGCAGATCCGGCTCCGCCGTGCGGTGGTGGACGGGCTGGGCTCGGACGAGGCGCTGCGGGGCGCTGTCTTCCGCAAGGTGAAGCAGATCCGCGGCCCGCTGCACGCCCTGCTCGGCCTGCACGGAATCGATGGGGACGACGACCTCGCGACAGTGCTCGCCGGGGCGGGCAAGCACCTCGGCGTCGACGTGGCCCCGCTCCAGCGGGTCCACGAGGCGCCGGGCGCGGCCTACGAGGCGCTCGCCGCGCTGCTCGCGCGCGCGGTCGACGACGTCGATGGGCTCGAGCACGCGGGGGCGCCGTGATCCACGAGATCTTCGATTTCTTCCCGTTCAACATGGAGTCGGGGCCGGCGTTCCTGCTCTTCTACGGCGCGCTCGCGGCCTCCGGCCTCGTCTTCGCCGTGCTGCTGCGCAACGCGATCGGCGCCTCCCTCGACAGGTCGGCGCAGCCCGGCGGCGCGCCGGCGGCCGCCGCGGCCGCCGCGGGCACGCCGTACCGGTTCCATGCGCAGCCGCCGCAGAGGCAACGGCTCTCGGCGGGCTGGATCCCCCAGCCGGACGAGTACTGGGCGATCGCGTACCTCCGGAACCAGAGCAAGGGCGTCGCCGAGACGCTGATCGCCGTCGCGATGGCCGCGGGCTGGCTCGTCCCCGCGGGCGACGCGAAGGACGCGCCGCAGGCGTTCCAGGTCGCGGCCGGCGCCCCGCCGCGCGACCGGGTGCTCGCGGCGCTCCACAGCGCGCTCTCCTCGAGGGGGGCCGCGGGCGCGACGCTCTCGGTGGCGCAGCTGCGCGCCTCCGCCGACCAGATCGCGCAGCGGTTCGAGCCGGAGCTCCGCGGCGAGCTCGCGGCCGCCGGGATGCTCCGCACGCCCGGGACCGTGAAGACGCTCTCGGCCGTTGTCTGGGCTGTCGGCCTCGCGCTCCTCGGGGTCGGGTTGATCCGCGTCCTTCGCGCGGAGGAGCTCAACCGCCCCCACACGTTCCTCGTGATCGAGATGATCGCGCTCCTGTTCGCCACGTGGTTCGTGGCGATGGCCACGAGCAAGTACAGCAGCCTGAGGGCGAGCTACCTCGCGTGGCTCGACGACTCGACCGTCTCGCTGCGCTCGGACGTCGCCGGCGGTCGCCGCCGGGACGCGGTGGACATCGGCCTGACGGTGGCCGCGGGCGGCGCGGCGATGCTCGCGATGTCGCCGCTCTTCGCGCCGATGGTCTACGCGATGCGCCCGCCCGTGGCGGTCTCGACGGGCGGCGGCTCGTCGGGCGGCTCGAGCTGCAGCTCGTCGAGCTGCGGCGGCGGCGGCGGCTGCGGTGGCGGCGGCGGCTGCGGCGGTGGTGGTGGCTGCGGCGGGTGACGCCTGCTTCGAGGTGCTCGACGCCCTCGGCCTCTGCCGGCTCACCCGGCGCGCGGGCGACCTCGACGGCGCGGTGCCGCTCCGGGTGGCGAAGGCGTGCGTGCCGCTCCTCGAGGGCAACGCGTTCGGGCTCCAGATCACGCTGGCGCGTCCGATCGAGGTGCAGCGGCGGCTCGGCTCGCTGCGCGCCGAGCCCGCGGGGGAGCACCGCGAGGCGCTGCTCCGCGCGCACCGCGCCGCGCTGCCCCGGCTGGTCACGCAGGGCTTCCTGGCGCCCGAGGGGGCGTGGCACCGGGCGCTGCGCGGCGGCATCGCCTGGACGTGCCGGGCGGGGCTCGGCCCGCCGCGCCTGCGGCTGTGGACCGGGCTCCTGGTGCGCCCGGATCCGGGCCTCTGGTTGCGGGTCGCGGGCGCGGCGAACCGCCGGAACGTGCTGATCGACGTGAGCGAGGCGTATTTCGCCGACGACGGCGCCTTCGTGCCGCTCGTTGTCGAGCTGCGCGTCCGCGACGAGGCGCCGCGGGTGCTCCGGCTCGAGGGCGAGATCGGCTGCGTCGCGCCGGTGCTCCCCGACGTGCAGATCGAGGCCTGCGCGCTCGCGGACGCCCCCGAGGTGGGGCGGGCGCACGCGGCGTTCTACGACGCGAAATACTTCGCGGTGAAGAAGGGCGAGGTGACGCGCAAGTACCGGCGCCTCGTGGGGGGAAAGGCGAGGGCGGGGGAGGGGCGCGCGGGCGCGGGGGGCGCGGAGGAAGGGAGCGCGGAGGAAGGGAGCGCGGGGCCGGCGCGCGCGCGGCTTGTCGTGGCCGGGCCGGGGGCGCCCGAGATCGCCGAGGTCACCGAGGTCACGACCGCGGCGGGGCCGGATCCGGTCCCCTGGCGCGGGGGTGCCCGGCGGCTCCAGTCCATCGTGGTGAGGAACGCTGTGCCGTTCCGCGCGACCTTCGACGGGCACACGCTCGCTGTCGCGCCGGAGGCGCCGCGCCTCGCCGAGGGGGCGGCCGCGGTGGAGCGCACCTTCGCCCGGGTCTTCGGGGAGGATTTCGTCGCCGCGAACCGCGGGGCGCTCTGGTACCTGACGAAGTACTTCACGCCCCACCCGCCGGGCGAGCCGCACTTCTTCGTGAAGCCGTGGGCCTTCACCACGACCCCGCCGGGCTGGT
This sequence comes from Sorangium cellulosum, assembly GCF_001589285.1. Taxonomy (GTDB): domain Bacteria; phylum Myxococcota_A; class Polyangia; order Polyangiales; family Polyangiaceae; genus Sorangium; species Sorangium cellulosum_G. Next base: position 1,171 of record NZ_JEMA01001153.1, on the reverse strand, counting down.
CGAGCCTGCTCGAAGGAATCCACGGCGAGGGCTACGACGTGATGCGCGGGGTGGTCGCGACCGACGTCTTCTTCGCGACCCCGGCGGTGTTCCACGTGCGGCGGATCGGCGCGGCGATCGAGGTGCCCGAGGGCGCGCCGCTGCTCCGCGTCCTGCCCATCCCGCGCGACCTGCTCCGCGCCGGGTTCCGGGAGGCCCGCTTCCTCGATGGATGAGCGGGGCGGGGTGGGAGAAGAGGATTTGAACCACAGAGGCACAGAGGGCACAGAGGAAGAGAGAGGAAGAGAGAGGAAGAGAGAAGAGGGGATGAGCGGGGTGGGGTTTTGATTCGGTGGTTTGTTGGTATGATGGGAATTGAACGTCTCGATATCTCGAGCGCCGCACGCCCATGATCGAGCGATGGATCTGGCCGGGGGCGGAGCGCGGTCCGGTGAGGCTCCATGACGAGCTCGCGGCGCGCGGCTTCGCGGTCCTGCGCGGGGACGAGGGGGCGCTGGCCCCGGAGGAGGCGGCGCGGGCGCCGTGGGGGTTCGCGGAGCGGCTCCTCGGGGCGAGGCCGCTCCTGGTCGAGCGGCAGCCGATCAAGGCGGTGCCAGGGGGCAGGTCGTTCGCCGCGAGCTCCGCGGCGGCGCCGCTCCACACGGACAGCCAGTGCTTCGCGGGCGCGCCGCCGGCGGTGCAGATCATGGCCTGCGTCAGGCCCGCGGAGCGCGGCGGGGGCTGCCTCCTGCTCGACGGCTGGGCGCTGCTCGCGACGATCGAGCGCGACGACCCCGAGCTCTTCCGCGCGCTCTTCACGGTGTACAGGCGCATCCCCTTCGTCTTCGGCGACGTCTTCGGGCCCACCGTGTCGCTCCGCGACGGCGCGCTGGCGCTCACGCACGCGCCGATCGTGCCGCCGGGGGACGCGATCGCGGCGCGCCTGGCGCGCTTCGTCGAGGCGTCGGGGCGCGAGGTGATCGAGCTCTCGCTCGGCGCGGGGGACATCCTGGTGGTCGACAACCGGCGCATGCTCCACGGGCGGCGGGCGTTCGAGGGCGGGGCGCGCGAGTTCGTGCGGCTGCTCGTCTGGACGGGGGCGAAGCTCCCGTCGCCGCGCGCGTACAACGCGCTCGCCGCCCAGGTCGCCGAGGACGCCGCGCGCCGCCTCGCGGCCGCGCCAGAGGCCACG
>NZ_JEMA01001152.1 GCF_001589285.1 Sorangium cellulosum | reverse complement strand
ACGGCGCCGCCGCGCGGCGTAGCGCCGAAGGACGCGGCGACGGGCCGCGCGGCGGCGACCCCGAAGCGTCCGCCGCCGGTCGAGGACACGATCGGCTTCTGAGGCGACAGCGCCCGCCGGATCCTGCCGTCTTCAGGCATCCGGGCGCACCGTGGTTGCGGGTCGAGGCCCGAAACAGCCGGCCAGAGCCGCATCCCTGGAAAGCGGGATCAGCCGGGGCAGGCCTGCAAAACCTGGAACAAATCGGGTATCGCGCGCGAAAGTCAGGATCAGAAAAGCGAGGCGCGCCGGGCGCAGTGCGACATACCGCCTCGCCACCGCCCGGGCGCCGAGACCATCGAAATCGACGAGATCACATGGCTTCGTGGCAATTTCAGCTTGGCACAGGACGTGCGGTATCGGTCGCGGGGGCCCGGAGCGAGGACGCGCTCAACGCGAAGGAGGTCTCTTCATGTCGAAGCTCGTAATTGGCCTGGTTCAGACGCGCGATGAGGCGGAAGCTGCGGCGGAACGCGTCATCGACTGCGGCTACACGCGACAGGATATCAGCCTCCTGATGACCGACGCGACGCGCCACAGGCACTTCAGGATCCCGGACGGATCGCCGCCGGCGCACACGTTCGGCGCGGCCATCGCGATGAGCGTCGTCGTCCCCGACCTCGGGTTCGTCGTGGCCGGGCCGCTGGCGGCCGTCGTGGCCAGCGCGGTCGGCGCCGGGATCACGGGCGGGCTGCGCGAGATCCTCCTCACCGCCGGCGTCCCGAAGCACTGGGCGGAGCACTACGAGACGGGCGTCCGGCAGGGCGGGATCCTGGTGAGCGTCTTCGCCCACAGCGAACGAGACGTCGGCCTGCTCCACCTCGTCCTCGACGATCCCAGCAGGTTCGCGCTCCGCCCCGCCACCACCGGGCCCCAGGCCTACGACACGTTCCTTTGAACGGACATCGCGCCGCAAAGCGCCCCACGTCGCGGGCGCGCCGGGCGCAAAGCGCACCAGGGAACCACGCGATCGAAGCCTGCGTAGCAAAGCGCCCCACTCCCCGAGCGACGGGCGCGGCGCCACGACGGATCCATTGAATGGAACAACGGATCTCCGTGGCCCTGCTCGGCTGTTCGTTGCTGCACGTCGATGCTGCCGTGTCGCGGCTCAGCCACCGAGAGATCTGAGCCGCGCGCGCAGCATCAGCGCGCCGATGAGATCTTCCTCGGCGTCGCTGCGGCGCGACCAGCCCAGCGACAGGTAGCGCAGGAGCTCGCCGAACGTGGGTCCGGCGGGCGCCGCGCTCGTGCCGCCGCGCACGATCCAGAGCTGCTCGCCGTCGGGCGCGAGCGCGACGACGGCCCGCTGCGCCACGCCGCCGCCGCCGAGCGCCGAGCCCGAGAGCCGGGCGATCGGGTAGAGCCGCCGCGCCGCCGCCGCCTCCCAGCCGGGCTCGCGCTCGTGGCCGCGGAGCTCGTCCTCGCGCAGGAAACGGAGCGTGCCCTCGACGGCGCCGATCGCGAGCTCGCGGTAGAGGTCCTGCGGATCCGCCGGGTCGGCCCAGTCGTAGGCGCGCGCGAACGCCTCGTACGTGGCCGGCGAGGCGACGCCGCGCACCGGCGGCAGGGACGCGGGCGCGCCGCGGCCGTCCTCGCGCCGGAGCACCCGGTTCAGGCGGCTCACCTCGCCCGCGATCGACGCCGGCCCCGGCTCGACGAGGTGCACGTCGACGCGGCGCTCGGGCGCGAAGAGGCCGCCCATGAGCGCGCCAAGCACCGGGGCGCCCAGCTCGGCCGAGAGGTACGTCGAGCCGCGGTGCGGCCGGATCGCCCTGTCCATCGCCTCGCGCTCCTGCTGCTCGGTCGCGTCGTCCGGGAGGTCGATCTCGACGGCGACGAGGTCGCTCCGGTCGGGCGCCTCCACGCCGGCCTCGATGCCGTCCTCCCCTTCCCTCACGAAATGGCGGACGAAGCCGCTCGCCTCGAACCGCCAGCCGTCGTCGTGGACGATCTCCTCCGAGAACACGAGCGCGAAGATCGTCGCGCCCGGGTGGCCCAGCTCGGCGGCGGCGTCGAGCACGGCGACGGGCGGCGAGAGCTCGTCGTCGAAGAGCTCGGAGAGGTGGTCGAGCTCGTCGCCGCCGGCGACGGCCGGGTCGCCGCTGGCGTAGTACGCGGCGCAGAAGCCGGGCACGCCCGGGAGCGGCGCGACGAACAGGCGCGGCGAGGCGACATCCCAGCCGCCGAGCGCCACGGCAAAGCCCTGGGACAGCGCGCGGTCCGGGATCTCGGCAGGTCGAAAGATGAGCGCAGCGAACGTGGTGGCCATGGGGCGCCCAGGGTAGCTTGATCGCCGGCCCGCGGCGCGCGTCCGACGCGCTCCGCGCACCTTCATCGCCGCTCGCTCACGCTTCTCCCGGATCCGGGGGGCAGGCGACGCGGGCAACGGGAAGGCAGGCGCGGCCACGCCGCCCGCGCCGGCGCGCGACGCCGCGCGGGCTTGGACGCGCCGCGGCGCATCGGGTAGAGACGACGGCATGTTCGGCCAATCCACCCTGTCCGTCGGTGAGACCGCCCCCGAGTTCACCTTGCAGTCGCAGAAGCGGGAGGCGGTGAAGCTCTCCGACTTTCGCGGCAAGAAGACGGTCGTCCTCTTTTTCTATCCCAAGGACGACACCCCGGGATGCACCGCGGAGTCGTGCGCGTTCCGCGACCAGCACGACGTGTTCGCGGAGGCCGGCGCCGAGGTGATCGGCGTGAGCGCGGACTCGGAGGGCTCTCACGAGCAGTTCGCGCAGAAGCACCGGCTGCCCATGACGCTGCTCAGCGACCCCGGCGGGCACACCGCCGCGCGCTACGGCGTCAAGTCGTTCCTCGGGCTCCTCCCGGGCCGCGTGACGTTCGTCATCGATCGAGACGGCGTGATTCGACATGTCTTTTCCTCCCAGATCCGCGCGACCCGGCACGTCGACGAGGCGCTCGCCGTGGTGAAGCAGCTCGAGGCCTCCCGCCGCGGTTGACGCGCGCCGGAGCGGCGCGCGATCTCCCGCCGTGCCCCGCGTCGTTGACGCCCTCCGGAGGGGCGTTATGAACCGACGAGGCGAGGCCGTCGCACGCCTCCGCCGGGGGGAGGCAACGAGATGAATCACGAGGTGTGGACGACAGCGACGCTGGCGGCCGACACGACGGATCTTGCCCGGCCGGAGGCCGCGGCGGAAGCGCTCCCGCTCCGCCGCGTGGTGCTCTCCACGGGCGGCGTCGGGTATTTCGAGCACGAGGCGCGCGTGCGCGGCGACGCCGAGCTCGCGCTCGAGGTGCGGCTCGATCAGGTCGACGACGTGCTGAAGAGCATCGTCGTCTACGACGATCGCGGCGCGGCCGGGAAGATCACGCTTCCCGGGAAGGAGCCGCTGCGCGACCTGTTCCGCGAGCTCCCGTTCGACGAGGGCGCGCTCGAGTCGGAGGCCGCCCTGCTGAACGCGCTGCGCGGCGCCGAGGTGCGGACTCGAGGGGCGCAGGGCGCGCTCGTCGGGCGGATCGTCGCGGTGACGGCGGTGCAGGTCGGCGTGCCGGGCGGCGGCACCGAGGGGCGGCACCGGCTCGCGCTGATGTCGGACGGCGCGCTGAAGCAGGTCGTCCTGGAGGAGCTCGCGGGCGTGGAGCTCGTCGAGGAGCGGCTCAGGCAGCAGGTAGGCGCGGCGCTCGTCGGGCTCGCGAGCCAGCGCGCGCGGAACCGCCGCGCGCTCGTCGTGCGCGCGGCCGGCGAGGGCGAGCGGATCGTGCGGGTGGCGTACGTCGTCGAGGTGCCGCTCTGGAAGACGTCGTATCGGCTCACCGTCCCGGCGGATGGGCGCGCGAAGACCGCCGCGCTGTCGGGGTGGGCCGTCGTCGAGAACCAGAGCGGCGGAGACTGGAAGGACATCGACTTCACCCTGGTGTCGGGCGACCCGGTGACGTTCCGTCAGGCGCTCTACGAGATCTATTATGTGGACCGCCCGGAGGTGCCCGTCGACGTGGCCGAGCGGGTGCTGCCGCGGCTCGACGAGGGGGCCTCGGGGCTCGCGGTCAGGGCGAAGAGGCTCGCGCGCTACCGCGNTCAGGGCGAAGAGGCTCGCGCGCTACCGCGCGGGCGCGGACCGCGAGGAGGCCACGGCGCCCGCCGGGCCCGCCCGGACGCCGGTGCCGGAGCGCGAGGAGGCGGCGACGCAGGTCGTGTTCCATTTCCCGGCGCCGCTCACGCTCGCGAGCGGGCAAACGGCGCTCCTGCCGATCGTCGAGCGGCAGATCCCGGCGGAGCGGCTCTGGCTGTACCAGCCGGAGGCGAGCGCGCGCAGCCCGCTCGCGAGCGTGCGGCTGCGCAACGACGGCGACGCGAGCTTGCCGCCAGGGGCGATGACGGTCTACGAGCGCTCCGACCAGGGGGTCGTCACCTACCTCGGCGACGCGCGCCTGGCGCCGCTGCCGCCGGGGGAATCGCGGCTCGTGAGCTTCGCCGTGGACCGGAAGGTGCGTATCGACCGCGAGGAGCGGACCGAGGAGGTGCTGTCGCGCGCCCGGATCCAGGGCGGCATGCTGGAGATCGTCAGGACGGCGCGCAGGGTGACGGAGTACACGATCGTGGGCGCCGCGCGCGAGCCGCGCGTCGTGGTCATCGAGCACCCGCGCCTCGCCGGATGGGAGCTGGCCGCGCCCGGGGAGGGCGTGGAGACGAGCGGCGATCGCTACCGGATCCGGCGGGAGGTCGCGGCCGGGGAGACGGCGCGGCTCACGGTGGCGCTGGAGCAGCCCATCTCGCACACGGTCGCGCTCACGAGCCTGTCGAGCGAGCAGATCCAGGTGTACCTGTCCTCGCGCGAGATCCCCGAGGCGGTGCGCGCGGTGTTCGCGCGGCTCGCGGAGCTCAGGGCCGCGATCGCCGACAGGCAGCGCGCGCTCTCGGCGCTGGAGTCCGAGATCGCGACGCTGCGCGACGAGCAGGAGCGCGTGCGCCAGAACCTCAAGGTCGTGCCCGGGGGGAGCGCGCTCCAGGAGCGTTATCTGCGGACGCTGAGCGAGCAGGAGGACCGGATCGCGGCGGTGTCAGGGAAGCTCTCGGGGGCGCGGGAGGCGGTGGCGAGGGCGGAGCGGGCGCTCGAGGATTACGTGCGCGGGCTGTCGCTCACGCCGTGATTGCGCGGTCGCCGGGGGCGGGAGGTCTTGCCGAGCTGCCCGTGGTCAGCTGATGTGTCCAGGCCTCAGGGCTGATGCCTGAAGATCTCCGTTGCCCCCTCGCGGGGCGACCTTGCGGTGGGACAGAGCTCTCGGCCCGAGACTATCTCGCGATGCGAGGCGCGCACGCGCCTTGCACTGGGCCCCCGCGAGCGGCTCAGACGCCGCCAGGAGGATCGAGATGGACGAGAGGGTGCAGCGGTACGTTGATATGGTGGTGGCGCTCGGGATCAACGTCGGCGGGAAGATCGTGGGCGCGCTCCTGGTCTGGGTCATCGGCCGCGTGATCATCCGGGCGGTCCTGTCGCTGATGCAGCGGAGCGCGCCGCTGAAGAAGCTCGACGTGACGCTGGCTCACTACCTGGAGTCGGCGGCGTCCGTGCTGCTGAACATCCTCCTCGTCATCGCGGTGCTCAGCGTTTTCGGCGTGGAGACGACCACGTTCGCGAGCCTCCTCGCCGCGGTCGGCATCGCCATCGGCATGGCGTGGTCGGGCCTCCTGTCGAACCTCGCGGCCGGTATCTTCATGATCCTCCTGCGACCCTTCAAGGTGGGAGATTTGGTGACGGCCGGGGGCGTCACGGGCGCGGTCCACTCGATCGGCCTCTTCGCGACAGCGCTCAACACGCCCGACAACGTCCGCACCATCGTGGGCAACAGCAAGATCTTCAGCGATACAATCCAGAACTACAGCACGAACCCGTTCCGCCGCGTCGATTGCACCGCGCAGCTCGCGCACGGCGCGGATCACGAGGCGGCAATCACGCGGCTGAGGGCGCGCCTCGCGCTCATCGACGATGTGGTGAAGGAGCCGGCGCCCATGGTCGAGATCCTGGAGTTCAATCTCGCCGGGCCCGTGCTGGCCGTCCGGCCGTTCTGCCATGGCGATCACTACGGGGGTGTCTTCTTCGCCACCACACGGGTCATCCGCGAGGAGCTCGGCAAGCTGGGGTTGCCTGTCCCGGGCCAGCACGTGCACATCCAGCAGCTCGCGGCGACGCCTCCCCTGCGCAATGGGAACGGCGAGGCGCACCCGACGGCCTAGCTCGCTACCGCCTCGGTGACCAGCGGCCCGATCGTGAACTGCTCGGATCGAGGGCTGTTGCGCGGCGCCGTGACGGTCACCGCGGAGGGCCGGCTGCGCGAGCTCGAGCCGGCGATCGAGGCCCTGGTGCGCGCGGGCAGGCGTCCTGATACGGCGTCTTGCGCGCGCGATCGACGCTGAGGGAAACAACGTGGTCTGTCCAGGCCTCGGCGAGATGACGGTCGAGCCAGCAGAGAGGTAGCGCGTCTATCCAGGCGGACGGCGGCGCGCCCTCGTGCTTGGGCCACTTCGTGCCGGCTCCGATGCTCTTCGTTCAAGCGGTGGCTTCGGCGAGATCGCGCTCGAGCGCCGGGCCAGCTTCGGCCTTCGCCTGCGCATCGATCCAGGCGGCTTCGTCGAAGGTCTTGTTCGCCATCGCACGCTCGATGGCCTGCGTCTCTCGGAACTCCCGCGCATCGGCTGCCAGCGTCCACGTCACCTCCAGCGACATCCGCTCGATCTCCTTGCGGATGTCTTGGAGCGGCACACGGAAGAACTCCTTGCGGGGGTTCACCTTGTTCACCTGGCTCCGGACGAACCGCTGGTGCAGCGCACGCTCGAGGCACGGCGCATCCTGGCTCGAGATCATCGCGTGCACGTCGAACTCGAACGGCACGCTCGCGTCGCCCAGCTCCCGCACCCGATCCAGGGGCTCGAGCCGCCGCGTCATTCCGATCTTGTAGACGTGCTCTCCGAACGAACCGACGTTCGGTCGGCGCCAGCCTGGAGCCGTCGCGATCGTTCGGTTGCGAGCGCTGGCGGCATGAACGGCAGCATCGTTGCACTTGCTCGTTTCCACGGATAAGAGGCGGGGGATGAAGCACTGGGAGCCGCTCTTCGTGAAGAAGCTCGAGGCGACCGACCTCGGCGACGACCCCGCCCACGATCTGGCGCACTTCACGCGGGTTGTCGCCACGGCCAAGGCCCTCGCGGCGGACGAGGGGGCCAGGATCGAGGTCGTCGCCCCCGCGGCGTGGTTGCACGACCTCGTGAACGTCCCCAAGAACGACCCCAGGCGCTCCCAGGCCTCGCGGCTCTCCGCGGAGGAGGCGCTGGTCTTCCTCCGGAGCATCGATTACCCCGAGGGCCTTCTCCCGGACATCGCCCACGCCATCGAGGCCCATAGCTACAGCGCCGGGATCGAGCCGAGGACGCTCGAGGCCCGGGTGGTTCAGGACGCTGACCGCCTCGATGGACTGGGGGCGATCGGGATCGCCCGCTGCTTCGCCGTGGGCGGCCTGATGGGGGTGCGGTTCTACGATCCGCAGGACCCGTTCGCCGAGCGAAGGCCGTGGAACGATCGCGAGAACGCGATCGATCACTTCCATGTGAAGCTGTTCAAGACCGCCGAGAGCCTCAAGACGGCCGCCGGACGCCGCGAGGGCGCGCGACGTGCGGAGTTCATGAGACAGTATCTCGATCGCCTCGCGATCGAGATCGGCGGCGAGATCCCCTGAGGGTCAGCCCGCGCCGGCGACGGTCA
>NZ_JEMA01001151.1 GCF_001589285.1 Sorangium cellulosum | reverse complement strand
CAACCAGCGAAGTCCTCCGGGAGCGGCCCCGGGAGCGCAGGTTGCACCGTCCGCTCGAGGAGCTGGAAGTCGCAGCGCGCGACAAGGTCGAGCGGCAGCCCACGGTCCGGACCGCCCTTCGCGTACCACGCCCGCGCCGCCTGCACGTTGCGGATGAGCACGGCGTGCTGCGGATCGCGCTTCGCCGCCGCCGTGAAGTGATCCTGCATCGCCTGCCAGTCGCGCCGGGCCGCCGCGACGCACGCGAGCGCGTTGTACGCGAGCCCCGGCAGCGGATAGCCGAGCTCCAGCGCGCGCGCGGCGTGGCGCTCCGCGAGATCGAGCTGCCCCGCGTCGAGGTAGGCGACCCCGAGCTCCAGGTGCGCGGCGTGGTGATCGCCGAGCCGCTCGAGGATCGCCCGGCGCTCCTCCACGCCCTCGCGGTAGAGGTCGCGGAGCCCCTTGTTCTTCTCGAACCAGGCGCTCATCAGCGCCGTGTCCTCCTCCGAGGCGTCGAACGGCGTCTTGAGCTCCTGGAAGTCGCCGCGGAAATAGACGTCGCGCTCGAGCCAGCCGGCCGCCTCGGCGTCGTCGAAATCGCGCGTCCCGGGGTAAATCGACAGGCACGAGAAGATGTACTGGTGCGGCCTCGCCGCCTCCAGGAACGCGAGCGTCTCCCGGAACGTCTCCGCCGTCTCGCCGCGGTTGCCCAGCATCATGTAGTAGCGGACCTGGATCCCGTACTTCTTCGCGAGCTCGGTCGACTCGATGATCTTCTTGACCGTGATCTTCTTGTCGATGTTCTTCAGGATCGACGGAGAGCCCGACTCGACGCCGAGGCTCAGGCGCTGGCAGCCGGCGAGGCGCATCTCCCGGATCAGGTCCTCGCCGAGCACGTCGACGCGCGTGTCGCAGCTCCACAGGAACGAGATCTTGCGCTCGCGGATGCCGCGGCAGATCTCGATGACGCGCTTCCTGTTCGTCGTGAAGGTGTCGTCCTTGACCTGGACCATCTTCACAGGGAGCTTGTTCACGGCCGCCTCGAGCGCGTCGAGCACGCGGGGCACCGACTGGCCGCGGAAGCCGCGCCCCCAGGTCGCCTCGGCGCCGCAAAAGGTGCAGGCCCAGGCGCAGCCGCGCGAGGTCATCACGATGTGCGTGGCGAAGTGGTCGTGCGGCGACTCGAGCGCGTCGAGGTCCTCGATCGCGGCCCGGGGCGGGCCGAGCTCGACGCGGCCGTCGACCCGGTAGGCCGTGCCGGCGATGCCGAGCGCGGGCCGGCCGGCCTCGAGGCGGTCGAGGAGCTCCAGGAACGAGTGCTCGCTCTCGCCGAGCGCCACCGTGTCGATCTCGGGGTGGTGGCGCAGCATCTCGGCCGCGAGCGGGGTCGCGTGCGGGCCGCCGACGACGATGTGCGCCGCGGGGTGGAGCCGCCGGATGCAGCGCGCGGTGAGCGCCACGCCGCGCCGGTTGGCGGTCCAGCACGACAGGCCGAAGACGTCGGCGTCGAGCTCGCGCACGATCCGCTCGACCTGCGAGAACGGGTACGACGAGAGGTTCAGCACCTTCACCTGGTGGCCCGCCCGGATCGCCTGCGCGCCCAGCGAGAAGAGCCCGTAGGGGGTCTGGTGGAAGTCCGGGTCGAGGTCGCCCTCGCGGTAATCCGCCGGCGGGCCGTCGCCGCTCGTGTCGGGCGCCTCCCCGGGCGCGGGGATCTTCCAGGGCGGTGGGTAAAGCAGCGCGATGCGCATGGGTCATGCCTCTCGGGTGCTGTCCGTCACGCGGGCGCGGCGCCGCCCTCCATCAACGCGCCGCCCACGCCGCCGGCGTCGATGCGGCGCGCGCGCGCGATCCGCGCGTAGAGCTCGGCGCTCGGCCGCGGGCTTCGCTCCTGGGTCACGTGGTCGACCTCGACGAGCCCGAAGCGCGGGGCGTACCCCTCGGCCCACTCGAAGCTGTCGAGCAGCGACCAGTGCATGTACCCGCGCACGTCGACGCCGCGCTCGATCGCCCGCGCGACCTCGGCGAGGTGCCGCACGAGGAACCGCGGGCGCTGGTCGTCGTCGGCGTCGGCGATGCCGTTCTCGGTGATGTACATCGGGACGCGCGCGCGGGGCCACCAGGCGTCGAGCACGTGACCGAGCCCCTCCGGGTAGATCTCCCAGCCGAGATCGCTGACCTCGGAGCCCTCGGGGACGAGGCGCCGGAGGAACCCGGCGCGCGCGTGCGCGGCCGAGAAGCGGACCAGATCGCGGCTGTAGTAGTTCACCCCGAAGAAGTCGTGCAGGCCGCTGTCGCACACGGCGCGCGCGAACGCGTCGTTGAACAGCCGCTCGAAGAGCGCCGCCCACATGCGGTCGGCGAGGCGCCCGAACCGCTCCGGCTCGATGACGCGCAGGTGGTGCGCGACGCCGACCTCGATGGAGTGGCCGCGGCGGCCCGCGGCCTCATGCATGGCGCGGTACATGGCGGCGTGGGCGCGGAAGAGGTTCTGGTGGGCGCGCACAGCCTCGACAGGCGAGCTCCGCGCCGGCGGCCAGACGCCGAGCAGGTGCGCCTGGAGGGCGAGCATGTTGGGCTCGTTGATGGTGACCCAGAGCTGGCAGAGATCGCCGAGCGCCTCGACGGCGCGCTCGGCGAAGCGCGAGAGGAGCGCCGGCAGCTCCTGCGAGAGGAGCCCGCCGCGCAGCGCGACCCAGCGCGGCAGGGTGAAGTGGTGCACGGTGACCATCGGGGTGATCCCCGCCTCGCGGTGCGCCCCGAGGACGTCGCGGTAGTGGTCCCACGCGGCCGGATCGAACTCGCCCGGCTCCCGCTCGACCCGCGCCCACTCGATGGAGAGCCGGTGGGCCCCCATGCAGAGCCGCGCCTGGAGCGCGACGTCCTCGCGGAAGCGGTGGAGCTGGTCGCACGCGGCGTCCGGCGTGTCCCCGCCACGGACGCGCCCCGGCTCGCGCGCGAACGCGGCCCAGTCGCTCTGCGCACAGTGCCCCTCGACCTGCGTGGCCGAGCCGGCAGTGCCGAACAGGAACGCGTCCGGGAAGCGCAGGTCGTCACCCATGACCCGGCATCCTACGCGAACTCGCGCCGGGCGGCTGCCTTCCGGGCAGG
>NZ_JEMA01001150.1 GCF_001589285.1 Sorangium cellulosum | reverse complement strand
CCCAGCTCGCGACGTCGCTCGCCGCCCAGCTCGCGGGCAAGCTCGGCGCGGGCGCGCGGGCGCAGAAGGACCCGATCCCGCTGCCGCTCGCGCGCGAGGCCGCGCGCGACGGCGCGGCGCTCGTCCACCTCGCCGTCGAGATCGGGGCGGGGCGGCTGCGCGTCACCGCGGACGTGTACCCGGTGCCGCGCACCGTCTGGGCGCGCCTCCGCGATCCGGAGCCGGGGCCCATCGCCCACGCCTACGCCGAGGCGCCCCTCGACGCGGAGATCCGCAGCTTCCTCGCGCCGGTCCCGCTCGTCGCCGCCAGGGTCGACCGCGCGAAGAACTTCGAGGGCGACGTGGTCGCGCTCGCGTGCGGCGATCTCGACGCCGACGGCTCGCTCGAGATCCTGAGCGTGAGCCGCCGGCGCGTGACGACGCTCCGCCTGCGCGGCGGCCGCGTCGTGCCGCTCTCGTCGCGCTCGTGGCCGGACGTCGTCGCCGTGCACCCGTCGCCGCTCCGCGAGCCGCTCGCGTTCGCCACGCTCGTCGAGCGCGAGCGCGACGGCGAGCTCCTGCCGCCGTTCGCCGACGTCGGGCTCACCGATCGCGCGCGCAGCGTCCGCTTCGACGGCAAGCTCCAGGCGGTCGCCGAGCTCCCCGGGCTCGCGATCCCGGACGCGGGCGGCTCGGCCTGCACGACAACGTGGGGCCCGCTCCTCACGGGTCCGCTCGGGCCGTGTGCCCCGGCGGATCCGCCGCCGGCGACCTCGGCGCTCTCGGGCCGGTACGACGCGCTCGCGTCGGCGCGGCTCCTGTCCGCGCGGGGCGAGCCCTTCACTGTCTGGGCGACGCGCGAGGGCGGCGCGGTCGAGCTCCGGGACAGCGCGGGCCGCCGTAAGGCCGTGGGCAGCGCCGGGGCGCAGCTCGCGATCGGCGATCTCGATCAGGACGGCGAGCCCGAGCTGCTCGCCGCCCTCGACGTGCTCGACCCGCTCGAGGACGCCGTCGTTGTCTGGTCGTGGCGGCGCCGCGAGGGCGCCCCGGATCGCGCGGCGCTCCAGGAGATCCTGCGCCTGCCGGCGCCGGCGGGGGTGCGCGCGCTCGCTGTCTGCCCGCCCGACGGCCCCGGGCGCGCCCCCTTCACCGTCGCGACGGCCGACGAGATCTGGGTGGTGCGGTGAGCCGGTCGCTCCCGCGCCGCGCCTTCCTCGGCGGCGCCGGCGCGCTGCTCGGCGCGGCGGCCCTCCCGGACCGCGCCCGCGCCATGGGGCGCACGCCGCTCGGCGGCCGCGTCTCGATGCACCTGCCGTGGCCGACGAGCTCGCTCGATCCGCACGACCTGAGCGACCCGGCCGCTGCGCTGTTCGCGCCGGCGATCGCCGACAGCCTCTACGGGGCCGACGCGTCCGGGAACCCGTACCCGACGCTCGCGTCCGCGCTGCCGTCCCGCGAGGGGGACGCCGCGGTCGTGCGCCTGCGCGAGGGCCTGCGCACCGCGCGCCTGCTCAAGCTCGACGGGCGCGACATCGTGAGCTCCGTCGAGCGCGCCCGCGCTCGCGGCGCGGCCGCGGCGCTCGCCGACGTCCCGAGGCCCGAGCGGCACCCGAAAGATCCGCTCGCCGCCGTGTTCCCGCGCGCGGACCCCGGCCGCGTCGCCCGCGCGCTCGCGTCGCCGATGGTCGCGCTCCTGCCGCGCAGCTTCGACCCCGCGGCCCCGGACGGCACCGGCGCGTTCCGGGCCGACCTCGGCCCGCGACAGATCACGCTGACGCGCAACGACGTCGCCGCGCGCGGCGCCGCCTTCCTCGACGCGATCGAGGTGATCCGCTCCGAGGATCTCACGACCTCGCTGCGCGCGTTCGAGGCCGAGCGCGACGACCTCGGCTGGCTCGGCGCCGGGCTTCACACGAACCGCCGCGGCGCCGTGCGCTTCGATCTGGGCGTCGCCGGATGGATCGTCCTCACCACGGGCCCCGACGCCGGCCCCTTCGGCCAGCCCGGCGTCGCGCAGCGGCTCGTCGACGCGCTGCCGCCCGAGCGCCTCGCGCACCTCGGCCTGGTCGGCCTCCCGAAGGCGCACGGCGATCCCGCGTGGGGTGGTCCTCCGGCGGAGCTCCTCGTGGACGAGTCTGCCGCGCACCTCGTCGAGGTCGCCGAGGCGGTCGCGCCGATCCTCTCCCGGCCCGGCCACGAGGTCACGGCCGAGCCTGTCTCGCGGGCGGATCTCGGGCGCCGCCGCGCTCGGGGCAAGGCGACGCTGGCGATCGAGCTGGTGCGCCCGCTCGGCCCGGGTCCCCTCAACGCGCTGCTCGCGCTCGCGACCGCCGACAACCGCGGTCGTGCCCTCGACCTCGCCCGCCACCCGCCCCGGCTCGCGCCCAGNCGCCCGCCACCCGCCCCGGCTCGCGCCCAGCGCCGCGCCGCGCTCGCTCACCGCGACGCTCCGCCTCGGCGTGATCGCCGAGGTCCGGATCGCGGGCGGCGTGATGCCGGACATCGCGCTCGCGCGCGGCGTGAGCGGCGAGGGCTGGGATCTCGGCGCCACGTTTCGCCGTTCTCCCAGGCGCTGACGCGATCCTACGTGAAACCAGGCGCGACGGACAGGGCGGACGCGGCGGGCATGACGGACGCGACCGCATCGCGCTGTTCGGGACGTCCGGGCGGGCGGCGCGACGATGGGGCCTGCTTGGATCGCTTGCGCCGAGGGGACATTTGGTTACTATCGGCTGGTCACGAACGTCACTGGCACTCGACACGACGCTTCTCTTCTCGGGGATCGCGGATTGATCGCGGACTGGACGACGCAACGTGTGGCGCATCGGGGGCTCCTCCCCAGCGCCGCCCTCCCTCGATCCCCCACGGCTCCATCGGGGCGGCAGGGCAATTGTTCGGCACCGAAGCTGACATCTCGCAGAGCCGTGAAGTGAATCAGTGTCATGGGTACTCGCCTCTACGTTGGTAATCTCCCCTTCTCCGCCACCAAGGCCTCCGTGCAGGCTGCGTTCGCCCAGAGCGGCGAGGTGACGGACGTGCACATCGTGACCGACCGCGAGAGCGGGCAGTCGCGTGGTTTCGGGTTCGTCACGATGGGCACGCCTGAGCAGGCCCAGCAGGCGATCGAGCAGATGAACGGCGCCATGATGGACGGCCGTCCGCTTCGCGTGAACGAGGCGGAGGAGCGGGTCCAGCGCGGCGGTGGCGGCGGCGGCTTCGGCG
>NZ_JEMA01001149.1 GCF_001589285.1 Sorangium cellulosum | reverse complement strand
GACAGCCTGAACCTGTGGACGGGCGGGACGCTCGACCTGGAGCAGACGCAGCTCTACCAGACGATCAGCGCGTTCGCGGGGGCGATGTCGACGGTCGGCGAGGGGGTCGAGGCGTACGCGGGGGTGATGCAGACGCTCGTGCACGCGACGACGCGCATCGGGGTGGGGTTCGTGCCGGTGGTGGGGCCGGCGCTCGACCTATGCGAGGCGGTGACCGGGAAGGCTTGGTGCCTGCCGTCGGGGCAGGAGCTGAGCGACGAGGAGAGGATCTTCTCGGGGGTGGGCTTCGGGCTCGGGGCGGTCGGGCACGTCTGGCACGGAGTCGCCGTTGCCGGCGGGCTGCGGCCGGGGGCGATCCGGGTCGCCAGGAAGATCGAGGAGATCGAAGCCCCCGTCATGGCCGCGCTGCGCGGGAATCGGCGCACATGGTACAAAACGCTGCGCGGAGCGGTCACGAGCAAGCCGCTCGACGCATTCGAGAAGAAGGCGTCCAAGTTCATGCTGGACGACGGGCGGGCGCTGATCGGCGTCGGCGACGACGGCGTGCGCGACGTGCTGCGCATCCCGACAGAGTCGCCCCCCGGCACCGACCTTGCCAAAGCTCCCGACTTCTTGTCGGTCACTAGGGGAACGCTCTCGCCCTCAGCGAGGTGAAGTCGGTTGAGAACGGGAGCGTCGACGTCAACAAGGCGCTCAAGCAGTTGACGAACGGGATGGAGGCTCTCAAGAATAAGGGACTCGCTGGAGACGTTCAGAGGGTCGAGCTCATCATGCCCAAGGGCGCGCCGCTCAACAATGAGGATCTGAAGATAGTAAACGGCTACTTGGTCAGAGTAAGCACGGGCGAGCGCATCACCATCAAGGGCTTCAAGAATTTGGTCATGGTCATCGAGCTATGAGCGATTCAGGCCCTTGGTTCTATGCGTGGTGTGACGAGGCGACCAGGATCGACGCGTTCGAGGCGGCCTTGGGCGCCCTTGTACATCCGAAGGCGCGCTGCGATGTCGCCGTCACCTCGCTCGATACTCCCACGGAGATATGGCGCCGTTCGATTCTCATCGACGAGGTTGTTACAGTGATACGTGCCGCCTTTGCTCCGGGTACGCACGTCTCCGTAGACTTCGGGGCGCAGCTGAGATCCGGGCGCTGGCCCTGCTTCGGCATCGAGTGCTTCGGTGAGGAGTACCAGCGCCGGCATCCCTCCGGCCCGGTGCGCGGGTCGCCTTTCGACCGGAGGGATCTGCTCTCGTCGAGTCTCGAAATCGCCCCCGGCGGCACGATGCGCGATGTGGAGACCGAGGCGGCGATCGCATCAATTCAAGTCCAGCAGGACATCGAGGATCTCCTGATCCGCCTCTGCGCGCCGGAGGCGCATGGACACGTGAAGACCGGCGCGTGCGTGGACGTTGGGCATTGGGGCGCCCCCGTCGAGACATGTGCGACCTACCACGCGGACGCCGCGTCGGTTGCGCGCGACCTCGCCCTCTCATGGGTCCACCTGCACGAGGGTGACAAGACAGCGCTCACCGCGGGGATGTCACTCGAGTTGCTGCGCGCGCGCATCGACGCCGCTCCGCATGGGGCATGCGTCGGCATTGCAGGCGACGTCGATCTTTTGCGCCAGCATACGCGGATGGACTGGGCCGCGGCGGCGTCGAGAGACACGCGACCTACGCGCGTCGATGCTGTTCGTCGCGGAGCACGCGCCCCCATCGAGGGTGACGCCGAGCTCACGCGCGAAACCGTCCTCAAGGCGCTGGATACGCATCCGAGCCTACTCCTCGACGCGCTCGAAGCCTCTGCAGTGCCCGACGACGATTGGCGCAGCGTCGAGTCGACCGCCCGCGAGACCATCGCAGCGACCAAGGAGGGCGCGGCCACCTACCAAGCGGACGTTGCCTCGCGCAAGCACGTCCAGTTCATCAAGCGCCACGCCCCCTTTCACGTGCGACGCCTGCCGAGCGGCGGCGCGGTGCTGACGACCCACCCGTACCGCACGCTCTGGCCGCTCTGGGCGGATGCGCTCTTCGTCCTCGGCATTATGCCGTAAGTGAAAGCGATGGGATGCTCGCCCGGCTCAGAGCCTGTGTCCTGCGCCGTCGTCCGTCCGGCCTCTCCTTGCCGGGCATCACGTCATGATGTAACGGTGTGTCGGTCTCGCTCGCGGCTCATTGGGCCTCGCGGGCAGGTGGACCCGTCATTGGAGACAGGAGACGCGCTCCATGAGCAAAGATCCTCACGCAAAGCGGTTCGAGATCCAGCGGCTCGTCGAGCGATCGCTGGACCTGGCAAGGAACGCGTTCCTGCAACAGGGGTCGTTCCTTCCCGGGTTCATCGCAGTCCAGCCGAACGGGAAGTACGACATCGGGGTGGCAGCGCAGGGCGGCACCCAAGGTTCCAACCTGCTCATCATGGCCCTGAAGCAAAAGGCATCGGCAAAGCAGGTCAGGGCGGCTGCTGTTTATCGAGATGTGCGGGTCCGCCCCCAAGGCGCATCGGAGGATGTTGACGCCATTCAAGTCGTGGCCGAGCTCGCGTCGGGGGAGTCGTATAACGTATTCCAGGTTTACCGCACGGACGAGGAGAAGCTGGTCCTCGAGGAGGGGCGGGAGGTCGAGCGAGTCCCCCCTGTCATCTTCGCGGAGTCGGATCGAAGGGGGGCAGGCACCAAGCGATGGTGGGAATTCTGGAAGTGAGCTGCTCTTCATCGGGGCTATCGCGCCGTGCACGCTTTACCATCTCCGAACCTCACACCCCGGCCGCACGCACCAGAAGGCGCACCCCTCCCTGAGCGCGC
>NZ_JEMA01001148.1 GCF_001589285.1 Sorangium cellulosum | reverse complement strand
GGGGAGGCGCCGGCGAGCTGCGCGGCGACGCCGGCGGCGCACACGAGCNGGGAGGCGCCGGCGAGCTGCGCGGCGACGCCGGCGGCGCACACGAGCAGCGCGGCGAGCACGAGGCGCGCCGCCCGCCGGGCCGCCGCCGCCTCGGCGGGATCCGTGAAGCTCGTGAACAGGAGCGAGGGGATCTCGCCGAGCCGCTCCCAGTGCAGCGCGGGCGCGAAGGGGGCGGCGTGCAGGGTGTCGGTGCGGACCGCGAGCCACACCGTGAAGAGGGCGAGCGAGGGCGCGAGCGGGAGCGCGATGGGGCGGAGCCGCCGCGTCGCCGGGAACACGACGATCGCGGCGCCGACAACGGCGGCGAGCGCGAACGGGAAGCGGAAGACGTGGGTGAAGAACAGCGCGACGAGCGCGAGGGCGAGCGCGATCTGCCGGCCGCGCGAGGGGCGATCGACGAGCAGGAGGGTCAGGCCGACGACCATCGCGAAGAGGCCGAGCGCGCCCATGTGGTTGAGGAAGCCCCAGTGCGTGAGGTTGCACCAGACGAGGACGAGGCCGAGGACGCCGAGCAGGGGGCTCCGCTTCAGGCCGTGGAAGAGGACGGCGAGGCCGGCGGGCAGGAGCGCGAGCATCGCCCCCGCCGCGACCTTCACGGCGGCCGCGGGCGGCAGGACGAGCATGAGCAGGGCGCCGAGCGCGTACATGGACATGTACGGGACCGCGAGCGGCTGCAGCGCGAACTGCTCGCGGAAGTGCCACGCCGGATCGAGGTAGTGCCTGAGCGCCGCCGTCTGGGCCGCGTGGAACGGGAGGTCGGTCATCGGCGGATAGCGGGCGACCGCGAGCGGGACGGCGATCACGTAGACCGCGACGGCGATGACGACGAGGGCG
>NZ_JEMA01001147.1 GCF_001589285.1 Sorangium cellulosum | reverse complement strand
GGGGGTCGTCGGTCCGGGCGGGGCCGTCGGCGCGGGCAGGCGGCGCGCCGNCGCGGGGGCGGGGGTCGTCGGTCCGGGCGGGGCCGTCGGCGCGGGCAGGCGGCGCGCCGAGCGCCACGGCGGCGAGGACCGGCGCCGCGAGGGCGGCGCGCGGAAGGAAGCCTCTCATCGCCGGATCGTCCGCGGCGCCGCGGAAAAAGCAAGAGGCGAGGCCCTTGGAAGAGCCTCGCCTCTCGTTTCACATCCGTACCATCGGGTCCACACGGCGAGCCGAGGGCACCGGGGGCGCCGCGGCCCGCCGCACCTGACGCGGCGGCGTGAGCGCCTGGCGCGCGGCCGTCAGAGAGGCCGCGCGCCGGGCGACGTCACTTCAGGTCGAGCTTGGTGCCGAACTTCTCCTTGATGAGATCGCCGATCGTTCCGGCCACCGGCTTGTCGTCGTCGTCCTTGCGCTTCTGCTGCTGCTGCCGGACCGGGGCGGGGCGCTCCATGCCGATGTTCTTCATCGTCAGGAAGAGCCGGCGGTCGACCGTGTCGAGCGAGGAGATCTCGGCCTTGACCTTGTCGCCGACCTTCAGCTTGCCCTCCTCGGGCTCCTGCACGTCGCTCTGCGAGATGAGGCCCTCGACGCCCTCGCGCAGCCGCACGAACACGCCGTAGTCGACGATGCTCACCACCTGGGCGTCGTCGATGACGCGGCCGGGCGGGTACTCCGTCAGCATGCTCGGCCACGGATCGTCCCAGAGCTGCTTGATGCCGAGGGAGACCTTCTTCTCGTCGTGGTTGATCGAGAGGATGATCGCCTCGACGTCGTCGCCCTTGTGGTACAGGTCGCTCGGGTTGTTGACGCGCACCGACCACGAGAGATCGCTCTTGTGGACCATGCCGTCGACGCCCTCCTCGATCCCGACGAACACGCCGTAGTCGGTGAGGGACCGGACCTTGCCCGCGATCTTGTCGCCGGGGTGGTACTTGTCCGTGAAGAGCATCCACGGATCGGGCTCGAGCTGCTTGAGACCGAGGCTGATGCGCTTCGCGCGCGCGTCGACCTCGAGCACCTGGCACTCGAGCTCCTGGCCCACCTCGAGCAGCTTCGACGGGTGCTTGACCTTCTTGGTCCAGCTCATCTCGCTGACGTGGATGAGGCCCTCGACGCCCGGCTCCAGCTCGACGAACGCGCCGTAGTCGGTGATCGACATGACCTTGCCGCGCACCTTCTTGCCCGCGGGGTACGCCTCCTCGGCGTGGTTCCACGGGTCCTCCTGGGTCTGCTTGAGGCCCAGCGAGACGCGCTCGGTGTCGGCGTTGTACTTGAGGACCTTCACGAGGACCTCGTCGCCGACCTGGAACACCTCGCTCGGGTGGTTCACGCGGCCCCACGACATGTCCGTGATGTGCAGGAGGCCATCGATACCGCCGAGGTCGACGAAGGCGCCGTACTCGGTGATGTTCTTGATGGTCCCCTTGACGGTCATCCCTTCGGTCAACGTCTCGAGCGTCTTGGCCTTCATCTCGTCGCGCTCGCGCTCCAGGAGCACGCGCCGCGAGAGCACGATGTTGCCGCGCTTCTTGTTGAACTTGATGACCTTGAACTTGTAGGTCTGGCCGATCAGCTTGTCCAAGTTGCGGATCGGGCGAAGATCGACCTGAGAGCCCGGGAGGAAGGCCTTCACGCCGCCGCGGATGGTGACCGAGAGGCCGCCCTTCACGCGCTGGCTGATCGTGCCCTCGATGAGCTCGTCCGCCTCGCAGGCGTTCGAGATCTCATCCCAGACCTTCATCTTGTCGGCCTTCTCCTTCGACAAGGTGACGAGGCCGTCGTCGTTCTCGCGGCTCTCGATGTAGACGTCGACCTTGTCGCCCGCCTTGACGGCGGCCTGGCCCCCGGCATCCGAGAACTCTCGGAGCGCGATGACGCCCTCGCTCTTGCCGCCGATGTCGACCACGACGGAGTCGCGGTTCACTGCGACCACGGTGCCGGAGATGATCTCTCCTTCACGCGCGAAATCGCCCCCCTCCACGCTCTGTTCGAAGAGCGCGGCAAAGCTCTCCATGCTCGCCCCGGACGAGCCTGCCTCCATCTGGATGTTACTAGTCATGTTGTTCGTTCTTGTTTCCTTTCCTTCCCTGGGATTCGCCGCTGCGGGCGTAGGCGTGGACCCTTGGTGCCACGCACGAGCGACGGAGGGGCAGGCACACGAGTACCGATGCACCCGGCCCCTCGGGAGAGGCGAGCCTGTAGTCTGAGGAAGGGCCTCTGTCAATGCAACGACCGAGCCACGGGCAGTTTTTGTCGCTTTCCTGAGAAATGACGAGCTCGCCGGCTCAAAGAGGCGCGGTCCTCAGGGCGCGGCGGGCGGCGCGGGGGGCGGCGCGTTGGCGGCGCTGGCGACGCGCTGTGCGAGGTCTGCGCAGGCGCGATCGAGGCCCTCGTAGGGCCACTTCGTCTGGATCTCGACGCGATCGCCCTGCGCCGCTGCCTGGGCTCCCTCGATCGCTGTCTTCGCGCCGGCGACGTCCGGCACCAGCGCGAGGGGGAGCTTGAGGCTGCCGAGGAGCGCCTGGGCGTCCGAGGCGAGCGCCGCCGCGGCCTCGCCCGAGGCGGGCGCGAGGCGCATCGCGAGCGCGGGCTCGGCGCCGAGGGTGAGGGCGCCCGAGGCGTGATCGATGCGGCGGAACAGCGCTGCGGCGCGCGGCAGCACGGGGGAGACAGCGCCGGCGGCGCCGGACCACGCGGGGCTCGTGAGCGCGAAGGTGACCGGGCCCTGCTCGGGCAGATCGAGGCGCTGCCACTCGTCCGACGCGGGCAGCGCGGCGTTCACGATCTCGACGTCCGTGCCGAGGACGAGCGTGCCGTCGTCGGCCTGGCCGATCACGACGCGCGGGCGCGCGCCGTCGAGGACCACGAGGAGCTCGCCCTCGCGGCGCCAGCCGGTCCAGCCCTCGTCGCGCGCGATCTTCTCCAGGCCGGCGACGAACCGGCCCTTCGGGATGCGCCCGCCCGCGAGCGCGACCCAGCTCGCGGCGTCGGTCGACGCGATCACGATCTCGCGCAGGTCCGAGGGGAAATCGAGGCCGGTGGCGGCCTCGATGCGCGCCTTGCGCGACGCGCGCGACGCGTCCGACGCCGCCTCGTCGAGCAGCGGGAGGAAGTGCCGGCGCACGGGGCCGAAGAGCGCGAGCTCGGCGGCCTCCAGGCGGACCACGATGTTCGCGTCGCCCGGGATGTGGCGCCGGGCCGTCGGTTCGTAGCGCCAGAGGAAGAAGTAGACGGCGAGCGCGGCGCCCCCGAGCAGCGCGAGGAGCGCGATCGCGGCGAGGAGGCACGCGGCGATCGGCGGCCGGCGCGGCGGGCCC
>NZ_JEMA01001146.1 GCF_001589285.1 Sorangium cellulosum | reverse complement strand
GTCGCTCTCGCCGCCGGAGTCCCGGTCGCTGCCGCGGGCCGCGCCGGCGCCGCAGCTCAGCCCGCCGTCGAGGCCGCGCGTGGCCCCGAGCGCGCCGTCCGCCCCGTCTCGTCCCAGGATCCACCTCCCGTCGGGGCCGGGGAGGGCGGCGCCGGCGCCGAGCCGGCCGCGATCGCGGTAGCGCTTGGCCCACGTCTTGCGACGTTCACGAGCAGGAGCAGATCCGATGACGTTCTCCGCTGACTTTGTGAAGCTTCGTTCACTGGGACTGTGGTCGTCCCTTCTCGTCGCGGCGTCCCTCGCGCTGAGCGGCTGCATCGTCGTCGACGAGGACGGCCGCGACCACCACCACGACCACGACGACGACTGGGACGACGGGGACAGCACCCCCCCGCCGCCTCCCACGAACGATCCGATGCGCGTCGCCATCGACACGGACGCCCTCCTGAGCAGCGCGCCGGGCGAAGGGGTCGGCATCTTCGTCGAGTACGCGGCCGGCGGGACGTGGACGCTGTGGACGACCTGCGACACAAACCAGTCCCAGGTCGCCTGCAGCTTCGATCTCTACGCCTCGGTGGACACGTCGTCCGAGCTCTTCGACATCGAGGGGATCGACGTCGAGAAGACGGACGCGACGCGCCTCGTCGACGAGGGCGTCGCGCACTTCCACGCCGAGACCGGCTCGGACATCGACGCGATGGCGTTCACCACGACCGAGGGCGCCGTCGTCCGGCTGGAGGCCTACCTCGACGGGGCCCAGGAGCCTCGCTACGTGTACTGGTTCGGCGACGGCATCCTGCACGAGGGCGCGCCCACCAACCCGCTCGACTTCGAGCCGACGGTGCCCTGAAGGCGCGGCGCCGGCGGCCGCTCCTCCCGCTGTCCGCGCAGCAGGAGGAGCGCGCGGCGCGGGCGCGCGCCGCTCAGGGCGCCTTCTTCGCCTGGATCGGCTGCCCCTCGACGTCCCACGCCTCCGGCTCGCCGAGGCCGATCGCCTTGAGCTGCGGCAGGATCTCCTGTTGCGGACCCACCACGACGATTGTCGCGCTCTTCGGGTCCACCGCCCGCGCGAGCTCCGCGAGCCCCGCGAGCGTGGCCTGCTGTCGCGACTGGCTCGCCGCGGCATCGAACGTCTCCGGCAGCCCGAGCCGCGCCAGCGTCGCGTAACGGAGGGCGGTGCGGTTCGCTGTCTCGTAGGCCGAGACGAGGTCGGCCCGGTCCTGCGCCTGCACCTTGGCGAGCTCGTCCCGGGTCAGCCCGGAGTCTGCCATCCTGGCGAGCTCGCCGAGCATCTCCTTCAGCGCGGGCCCTGTCGCCTCGGCGACCACGGACGCCCGGGCGACGAAGGCGCCCTGGCGCCGCGTCTCGGTGAACGCCGAGGCCGCGCCGTAGGACCAGCCGTGGTCCTCGCGCAGGTTCTGGTTCAAGCGCGACGTGAACGAGCCGCCGAGCGCTGTGTTGACGAGCTGGAGCAACGGCCGCCGCGCATCGCCCGCGGCGACCCCCTCCCGCACGACGGCGATCACCGACTGCGGCGCGCCCGGCCGGTCGACGAGCACCAGCCGCGGCGGCGTCCACGACGGCGCGGCGGCAGGCGCGCCGTCGGTCGCTCCCTTCCCCGGCTGCGCGCCGGGCGAGGCGCCCTTCGCCGCCGACGCGGGGGCTGCCGGCGCGCCCTTGGCGGACCACGCGCCGAGGTCGCGCGAGATCGCCTGCATCACCTCGTCCCGGGTGATGTCCCCGACCACGGAGATCACCGCGCGATCCGGGCGCCACGCCGCCTTGTAGAACGCCTTCACGGCCGGGAGCCCGATCGTCTTCGCGTCCGCGAGCAGGCCCTCGACGGGGTGGCCGTACGGCGTCCCCGGCCCGAAGAGCGCCGCCGTCGAGACCAGCGACGAGACGCGCGTCGGGTCGTCGCCGCGCTTCCTGAGGTCGTTCTGCCAGAGCGCGCTGACGCGCTGCCACTCCTTCGCCTCGAACCGCGGGCGCGCGACGACGTCGGCGAGGATCGAGAACGCCTTGGCGAAGTTCTTCTTCAGCACGGCGAGGGACGCGACGCTCCCGTCGGCGCGCGCCCCGACCGAGAGCGTCGCGCCGAGATCGTTGATCGCGCTCGACAGCTCGACCGCGCTCCGCTGCCCGGCGCCCTCGTCGAGCATGCTCGCCGTGATGTGCGCGAGCCCCGCCTGACCCTTCGGATCGTCCGCCGAGCCCGACGCGACGGTGACGGACACGGACACGATCGGGAGCGTGTGGCGCTCGAGCAGCCACACCTTCGTGCCGTTCGGCCCGTCGATCACCACCGGCGCCGGCGGCGCGAACGGCTTCGGCTTCGGCAGCTCCGGCCGCGGCCCGAGCGGGTCCGCCTGCGGGGCGGCCGCCGCCGGGGCCTCGGGGCGCGGCGCCTCGGTCCTGGCCGTGGGCTGCGCCGGCGCCTTCGGCCCGCAGCCGGCGGCCGCGGCGAGCAGCGCGATGATCGCACCTGCGTGCCTCGCTCTCATTTCGTCACCGCCTTCTTCGTCTCGTCGCTGCCCTTCGGCACGACGCGGAGGATCACCCGCGCGTTCGGGTCGAGCGTGCTCTTCGCCTGGGCCTGGATCGACTCGGCCGTCGCGTCGCGGTAGCGCTTCAGGTCCTGCTCCACGAACCCGGGCTGGCCCGTCCACGTCTCGTACCGGTTGAGCAGCGAGGCCCGCCCGGCGACCGACTCGAGCGCCGTCACGAACGCGGTCTCGTACTGGTTCTTGGCCCGGTCGAGCTCCTCGCGGCTCAGCTTGGCGTCGCGCACCCTGGCGAGCTCGGCGTCGATGGCGGCCTCGAGCTTCTCGAGCGGCACGCCCGGCCGCGCGATCGCCTCGACGGTGAACGTCGAGCCGAGGTCGCCGGAGCTCTGGAGCGCGCTCACCTCCTGGGCGAGCTCCTTGTCGTAGACGAGCGCCTTGTACAGGCGGCTCGCCTTGCCCTGCTCGAGCGTCGTGGCGAGGAGGTCGAGCTCGGCGTCGCCGGGCGCGAAGCGCGCGGGGCTGTGCCAGGCCATCACCACCTTGGGGAGGTTCACGTTGTCCTCGATCGTCTCGCGCACGACGCCGTTCAGCTTCACCGGCGCGGGCGTCGTCGGCACGGGGACGGGCTGCCCCGGGATGCCGCCGAAGTACCGCTCGATGACGTCGCGCGCCTCCTGCGGATCGAAGTCGCCGGCGACCACGAGGGAGACGTTGTTCGGCACGTACCACCGCCGGAAAAACGCCTTCACGTCGTCGACCGTCGCGGCCTGGAGGTCCTCGTGCGAGCCGATCACCGGGTGATGGTAGGGGTGCCCTTTCGGGTACATCAGCGAGGGCAGGATGAGGTCGACCTTGCCGTAGGGCTCGTTCTCGCTCGTCTGGCGGCGCTCGTTCCGGACGACGTCGCGCTGGGTGTTGAGCTTCGCGAGGTCCATGCTGTCCGCGAGCGACGAGAACCTGTCGGCCTCGAGCCAGAGCAGGAGCCGCAGCGCGTGGGCCGGCGCCGACTCGTGGTACGCGGTCCGGTCCTCGCTCGTCCACGCGTTGTTCGAGCCGCCCTCCGCCTCCATCCACGCGTCGAACTGCTTCGTGGGGACGCGGCGCGTGCCCATGAACATGAGGTGCTCGAACAGGTGCGCGAACCCGGTGCGGCCCGGCTCCTCGAACCGCGAGCCGACCTTGACCATGAGGTTCAGGGCGACGATCGGCAGGGCGTGGTCCTCGTGGAGGATCACGGTGAGGCCGTTCTTGAGGGCGTACTTCGTGAAGGGGACGTCGAGGTGCGGCGGGGGTGCGGCGGCGGGCGTGGCGGGCGCGGCCTTGGGAGCCGCCGCGGCGGGCGCTGCCTGCGGAGCGGCCGCCGGCGCGGCCTTCGGTTGAGCAGCGGGCGGCTGGGCGGCGGCGGGCGTGGCGGCCGGCCCGGAGAGCGAGAGCGCCGCCGCTACGGCCGCCACGATCGGCCGGGCGGCGCGCGGGAGCGGCGCGTGACGCGCGTGGGTTTGCATGGAGGCGAGGGTTGCGCCGACGGCCCACAGGACGCAAGCGGGCTCGACCAGCCGGGGGCGCTAGTCCCGCGGCACCCAGCGCGACAGCACGAGGCCCGGCAGCGACGCCGCGAAGGCGATCGCGAAGAACGCGGTGAACCCCACGCTGGAGGCCAGGTACCCGCTGACGCTGCCGGCGAACGTCGCGGACACCGACATGAGCGCCGACCCGATCGCGAAATGCGACGACTTGTACCCGTCCACGCAGCGCCGCATCAGGAACACAACGAGCACCGCCGTGCCGACGCCGGCGACGAACTGCTCGAGCGTGACGAGCGCGACGATCCACGGGAGCGTCGGCCGCGACCACGCCAGCGCCACGTAGAGCAGGATCGCCAGGCTCTGCACGAGCGCGATCGGGAAGATGGTCCGCGCCAGCCCCCACCGCTTGATGAGCACGCCGCCGAGCGTCGAGCCGGCGATCGAGGCGACCGTCCCGACCCCGCCCACGTTGCCCCGCGCCGCCGTGTCGAGGCCGAGGCTCTTGAGCAGCGGCGACGACATGGCGAACATGAGCGCGTCGCCGGCCCTGTAGCAGAGGATGAACGCCAGGCTCGACGCGATCCGCGGCTGGCGCAGGAACACCCGGAACGGCTCGACGTAACGCAGCAGACCGACCGCGCCGCCCGCGGCGGCCGCTGGCGC
>NZ_JEMA01001145.1 GCF_001589285.1 Sorangium cellulosum | reverse complement strand
GGCCTCGCGCGCTCGACGGAGGCCACCTTGGCGGCCGCTGCGCCGGGCGCGGGCGCCTGGGTCTTCTCCACCGGGGCGGCCTTGCCGAGCTCGCCCGCCTGCTCGGGCTCGCTCGCGCCGGGCGCGGCTCCGGCCGGCAGCGCCGCGGCGCGGGGGGCGGGCTCCTCGAGCTCGACATCGATGCCATCCACGAGCGCGGGTGGCCCGGCAGGCGGCTCGGGGAGCCGCTCGCGCGTCGGCGCGGCGAGGAGCGCGAGGTGCGCCGCGATCGCCATGGCCAGGGCCATGGCATCGCGTCCCCTGAGCGAGATGCTCACCGCCTCCTCAAGCCAAGGCGACTGCGCATCGAAGATTTCTAGCACGCCCCCGGGCACGCGCGCCGCCGGACCCGGGAGGGCCGTCGTCCACCCCGCGTAGAGCACGATCGCGACGCCGCGACCTGCGTCAGGTCAGCCTGTGCGACGGAGTACAGCGGAGACCGTGCTCGTGGCGCTTGTCTGTCGTGCGCGCGTGATGCCGTTGGATGTGAACGGGGCGCGGCGTCAGAGGACGGGGGTGCCCGGCGCGGCGTCCTCGACCGTGATGGTGCGGACGCGCCCTTCGACCTCGGCGGTCAGCAACATGCCCTCGGACACGAGCCCTTTGCCGAAGTCGCGCGGCAGCAGGTTGCAGATGACGACGACCCGCTTGCCGACCAGCTCTTCCGGGGCGTAGCTGGCGGCGATCCCCGAGATGATGCGCCGGGGCGCGCCGTCGCCTGTGTCGACCCGCAGATCGAGCAGCCGGTCCTTCTTCTTCACGCGCTCGGCGCTCGTGACAAGGCCGATCCGGAGGTCCAGCTTGGCGAAGTCGTCGAACGCCACGGGCGCCTTGCTCTGGTGCGCCGGAGGGGCGGGCGCTCCGGCGCCGCCCGCCGCCCCGGGGGCGGCGGTTGCGGCGGGAGCGGCGTTTGCGGCCTTGGCCTCGGCGGCGGGCTTCGCGCCGGCGTCGGGCTGCGGCGGGGCGGCGTCGGCCGGGGGCGGGGCGAACCGGGCGAGCAGCTCGGCCTCTTTCGCCTTCTCGAGGCGCGGGAAGATGGGCGAGCCCCGGCGGAGCTTCTCGCCGGGCTTGCGGACAGGAGGGTTGAACGGCCACTGATCGTGCCCCACCTCGGGCGCGATCGGCGGCAGCCCGAGCTGATCGCGCATCCTGTCGGCCACGACCGGCAGCACGGGGGAGATCATCACGCTGATCGCCTCGAGCTGCTCGATCAATGTCGCGATGATCGTGGCGAGGCGCCGCGGGTCCGTCTTCTTGGCCGCCCACGGAGCGGCCTTGTCGACGTAGAGGTTCGCCGCGCCGATCGCCGTCCAGATCGCGTCGAGCGCGCGCGTCGGCTGGTTCGCGTCGAACGCGGCGATCGCGGCCGACGAGGCCTGTCGCTGCGCGCTGGCGAGCTCCGCCTCGAGCGGGCCGGGCTCCCCCTTCTCGGGGACCTCCTCGGCGAACGGCAGCACCCGGTTCAGCAGGTTGCCGAGCGCGTTGCCGAGCTCCGAGGCGTACCGCGCCAGGACGTCCTGGAGGCCGAAGTCGCCGTCCTGACCGAAGGAGATCGCGCGCATGAGGCAATAGCGCACCACGTCCACCCCGACGGGCGGCGCGCCAGCGGCCGCAGCCGGGCCGCCGGGCAGGGCCGCCGCGGCCGCCTCGGAGATCGCGTCCGCCACCTCGACGGGGCTGATCGTGTTGCGGAGCGTCTTCGACATCTTCTGGCCGCTGTAGGTGAGGAACCCGTGGGCGAAGACCTGCCGCGGGAGCTCCGCCTCGCTGTAGCCGGCGGAGAGCAGGAACGCGGGCCAGTAGACGGCGTGGAAGCGGAGGATGTCCTTGCCCACGAGGTGAACGTCCGCGGGCCAGAAGCGCGTGTTGTCCTCGGGCTCGCCGAGGGCGGTCATGTAGTTCGCCAGCGCGTCGAACCAGACGTACATGACGTGCTTCGGGTCATCGGGGACGGGGATTCCCCACTGGAACGTGGTGCGGGAGACGGAGAGATCCTGGAGCCCCTCGCGCACGAAGCTCGTCACCTCGTTGAGGCGGCTGACAGGCTGCACGAAGGTGGGGTTGCGCTTGTAAAAGTCGAGCAGCGCGTCTGCGTAGCTGGAGAGGCGGAAGAAATAGCTCTCTTCCTTGACGGTCTCGGCGGGCTTGTTGTGCAGCGGGCAGATGTTGCCGGGCTGCTGGAGATCCTTCTCGGTATAGTAGGCCTCGCATCCGACGCAGTAGAGCCCCTCGTAATGGCCGAGGTAGATGTCCCCGCGCGCCTGGATGCGGCGCCAGAGCTCCTGCACGCCCTTCTTGTGGCGGGGCTCGCTCGTGCGGATGAAGTCGTCCGGAGCGCAGCCGAGCTTCGGCCACGTGGCGCGGAAGGCGGCGGCGATCTCGTCCGCGTGGGCGCCCGGGGAGATGCCGCGCGCCTCGGCGGCGCGCTGGATCTTGAGGCCGTGCTCGTCCGTGCCGGTGAGCATGCGGCTCTCGTGGCCGCGCAGCCGGTGGTAGCGGCAGAGCACGTCGGCGGCGATCGTCGTGTAGGCGGTGCCGAGGTGCGGCACGTCGTTGATGTAGTAGATGGGCGTCGTGACGTAGAAGCGGCTCGCCATGGGGACGCGGTCATACCATGGGGGGGTGGCGCGCGGGGCGCAGCGGCCCGCCGGCGCCGCCTCCTCGCTCCCAGCGCCCCCACCGCCGCCGCTTCCGCCTCCCCCCGGCCCGCCGGCGCCCATCGGGCACGTCCCGCGCGACCCGGGCTTCGCCGGGACATGGAGCCGGGCATTGAAGCCGCTCCCGCAGTCGCTGTCCGTATCGCAGCCCGTCCCAGGCCGCGAGCGCTCGTGGAGCAGCATGGCGGACGCCTTGCGCGCCTCCGGTCAGCAGCGTGCCGCCCGGAAGCAGCGATGTGCGAAGTCCCATGATGCTCGACCCGCCCGGCGATCGGCACGGCCTCGCGGCGACGACGTTGCGGACGCCAGACCGTAGCCGCGCGCGAGCGCCGTGACCCCGTCCACCGTGACCAGCCCCGATCCGGAGAACCCGGCCATCGCCGCGGCGTCGATGCGGCGCTCCAGCTCGTCGTGGAGGTCGTCCGGCGCGTCCGGCGTACCGGAGCTCGATCCGCAGGCGGGGTTCAGGACAAGCAGCGCGGCAAGGGCAACTACCATCGACAGAGAATCTCGTCTTGTACGGGATGTCATGGGGCACCCACGCTGCCAGACGAGGTGGCGAGATCGAGCGACGGATGACCAGGCAGGGGTTTTGCCCGACGAGCGGCGGGTTCTCCGGTACGAGCCGCGGGGGCGTTGAAATCTCTCTCCTCTCGCGAGGCAGGAGGTCGCGATAGAGCTCCAGGATCCCTCCGAGGTCTCCAGCCTGCGCTGCGCGGAGGATCCCGTCCGCGATCACGGAGGTCCCCGATCCGGCCGACCCCACCCGGCTGGTCCCTGCAGCGCGGCGCCGCCCGCCTCACATCGCGCCCGGCGCCGCGGCTTCGGCAGGTTGCGCGCGAGCCGCCCGGTGCGGTACCATGGCCAATGGATCCCAGGTCCGCCCGCGGCCCTCCGCGGCGCCGGACTGCACGGGGGCGTCCTGGGGCGGCTGGCCAGGAACGTCGCGCTGGCCTTCACGTCAAGATCCGCTCGCGTCGTGGCTTGCTTATGTCGGACTTGAAAACGCGAAAGCGCACTCCGCCGAACCTGAGGGAGTCCCAGAAAGAGCAGCTCTTACGCTACATCGTCTCGACGTTCCCTTACAGCATCTGGTGGAAGGACCGCGACTGCGTTTACATCGGCACGAACGAGCTGAACGCCCGCGGCGCGGGGCTGAGCCGCCCCGATGACATCATCGGCCTCACCGACCACGACCTGCCCTGGACGGCGGAGGAGGCGGAGCACTACATCCGCGTCGACAAGGCCGTCATGGCCTCGGGCGAGCCGCTGCTGAACATCGAGGAGACGCAGCGCCAGGCCGACGGCAGCCATCGGTACCTGCTCACGTGCAAGGTGCCGCTCAAGGACGAGGACGGCGAGGTGTTCGGCATCCTCGGCGCCTGGACCGACATCACCGACCGCAAGCTCACCGAGATCGCGCTCGAGCGCGCCAAGGACGAGGCGGAGCGCGCCAACCGCGCCAAGAGCGACTTCCTCGCCACGGTGAGCCACGAGCTGCGCACGCCCCTCACCCTCATCCTGTCCCCCCTCGAGCGCCTCCTCGAGGCGCAGCACGGCGCCCTGCCGCGCGAGGTGCGCGGCGAGCTCGAGCTCATCCGCCGCAACACGGCGCGCCTCCTCAACGTCGTGAGCGACCTCCTCCACTTCTCCAAGGCCGAGGCGGCGCGGATGGAGGTCGACTGGGAGCCCGTCGATATTAACCGGTTCACCTCACAGATGCTCGACGACATCCGGCCGAGCGCGGCGGGCCGGGGCCGCACCCTGGCCATGACCGGCGACGCGCTCGGCGTCGTCTCGCTGGATCGCTACAAATACGAGCGCATCCTGCTCAACCTCATCAGCAATGCGCTGAAGTTCTCCCACCCCGGGGGGCACATCGAGGTCGCGCTGCGCGCGCTCGACGACGCCTCGTTCGAGCTCTGCGTGCGCGACGAGGGCATCGGCATCTCCGGGGACGACCTCGGCAAGCTGTTCTCGAAGTTCACCCAGGTCGACGGCTCGGTGAAGCGGCGGTACGAGGGCACGGGGCTCGGGCTCTCGCTGGTCAAGCAGTTCGCCGAGCTCATGTGCGGCGCTGTCTCGATCGAGAGCGAGCTCGGCCAGGGCACGGCCGTCCGCGTGCGCCTGCCGCGGTCGGCCCCGGGCGCCGCGCAGGAGCACGCGGCGGGCGCGGGAGGCCCCGCGGAGCGCCACGCCGGCCCGGACCTGACCTGCGCGCCCAGCACGGCGCAGACGCGGCGCTGGCTCAGCTCGCTGCCGCC
>NZ_JEMA01001144.1 GCF_001589285.1 Sorangium cellulosum | reverse complement strand
CGGTGCCGCCGATGCGCACCTCGCGGAAGCCGAGCCGCCCGAGGATCGCCCGCTCCCACGCGGTCGGCGGCGGNGCCGCCCGAGGATCGCCCGCTCCCACGCGGTCGGCGGCGGCGCGCCGGCCGCGCCGCCGGGCCGCGTCGCCGCCGCGATCAGCCGCGGCGCCACGACGCTGTCGAACAGCCGCAGCTCCTCGATCGACGGCGGCCGGAACCGGCCCGGCTGGACCTCGGTCAGCGACACCATCCGCTTCGAGAGCTCCTCCTCCAGCGTCCCGCTCCAGCGCACGATCCCGGGCACCCCGAGCACGCGCGCGCCCACCGCCTCCGCGACGTGGAGCGGCACCCGGAGGCGCGGCGCGTCGCCGAGGAGCGTCGACGGCTCGGCCGCCGGACGGAACGTCATCGTCGCCTCGGCGCCGAGCCCCGCGCCGATCGACACGACAGGCAGCCCCGCCGGCGAGCCCACCACGCTGAGCTCCGGCCCGTCGCCGCCGCCCGCCTCGACGATCAGCACGTGCGGGTCCTCCATCGCCTCGATCATCGCGGCCGCGAACGCCTCGTCGTGGCGCCGGATCGCGCCGTGGCGCGACAGCAGCACGACCCCCGCCGCGTCGAGGATCTCCGCCGCCCGGAGCGCCACCGCGGGCAGCGCCGAGCCGATCTGCGCGGGCGCCGCCAGCACCAGCCACTCGGGCGCGGACGTCGGGCTCCGGCCGAGGCGCTTGCGGAACGCCGCCCGCGGCGCGCTCGGCGCGTCCTCCGGGTCCTCGAACCGCGCGGTCATCACGTACCACGGCCTGTCGCCGTCGCCCTCCTGCACGACCGAGAGCCGCGCGCGCTCCGCCACGCCGAGCAGCTCGCCCGCCGGCCGGCCGTCGCGCAGCACGCTCCGCGCGAGCCGATAGGCGCCCCGCCGCGCCTCGATGTCGGCGGCGATCGCGGCCGCCCTCGGGCGCGGGCCCGGCCGCGGCACCGTGTCCGCGAGCACGAGCGACAGCGCCGCGCTCTCGACGCGCGGCGGCGGCCTCGCCTCGGCCGCCGGCGGCGGCGGCGCGCTCCCCCACCCGAGCGCGACGAGCGCGTAGCCGACCGCGTTGCCCGCGAGGAACGCCGTGAGCGACACCTGGAGCGTCGGCATGATCACGATGCCGACGTGCTCCTTGTTCCACATCTTCACGGCGAGGAGGCTCGGCAACAGGTACCCGAAGCCGAAGTAGTCGATCATCTGCAGCCCCGGCGCGAACCGCACCATGGCGAAGCCGATCGCCATCTTCACGACGAAGCCGAGCACGTACACGAAGATCATGCGCCGCGGCCCGACGAGCAGCATCCGCGAGAACGGGCGGACCGAGGTGATCCAGCGCGACAGGTAGAAGACGACCAGCGCCTCGATCGTCGTCGTGAGCAGCTTCGTCGGCTCGTACCAGGCCACCGCGAGCAGGCCGGGCACGAGGATGCCGTTGTAGTCCCACCCGTAGCGGACGTTGTTGCGGGCGCCGAGCAGCGCGCCGATGACGAGGATGATGTGGGCCTTCGGCAGCTCGAGGAACTCGAGCGACAGGCTCTCGTTGAGGACCTGGAAGCGCGAGACCGACAGGTTCGTCGTGCGGAGCAGCACGCCGAGCACGAGCGCCGTCAGCGCCGTGACGACGGCGAGCCGCGGCGCCGCCCGCACGAGGCCGCTGTTCCAGAACGCGTTCGCGATGAGCGGCACGAGCACGAGCCCGATGCTGTAGAGCTCCCGCGAGTGCACGAACTCGTAGCGCGCCGAGACCTCGGGGACGACGAAGCCCTCGACGAACAGCCGCACGATCACCGCGCCGACGATGAACAGGTAGAACCGCTCGCGCCCGAACGCCGTCGACCACGCGCCCGTCCGGGTGATCCAGCGGCCGATCAGCGCGACGAACAGGTACGTCACCACCGACTCCGCGATGATGAACACCGCGGTGACCGGGGCCGCGAAGAACACCGTCGCGAGGTAGCCGGGCACGACGAGCCCCGCGTACGTCCAGCCGAGCGTCTCCGTGAACAGCGTGCCGAAGACGAGCCCGATCAGGACCGCGGCGTGGAGGCTGCGATCCAGCCCGTTCGGTGGGAAGAGCGGCAGGTTCTCGAGCATGCGACGGTGCGGCGAGGCGGCGAGGCGGCGAGGCGGCGGTGATCGGCGTCGGTCCGCCGGGATCGGGTCGGCGCGCGCCGCCGACGCCCGACCCGGCGTGCCGCGCCGCTACGGCAGCGTGGTGGCCAGGCCGATAGCGCTCGGCGCGCCCCAGCCCGTCGGGTAGTCCCAGCCCGGCCCCGCGGCAAAGAACTCCGTCGAGCCGCTCACGACGTCGCGGAACGTCGCCTGCACGGCCGGGGTCGTGTAGAGGATCGAGTTGAGGAAGCCGACGCGCGGCAGCCCCTGCGCGGCGCGGTAGCTGTTCACCGCGGCGACGATCCCCGCGAACGCGGGCGCGGAGAACGACGTCCCGCCGTAGCGCTGCCACTCGCCGAGGTAGTAGACCCAGTAAGGGAGCGGCGAGGTCGAGGCGTGCATCGCGACGTCCGCGACCGCGCGCTTGCCGCCCGATCCCTCCACGATCCCGACCTGCCACGAGGGGATGTCGAACGAGAGCGTCGGACCGGAGCCGGAGCGCGACCAGGCGATCTCGCTCTCGACCTCGCCGTCCTCGGTGACCCAGAGCGACGTCCCGCCGACCCCGGTGACGTACGGGCTCGCCGAGGGCGTGTCGGTCTGCGCGGAGTCGCCGGTCGCCGCGACGACCGTGATCCCGAGCGCCGCGGCCATCTGCGCCGCATAGTGGTACTGGAGCCGCACGGCCGGCGGCTCGGAGTCCTCGCGGTGCGCGAACGAGTCCGTGATGATCGACACCTCGCCGCGGCCGATCGCCTCGTTGAAGGTGTAGACCATCGACGTGTTCCGCGCGTCGGGCCCCTGGTACACGACGAGCTCCGCGCCCGGGGCGAGGCCCCCGGACCACTGGACGTCGAGCGTCGACTCCACGTAGCGCGTGGCGGGCGGCTCCATGGTCTGGATGACCCGCGGGTTCGACCGCTGCACGCCGAGCGACCGCCAGAACGACTGGAGGTCCTTGAACTTGAAGGCCGCGCCGACGGTGACGCCGAGCTTCACGCCCTGGCCCGTGAACCCGAGCTCGTAGAGCTCGTCGAGGTCGTACGCGCCCGCGATCTGCGCGAGGGTGACCCCGTCGGTGACGTCGGCCGGCCCCTCCTCGTCGATCGCCCCGCCCTCGGCGGGCAGCGGCTTGGTGCTCGCCGCGAGATCCGCGGTGATGATGCCGGTCGTCCGATCGGCCACCCACGTCGGCACGGTGAGCTGCTCGAGCGAGCCGTAGACGTCGAACGGCGGGTTCCCCGCCTGCGGGTTCTCCCGCTCGAAGACCCTGAGCTCCGTCTGGAAGGCCGCGTTGAACTGGGCGACCGTGCCGGTGAACTGGAGGAGCAGCCGGTTCGTGGCCGTGAAGTTCACCTGGAACCCCTGCTCCTCGAGCCAGAGCTTCACGAGGTGCACGTCGAGCTCCCGCGGCGCGAACTGCGCGATCCACTGCTCCGAGGTGAGGTACTGGCGGAACCGCGGGCTCGCCGGGTCGTACATCTCCTCGATCACCGGCGCGAGGCGCCCCGAGTTGCGGATGGGGAAGCCCATCAGCGCGCGGACCACCGCGTCGTCCTCCGCGGTGCCCTTGTCGTCGTACACGCCCGGCAGCGGGCTCGGGATGCCGTCGGTCGCCTCGGTGGGCTCGAGCTCCTGCTCGGTGAAGTCGGGCAGCTCGTCCGGCAGCACCTCCGGCGGCACCTCCCCGCCGGCCCCGCCGCCGCCCTC
>NZ_JEMA01001143.1 GCF_001589285.1 Sorangium cellulosum | reverse complement strand
CGCGACGCGGCGCTGCTCGCGCACGCGTCGCGGACCGGCTGGCCCATCCCCGTGGACGGCGGGTATCTCTTCGTCTCGACAAGCGCGAGCCTGCGCCTGCTCGCTGGCGAGCACGACGCGTGGACCGGCGCGGCGATGACCGGCGACGCCGGCTTCCACTGGATCGTGCAGAGCGTGCACGCGGGCGCTCGCTACAAGTTCACGGACGGGACCGCGTGGGCGGCCGATCCGTGGTCGCGCGCGTGCACCTACGACGCGTTCGGCGAGATGAGCCTCGTCGCGCCCCGCGAGGCGCACCTCGAGCGCCACTTCGCCGTGGGCGACGCCGCGATGGCGCCGCGCACCGTGCGCGTGTGGGTCCCGGAGGGGGCCGTCGACAGGGTCCTCTACGTGCACGACGGCCAGAACCTCTTCGATCCCGCGGGCCCGGCGGGCGGCTGGCACCTCCAGGATCACGCGCCGCCGGGGGTGCTCCTCGTCGGCATCGACAGCACCCCGGCGCGGCTCGCGGAGTACACGCACGTCGAGGATCGCATCGAGGAGGGCGGCGCGCTGCTCGGCGGCGAGGGCGACGCCCATGCCGACTTCCTGAGGGACACGGTCCGGCCGCTCATCAGGGCGCGCCACGGCGAGCCGGGTCCGATCGGGATCATGGGCTCGTCGCTCGGGGGCCTCATCAGCTTCCACGCCGCCGCGCGCCACCCGGGCGAGTACGCGTTCGCCGCGAGCCTTTCCGGCACGATGGGCTGGGGCAGCATCGGGGCGGGCGTCCGCCACGAGACGATGATCGAGCGGTACGCGGCGCACACGGAGCGCGCGGCGACGCTCTACCTGGACTCGGGCGGCGGCGGCGATTGCGTCGACGACGACGGCGACGGCATCGAGGACGACGATCCGGCGGCGGCCGACAACTACTGCGAGAACCTCCAGCTCCGGGACGTCCTCACGAGGGCGGGGTCGCCGTACGTGGAGGGCGAGAGCGTGTTCTACGCGTGGCACGCGGGCGCGGCGCACGACGAGGCGGCGTGGGCCGCGCGCGTGTCCGAGCCGCTGCGGATCTTCGAGGCGCTGTGACGAGGGAGCCTGCGCGACAGGAGCCGTCCCGGCAGCCGGCAGAGGCCCTCGCCCGGGACGAGCGCGCCGCGGCGTTCGTGGCGCGCGAGACCGCCGTCGCCTGCCCGCCGTTCGTCCCCGAGGTGAGGCTCCACCTCGCGACCGAGGTCACGCCGCTCTGGCACGCGACCGAGGCGGCGCTCGCGCGCGCGGGCGTGCCGCCGCCCTACTGGGCCTTCGCGTGGGCCGGCGGGCAGGCGCTCGCGCGGTACCTGCTCGACCACCCCGCGGTCGTCTCCGGCAAGCGCGTGCTCGATCTCGCCGCCGGCGGGGGCGTCGTCGCGATCGCCGCGGTCCGCGCCGGCGCGGCGCACGTGAGCGCCGCGGACATCGATCCGTTCGCCGCCGCGGCGCTCCGGCTGAACGCGGCGTTGAACGGCGTCGCCCTCGACGTGATCGCGGAGGACCTCACGGCGAGCGCCGCAGGCGGCGCGTGGGACGTCATCGTGGCGGGCGACGTCTGCTACGAGCGCGCGATGGTCGACCGCGTGCTTCCGTGGCTGCGCTGCCAGGCCAGGGACGGAGCGGCGGTGCTCGTGGGCGA
Source organism: Sorangium cellulosum (assembly GCF_001589285.1). Lineage (GTDB taxonomy): Bacteria > Myxococcota_A > Polyangia > Polyangiales > Polyangiaceae > Sorangium > Sorangium cellulosum_G. Next base: position 1,964 of record NZ_JEMA01001143.1, on the reverse strand, counting down.
TCCGGGGCGCTCGTATTGCCCCGCGGAAGGCGTCGAGGAGATCGCGCGTTACCTCGTCCCCACCTCGCTCGACCTCGAGGGCCGCGAGCAGCGCGAGACACGGGTGCTGCGGCTGCTGCCGCTCGCCCGGGGCGCCGGGGTGGATTCACCGCCCGATGGAGCTTAGGAACACGTCATGAGTCGATCTGCAATGGTCCTCGCCAGCGTCCTGCTCGCCACCGCCTGCGGGCGGGGCGACGTGGCTCCAGCTTCCTCCACGACAGGCGCTGTGTCTGGCACCGAGAATCGAGCTCGGCCTTCCGCGGCCGCGACCCAGGCCACCTCTGTATCGCCCGCTCCGTCGGCGCCGAGCACGACGACCCCCGACGCGGCGGCTGGCGCCGGGAGCCCCGGCGCCGCCCGGGAGGCGCCGGACGACCCTCGCATCGAGGAAATCCGGAAGAAATACGCGGAGATCCAGGCGGACAAGGGGCTGAAGACGAGCGAGCTCCGCATGGCCTGTCCTGCTGACGAGGGACGCGCCGAGATACGGCTGCACCAGAAGAACAACGCCGTCTCGAAGGCAGAGCTCAAGGACATCGCTGCGGGAGACGCCGGGTCCACCTACCAGTTCTATTATGACAACGGACAGCTCATCTTTGCCCTGAATGACGCCATGCCCTTCGGCGATGTCACGGCGACCCGCCTTCTGCAGCGCAGGTACTATTATCACCAGGGCAGCCCGATCCTCTGCACGAGGAAGAGCGTGGAGGGCCCCGGCGATCAGGTCGAGTCCCTGCTGCACAAGGCGCCCAACGAGCCTCATGACTGCTCCTTCGCGCCCAAGGTGCAACGGCTGGCCTCGGTGGTGCTGAAGGGCGCGGCGGCGACAGACGAGCTGAAGAAGCTGCTCTGCCCGCAGCCGCCCAGGTAGGCCGGCCGGTAGGGGACGTCCGGCGGCGGGGCTTCAGGAGGGGTGACCTCCCTGCCCCGCTCCCCCCTCCAGGACCACGCCCGCAGCGTCTCCGGCGCCGGGCGCGCCGAGCCGACCCGCGCTCAGCCGCTGCGGCCGTCCGCCGAGCGCCGCGGCGAGCGCCGGATCGTTCGTCGTGAGGAGGGTCGCCTTCCCCTCGGCGCGGCGCTGCGCGATGAGCTCGATCACCGTGCGTACCCCCTCGGCGTCCAGGCCNGTACCCCCTCGGCGTCCAGGCCGTTCGTCGGCTCGTCGAGCACGAGCAGCCACGGGTCGCCCACCAGCGCGGCGAGCAGGAGCGCGCGCTTGCGCTGGCCGAACGACAGCCCGGAGAGGCGCTGCCGGTAGAAGGCGCCCACGCCGATCCGCTCGACCCACGCGCGGTCGAGCGGCGGCGCCTGCTTGAGCGCGCGCACGAGGGCGCACAGCTCGGAGACCTGGAGGTCGGGCAGCGCCTCGGTCGCGTCGGGCGCGTAGCCGAGGCGGCGCCGCGCCGCGGCCCCGCCGCCGTGGATCGGATCGCCCGCGAGCGTCACCGCGCCGCGATCGGGCTCCAGCACCCCGGCGACGATCCGCAGCAAGGTCGATTTGCCGGCGCCGTTGCCGCCCATCACGACCGCCACGTCGGAAGGCCCGCAGCGGAGATCGACGCCGGAGAGCACGTCCCTGCCCGCGAGCCGCTTGTGGATCCCCGTCGCTTCCAGCATCACCGCGCCTTCCCCTCTCGTGCCGCGGCGCCGCGCTCGCGGCTCCGCGAAGACAAGCGCGCACCGGCGGGCCCCGCGAGCCACGCGGCCGCGGGAGCCCAGGCCGCGAGCGCGAGCTCGCGCAGCGTCCATGCGGTCGCGGTCGCCGCCACGACGGCGGCGAGCACCGTGAGGAGCATCCGGCTGCTGTCGCGGCCGTCCTCCCGCACCGACCAGCGGACGCAGCCGAGCGCGACAGCGGACAGGAGCAGCCCCGCGAGCGCCGCGCCGCCGAGGACGCGCAGCGCCGCGAGGGGCGCCGCGCC
>NZ_JEMA01001142.1 GCF_001589285.1 Sorangium cellulosum | reverse complement strand
GTGCCAGGGCGGCCGCGCCGCGCGTGGCGGGCGGCACGCCACGCGCCAATTTGCCTGGAATTCTGCTATCCTGCGTGCCCCCCTCGCCCCGTCCCGGGCGGGGCGACAGCCCCAGGACGCTTCAATGACCCATCCGCTGCACGACATCCTGCTCCCCGACAGCCGACACGACTTCTTCCCCGTCGTCATCGAGATCCCGAAGGGATCGAAGTGCAAGTATGAGCTCGACAAGAAGACCGGGCTCCTGATGCTCGATCGCGTGCTCTACTCGTCCGTGCATTACCCTGCCAACTACGGGTTCATCCCCCAGACGCACGCAGGCGACGGCGATCCGCTCGACGTGCTCGTCCTGATGCAGGAGCCGGTGGTGCCGCTCACGATCGTGAGGGCGCGCGCGATCGGCGGCTTCTTCATGCGCGACGACAAGGGCGTCGACGACAAGATCATCGCCGTCGCCGTCGACGACCCCTCGGTGGCCCACTACCTCACGCACGAAGAGCTGCCCCCGCACGTGACCAAGGAGCTCATGCGGTTCTTCATCGACTACAAGACGCTGGAGAACAAGCTCGCCGAGGTGGATACGATGTACGACAGGAACCGCGCGCTGGAGGTCATCGAGGAGTCCGTCGCGAGCTACCGATCGATCAGCGCCTGGTCCAAGGGCTGACGGCGGCGGCGTCCGGGGGGGGGCGCGCCCGTACAATGACCTCGATGGATCGCGGATCAGGTGGATCGCGATTCCTGGACTGGTGCGCGTCCACCCCCGTCGATGGCCGAAAAAATCAAGAAAACCGCACTCGGCACCCTGGCAACCCCGGGGAAACACGCGGCATACCGCTTGCTTAATCCCTGACATGGACAGCGCTTCGACGCTCACAGAGACGGAGGCGCTCGCTCAGCGGCTCGCCTCGCACCTCGAGGTGGAAGCGCGCTGTACGAGCCGAGGCGCCTACCTTGCTACGGCATCGAGGTCGAGCCGAGCTCGCCTGCATGGCGCGCGGCACCGTGCGTCAGCTCGACGCAGTGCGTCTGAACTCGACCGATGACGATGCGGCCGAGGGCCCGGACGCGGACAGCGGCGCTGCGATGCGCTGAAAGGCGCTGAGAGCCGCAGGCGAAAGATGATGAATCGCAGTCGGGCTACGTGGATGGATTCGGCAGAGTAAGCAGCGTGGGCAGAGTCAGTATCTAGAGGCGACACCGCTTGATCGGGGCTTGACAACATGAGAGACATCAGCTTTTCTCAAGCAATGATGAGCACGCTTGATAGCTTGGTTTCGGCGAAGGCGTGTCGCCGCTATTCCGCAGTGGCACTGCTCCTCGCCGGCCCGCTCGGTTGCTTGGGCAACCTCGGCAACACGGACGGCACGCCTTCCGAGACCAGCAGCAGCGGCGGCGGCGACCCCACCGACCCTGGTACCACGCCGCCCGGCGAACAGCCGGAGCAGCCCCACGCCATCCCCGAGGTGTCGCAATGCGAGGCCGCGGACCTGAGCACCCCCGGCCCGCGCGTGGTGCGGCGCCTGACGGTGGACCAGTTCGAGGCCACCGTCCGCGATCTCTTCCGGGATCCGAGCGTCACCCTCCCGAGCATCTTCAACGATCCGCAGGTGCTCGGGTTCACGGCCGACGCGAACGCGCTCGTGATCCGCGACCTGACCGCCCAGCAGGTCATGGACTGGGCCGAGCAGACCGCGGACTGGGCGGTGACGAACAAGCTCTCCACCCTCACCTCGGCCAACTGCAATACGAACGACGCGGCTTGCCGCGGCCAGTTCATCCGCGACTTCGGCCGCCGCGTGTTCCGCGAGCCGCTCTCGGAGGACCGCTTCGCGTCCTACGACGCCCTGTTCGGGGCGGAGGATAAGTTCGAGGACGGCGCCAAGGTGGTCGTGAGCGCCATGCTGCAGTCGCCGTACTTCCTGTACCGCCACGAGATCGGCAGAGACGTCGGCGGCGGCGTCTACGAGCTCACCCCGCACGAGATCGCGAGCAACCTCTCGTACCTGCTGACCGGGACCATGCCGGACGAGACGCTGCTGCAGGCCGCCGACCAGGCCGCCGCCCAGGGCATCTCGCTGACCAGCGACCAGATCGCCCAGCAGGCGCTGCGCATCCTGGAGGACCCGGCGACCCGTCCGCTCGCCGAGGCAGAGATGATGCGGTTCATGCGCGGCTGGCTCCAGCTCAACCGCCTGGTCTCCACGGTGAAGGACAACACGGTCTTCAACCTCAGCGACGAGCTGCGCAGGGACATGATGGCCGAGACGCAGGCGCTCATCGTGGACGCCGCGTTCAACCAGAACGGCACGTTCTCCAACCTCCTGCAGGCGGACTACACGTTCATCAACAGCAGCCTGGCCGCGCACTACGGCCTCGGCGGCGCCGGCGGCACCGAGCTGACGAGGGTGACGATCTCCCCCGGGCAGCGCGATCGCGGCCTCCTTGCCCACGGCAGCTTCCTGACCGGGCACGGCGGCGCGAAGCTGTCCTCGCCCACCCAGCGCGGCAAGATGGTCCGCACCCGTCTCCTCTGCCAGCCGCTCATGCCCCCGCCGCCCGGCGTCGATCCGAACATCAAACCCCTCGAGGGCCCGGCGACCACGCGCATGATGGTCACGCAGCACGTCGCGGACGCGTCCTGCAGCGGCTGCCACCAGTTCATGGACCCGATCGGCTTCGGCTTCGAGCACTACGACACGTTCGGTCGGTGGCGGAACGATGAGTCCGGGCTCCCCATCGACGCGACCGGCACGGTCTTCGCTCCGCCCGCTGGGGAAAACTTCGGCTTCGAAGGCGTGACCGAGCTGGCCGACTACCTCGCTGCGAGCGAGGACGTCAAGGAGTGCATGGTCCGTTACTGGTCGTACTACGCGTTCGGCGACACCTGGGAGCAGGACGGCTGCACGTACGAGAAGGTCCAGCAGGAAGCGGCGACAGAAGACTTCCGCATCAAGAGCGTGTGGCTCGCGCTGACGCGCGCGCCGCACTTCACCCGTAGAGTTCAAGGCCCGTGACCCCCACGGCTGCAACCCACCAGAAGAGCGGTAGCGAGTGAAAGGATCGGTCATGCGCAGCCACAGTCGTAGGAATTTTCTCAAGGGTGTCGGTGCCAGCCTGGGGGCGAGCCTGCTGTTCTCCCCCTTCTATGATTCGATCGCCAACGCAGCTCCCGGGAAGAAGCCGAAGCGGCTCCTGGTGTTCTTCACCATGGGTACGGCGCCCGAGATCTGGAAGCCCACCAGCGTCTCCGGTGAGACCCCCACGTTCAGCGAGGCGACCTCGCCGCTCGCGGACGTGAAGGAGCACATCGTGATGCTGGACGGCCTCCCCAGCGCGAGCCCCGGCAACAACCACGGATCGGCCGACGGCCTCACCGGGATGGGCTACTCGGCCAGCGGCCCCTACGGGCTGATCTCGGTCGATCAGTTCATCGTGGAGAAGCTGAAGGCCGCCGGGACGTTGTCGTCGCCCATCCCCTCGCTCCTGCTCGGCGCGGACACCGGCGGCGGCAAGACGGGGTTCTACAAGGGGACCAACCTGGCGCCCATCGCCTCCCCCATGTCGGCCTACACCACGGTGTTCACGGGGGCGGCGCCGACCAACCCGACCTCGAACACCTCCGCCGAGGACCAGCTCCGCCGCCGCAAGAGCGTGCTCGACCACCTCACGCGCGAGATCACGACGCTCAAGGGGGACCTGGGCTCGGAGCAGAGGTACAAGCTGGATCTGCACCTCGAGTCGATCCGCCAGATCGAGCAGCGGCTCTCGGGCTCGATGAACGGCGGCGGCACCGGCGGCGCCTGCTCCGCCCCGACGTCGCCCGCGGGCGACATGTCCAACGCCATGAAGGCCAACCAGCTCCACCTGGACATCATCGTCGGCGCCTTCGCGTGCGACATCACCCGGGTGGCGTCGATCCAGTGGGGCTCCGATCAGGCGATGAACGTGAACCTGCCCGACATCGGCCTCGCCGACGAGGAGCACAACGGCCTGATCCACGGCTACGACCCCGGGCACGTGAAGCTGATCAAGCTCGAGAAGTGGCTGCACGAGCAGTTCGTCGGCGTCATCAAGAAGCTGAAGTCGCTCCCCGAGCCGGACGGCTCCGGCACGCTCCTCGACAACACGCTGGTCGCCTGGTGCCGCGACATGGGCGACGCGCCGGCCCACACCCAGAACGAGATGAAGTTCGTCCTGGCGAGCGGCACGGGCGGCTACCTGAAGACGGCCCCGGGCGGCCGGTTCATCACGAGCAAGGAGCGGCACGAGCGCGTGCTGCTCAGCCTGTGCGACGCGATGGGCGTCACGGACTACGCCGGCTTCGGCGATCCGGGCCTCGGCGCCAAGTCGCCGCTCCCGGGCCTCGCCGCGACCTGAGCCAGCGGGACGCTCGCCGCGACAGGCGCGCCCCCACGCGCCTGTCGCGGCGAGCTCCGCAGGCGCGCGCTACCGGTCGACGCCCGTGGTCCGCGGGCGGATCGACGAGCGCTCTGGCCCGTCGACGCGGGCCGCACGAAGCTCAAGCACGACGCGGCCTGACGCCGGCCGAGGCCACGGATCCGACGTCGAGAGCGCGTTGCCCGCGCTGACGCGGCGCCGCGTCGCGCGCATGGAGATCGAGGACCGCGAGCTCCATGGTTGCAGTCTGCAGAAGATCGGTGAGCGAGGGAAAGGGTCGGTCATGCGCAGCCATCGTCGTAGAGAGTTTCTCAAGGGCCTGACGGCCAGCGTGGGGGCCGGCTTCCTGCTCGCGCCCTTCCTCGACTCGATCGCCGAGGCGGCGCCCGGGCGGAAGCCCAAGCGGCTCCTCCTGTTCTGCACGATGGGGACCGCGACCCAGATCTGGAAGCCCACGAGCGTCTCCGGCGAGACGCCCACGTTCAGCGAGTCCACGGCGCCGCTGGCCGACGTGAAGCAGCACGTCGTGCTCGTGGACGGCCTCCCCAGCGGGAACCCCGGCAACAACCACGGCGCCCCGGACGGCCTCACCGGGCTCGGCTTCGGCGGAGGCCCCGCCGGGCTGATCTCGGTCGATCAGTTCATCGCGGACAAGCTGGTCGCCGCCGGGGTGAAGACGCCGATCGCCTCGCTCCTGCTCGGCGCGGAGAGCACGGTGAGCGGCGGGAGGTCGCCGTACTACCGCGCGGACAACCTGCCGACCATCGCGTCCCCCACGTCCGCGTACTCCACCCTGTTCGGCTCGGCGGTCCCGGTGAACACCTCGTCGGAGGACCTGCTGCGCCGCCGCAAGAGCGTCCTCGATCACCTCAAGAACGAGATCAGGACGCTCGGAGGGGATCTCGCCTCCGAGCAGAAGTACAAGCTCGATCTGCACCTCGAGTCGATCCGGCAGATCGAGACGCGGCTGTCGAACGCGTCGTCCGGCGAAGGCGGCGGCTGCGCGCCGCCCACGAAGGTGGCCACCGACCCGGCCAACCCGCTGCAGGCCAACCTCGCGCACATGGATCTCATCGTCGGCGCGTTCGCGTGCGACATCACGCGGGTCGCGGCGATCCAGTGGGGCTCGGATCAGGCCATGAACGTCGAGCTGCCGGAGATCGGGCTCCGGGGCGAGGAGCACGGCTCCATGATCCACACCGGCGCCCCCGCGCACCTCGACCTGGTCAAGCTGGAGAAGTGGCTGGCGCAGCGGTTCGTCGACCTCATCACGAAGCTGAAGGCGATCCCCGAGGCCGACGGCTCGGGGACGCTTTTCGACAACACGCTCATCGCGTGGTGCCGCGACATGGGCGACTCGCCGAACCACAACATGAACGAGATGAAGTTCGTCCTCGCGAGCGGCGATGGCGGTTATCTGAAGACGAGCCCCGGCGGCCGGTACGTGCGCAGCTCCGACAGGCACGAGCGCGTGCTGCTCAGCCTGTGCGACGCGATGGGCGTCACCGACTTCGCCGGCTTCGGCGATCCGAACCTGCCGTCCAAGTCGCCGCTCCCGGGACTGGCTGCGAGCTGATCGGATCCCGCGGACATCGTGTTCGCCGCGGGCGTACGTGCGTCCGCCCGCGGCGGGCGAGTGCGCAAGAACGACCCCTCACGAACCCGGCCATGAGCACGGGGCGCTCGGCGAGCGCCGGCGCCGAGGGCGCTCCAGCGGCCCGATGCCTGGACGCAGCAACCGCGCGCGCTGGGCAGCGGCCTCGAGACATCAGCGAGTTTCGCTGTGTCGCGACGGCTGCGAGGCTCCAGCGCGCGTCCGCACCATGTGGCGGGATTCTGCCTCATTTCCTGGCTGGCACGCGGGGCGCTTACCGCTCCGCACATCGCCGGCGACCGGCCGCTCCCCGCGGCGGCCGGCGGGACAGAAGACTCCCCATGGAATTTATGAGCAATTCCCTGAAGATCGCGATGGACAGCCTCCGGCCTGCGAGCCGCTCCGTCCGGAGCGAGATGCTCGATCGGGGCTCTCGAGCCGATGCGGGACGGGCCAGCTCGTTCGTCGCGCTGCGCGCGCGCATGCTCGCGAGCCCCAGCCTGGCCGGGGCGCTGCAGTTCATGCAGGCAACGACCCGCCCGTGGGAGCCGCACGAGCTCGCGGCGTGGCTGCTCGAGCATGTGGTCGCCCCCGGCTGGATGCGGGCCCCGCGCGCGCTGCGCGAGCCGGGCGCGGAGACCCTGGAGCTCTGCGGGCTCGACGAGCGGCACCGGGAGGTCGCGGCGCTCACCGCGCGGGCGCGCGAGCGCGTGGCGCTCGCGCTGCTCGACTTCGTGGCGCCGAACCCCGACGGCGGGTTCCTCCGCGCGGCGCTGTACAGCGCGCGCGTGCGATGGACCGTGGTGGACGGTCGCTCGGGCTGGCTGCCGGCGCCGCGCGAGAGCGACCTCCTCAGCGACATCGTGCTCAGCCTCTTCGCCGCCGAGATCCTCTCCGCCGCGGATCTCTACAGGAGCCACATGACCGTGTGCACCGGCTGCGGCCGCGTCGCGTTCACGCAGGAGGCGCGGCCGCGCAGCGCCGGCTGCCCGCGCTGCGACGGCGAGGTCAGGTGGAGAGCGCGCTGACGTCGAGGAGCCCAGGCGAATCGCCTGAGCCCGCTTGTTCACCTGCTGCGGCCGAGTGGGCCAAACAGCTGGAAGGGTGCCTTCTCTTCCGGAGGCAACGATTCCAGCGAAGGTGGCGTCATGATGAATCGGCAGCGCGCAAGCGCTGAGCTTGACGACTCCGGTGGACGCCGATCAAGCTTGGCGCCGATCTATGAGCCACGTCCGCCACACGAGCGCCGAGATGGATGAGCTTGCCCACGCAGCGCAGCGCGATGGGTTCTGTCTGATAAAGAGCCTCATCCCGAAGAGCCTTCTGCTCTCGTGGCGTGAGGCCTTCGCCGCGCTCCTCGAAGCGCACATCGAGCGCGAGGGGCACCTCAAGAACCGGGGGCCCGGTCGTTATTACGTGACGCTCCCGTTCAAGGCGCCCTTCGCGGAGCCGCGCATCTACGAGGACGAGAGCATCCTCGGCGTGGTCGAGCGCCTGGTCGGGGCCGACATGACCATGGTGCAGCTCGCGACCGATACTCCGCTCCTCGGGTCCGATTACCAGGATGTCCACCGCGACACGCCGCCGCTCTTCCCCGAGACAGGGAGAGAGACGCCCGCGTTCCAGCTCGCCGTCAACTTCCCCCTTGTCGACGTCACCGCCGAGAACGGCCCGATCGAGATCGCCCGCGGCACGCACATGCTCTCCAAGGCGGAAGCCATGCGGCGCCTGGAGATGGGCGAGGTCGCGCTGGAGCCCGTGTACATGGAGCTCGGCGACGTCATGGTCCGCGACGTCCGCGGCCTCCACCGCGGTACCCCGAACCGCACGCGCGAGCCCCGGCCGATGGTGGTGATCGGGTACAGCCGCCGCTGGCTCTTCCGCCCGGAGGTCTCGATCCGGGTGCCCCGCGACGGCCTCGCCCAGCTCTCGGAGCGCGCGAAGCGGATGCTCCGCTTCAACCCGGTCGTCGAGTCGCTCGACGTGCCGGACGAGACCGAGGTGTACCAGGCCTTCGCCTACTGACCCGCGCCGCCGCCGGGTCACGTGAGCGCGACGTGCGCGACCGCCTGGTCCCTCAACCAGGTTCGCTGCCGCCGCACGAAGATGCGCGTGGCGCGCACGATGGCGGGGGCGAGCTCCTCGGCCGGCAGGCGCCCCTCCAGGTGCTCGCGCACCTGCTTGTAGCCGACGGATCCCATCGCCCGCGCGTCGCCGTAGCCGCGGGCCAGCAGCGAGCGGACCTCGTCGGCCCAGCCCTGCTCCAGCCACGCGACGGCCCGCGCCTCGATACGGCGGTCGAGCTCGGCGCGGTCGCGGTGCACAGCGAGCAGGCGCGCGGCGTGCCGGCGATCCCGGAAGCCGTGCTCCGCGTGCCACGCGCTCTGCGTCCGGCCCGAGCGCTCGTAGATCTCCAGCGCCCGGCTCACGCGCACGAGATCGTTCGGCGCGAGCCGGGCCGCGCTCTCCGGATCCACCTTGGCGAGGCGCGCGTGGAGCGCGGCGCGCCCCTCGGCGTCGGCGATCGCGCGGTGGCGCGCGCGCACCTCGGCGTCGGCGGGCGGCGCGGGCGACAGGCCGAAGACCAGCGCCTTCACCCAGAGGAACGTGCCGCCGCAGACGATCGGGATCCGGCCGCGGCCGCGGATGTCGGCGATCGCCGCCTCCGCGAGCGCCGCGAAGCGCTGGGCGTCGATCGCCTGCAGCGGCTCGGCCACGTCGACCAGATGGTGCGGCGCGCGCGCCCGCTCCGCCGGCGTCGGCTTTCCTGAGCCGAGGTCGAATTCGCGGTAGATCTGCACGCTGTCGGCGCTCACCACCTCGCCGCCGAGGCGCTCCGCGAGCCGGATGGCGAGCTCGGTCTTGCCGCTCGCCGTCGGGCCGACAACGACGAGCAGCTCGCCCGGCGCGGGCGGCGCGATCGTCTCCCACGACGGCGGCGCGGCGGCCGCGCTCGCCTCCGGAGCGGCCTCCTGCGCCGCCTCGGTCACCGCCTCCCCACGCGGTGCTCCAGCTCCGGCCAGCCGACGCGCATCACGATGGGCCGTCCGTGCGGGCAGTGGCCGGCGAAGTCGACCTCGTCGAGCGCCGTGAGCAGCGCGCGCGCCTCCTCCGGCGCCACCGGATCGCCCGCGCGCAGCGAGCCGTGGCAGGCCATGGTCGCCAGCGCGAGGTCCACCGCGCCGGAGAACGCGCGCTCGCCCGCGTGGCTCAGCTCGTCCACGAGGTCGCGCACGAGGCGCTCGGGCGCCGCGCGGCGGAGCAGCGTTGGCACCGCGTGCACCGCGAGCTGCGCCGCGCCCGCCGCGCGGACGTCGAGCCCGAGCCGCGCGATCGCCTCCTGCGCCTCCTCGACAAGCGACACCTCCGAGGGCGCCGCCGGGATGATCACCGGGAAGAGGAGCTTCTGCGTGGCGACGTCGCGGCCGTCGTACGCCGCGCGCAGCCGGTGGAACGTCACGCGCTCCGCCGCCGCGTGCTGGTCGAGGAAGTAGATCCCGTCCGGCCCCTCGCACACGAAGTAGGTGTTGCGCACCTGGGCGAGGAAGCGCAGCGACCGCCAGGCGAGCGTCCGCTCGGCCGCGGCGAGCACGGGCCCGCTGCCGGTCGGGTAGGGGAGGGGCGGCGCCCCTGGCGCGGCCGCCGGCCCGCCGGGCG
>NZ_JEMA01001141.1 GCF_001589285.1 Sorangium cellulosum | reverse complement strand
GGGGCGAAGGCTGCGGCGCCGCCGGCGAGGGCGCGGCGTCCAGGGACGGGCGCTGGGTACGCGAGGAACGGGTGGTGGCGCCCAGGAAGATGCCGGCGCCGATCCCCAGGACGGCCGCGATGAGGAGCGGGCGAGACGCCCTCTTCAGCCACGAGCGCGACGCCGGCCCCGACGCGCCCGTGGACCTCGAGTCCGAGCCCGTCGTGGTGTAGCCGGCGGGCGCGAGCGATTGAGACAGCGGCGGCGGCGGCGGCAACGTGACGTCCGCCTGGGAGGACGAGCGCGCCATGGACGCCCGACGCTTCATCTCCTGGGCGATGACGCGCCTCGTCTGCGTGCGGACCTCGTCGAACTCGCGCAAGACGAACCGGCCGATGTCGCGGTTCGTCACCGTGGTCAACCCGACGGCGAACGCCTCGAGCTCGGCCTCGAGCTCGGACGCGGTGGCGTAGCGATCGTCCGGCGAGAAGGAAAGGGCCTTGACAATGATGCGCTCGAGGTCTTCGGGCACGTTGGGGTTGACCTCGCGCGGCCGCCGGACGTCCCCGTTCAGGACGCGAGTCATGATGGCGACGTCGGCCATCCCCCGCCACATCCGCTCGCCCGTCGCGGCCTCCCAGAGCATGACGCCGACCGCATACAGATCCGCGCGCCGATCGACGCGGCTCCCCTCGAGCTGCTCGGGCGGCATGTACGCGATCTTGCCCTTGATCACCCCCGTCACCGTCTCGGCCCCCGCGTCCGTGCGCTTGGCGATGCCGAAATCGATGAGCTTGACCTGACCGTCGTAGGTCACGAAGACGTTGTGGGGCGAGACATCGCGGTGCACGACGTGGAGGGGCTCGCCGTCGAAGCCGGTGAGCTCGTGGGCATAATGAAGGCCGCGAAGCACGTCGATGATGATCCGGAGGTGCATCTCCAGCGGGAGCTTGGTGCGCGCCCGCGAACGCAGGCTCGAGAGCGGCTGGCCCTCGAGGTACTCCATCACGATGGCGGCCCCCTTGGCCGTCTGCACGATCGCGCTCGTCTGGACGATGTTCGCGTGGTTCAAGCGAGCGGAGAAGCGCGCCTCGTTGATGAACATCTCCCGCAGCTCGGGGTGGTCCAGCAAATCGGTCCTGAGAAACTTCAGGACGACGAGCTTGTCCACGCCCTCCGCGCCGCTCTGCACGGCGAGGAAGACCTGCGCGGTCCCCCCGCGGCCGAGCTCTAGCAGGAGCTGATGCCCCACCTCGGGCGCGGCGCTGGACGTCCTCTCCACGTTCACGCATTCGATGATGCCACGAAGAAAACGGACGCGACTAGACCGTTTCAGCGGGATCTCGAGCCCTCGGCCGTGAGGCAGTGCATTGTGCCGCCTTCGACGCGGAAGCGCAGGTGCGATACTGTCGCAGCACGAGCGGCTCCCACCGCCATCTCGATCGGCGCCCGCGGCCTGGGCCACGCCCTGCAGGCGTTCGGCTCCTGGCCGCCGCGGCTCGCGGCGAGATCCCCCGCCTCGGCCGCTCGCGCCAGAGCGCGTTGGACCCCATCGCCTCGTTGTCGGAATACCCGTCCATACAGGTCCCGCGCGCGTCGCACGCAGGGGGGCTCGCGCACGTCTTCCAGACGACACAATCGAGGGGGCTCTTCATGCGCGAGGAGGGTGGGCTTGCCGTCTTCAACACAGGTGTTCCAGGTGTCGGCGTGGTCGGTACACCGGATCAACCCAAGGTTCCTGTCGGGTGTCTCGTCCAGACCGGATATGGCGTCTTCTCGTCGCGCGCGCAGGACGGGATCCGGGTCATACAGCTCAGCTTCGGCCCGGGCCGGGCATTCGACCTCTGGATCGACGACGTCGCGTTCTACAGGTGACCGCTTCTTTCCCCGTCCGCTGTCGCCGTTCGCGAGCGCGCGGCAGCCTCACCTCATTCGATCTCGAGTCCCCCGTGCGCGACGAGCAGCGCTGACGGCACCCGGCTCCGGACGACGACGGACTCGACAGTGCTCCCGCCTCGAGGGGCAGGCACCGCGCTCGTGCTTCCACGCCGGCAGGGGCGCGGCGTCGACGCCTGGCGCGACGAGCAGCCCGACCGGATGCTGCATCAGGCCAGGGAACGGAGCGCGCTCGCTGCCGAGCTCGAGGAAGTGACACGCCCAGGTGGCATTCACGTTGCTTGATGCCGCGGGCGAGGCGGAGGCGCGACGGGCATGGGCGATTCCAGGCGGCCGGAGGTCGTGGTGATCACGGGGGCGTCGGCGGGCGTGGGGCGCGCGACGGTGAGGCGGTTCGCGCGCGAAGGCGCGCGCATCGGGCTGGTCGCGCGCGGGCGCGACGGGCTCGAGGAGGCGCGGCGCGAGGCGGAGGACGCCGGGGCGAGCGCGCTCGTCCTGCCGACAGACGTCGCCGATTTCGCGCAGGTCGAGGCCGCGGCCGCGGAGGTCGAGCAGCGCTTCGGCCCGATCGACGCCTGGATCAACGTCGCGATGACATCGGTCTTCTCGCCCGTGAAGGAGACGCGGCCCGAAGAGTACGAGCGCGTCCTCAAGGTCAACTTCCTCGGGTATGTGCACGGAACGCTCGCGGCGCTCGCGCGGATGCTCCCCCGCGACCGCGGGGTCATCGTGCAGGCGAGCTCCGCGCTCGCCTTCAGGAGCATCCCGCTGCAGTCGGCCTACTGCGCGTCCAAGCACGCCATCGCGGGCTTCACCGAATCGCTGCGCAGCGAGCTGATCCACGACGGGAGCCGCGTGCGCGTGAGCATGGTGCACCTGCCGGGGATGAACACGCCGCAGTTCCTCTGGTCGAAGTCGCGCCTCCCCTACAAGCCACAGCCGGTCCCGCCGATCTTCCAGCCCGAGGTGGCGGCCGACGCGCTCCACTGGGCCGCGCACAACGACCGCCGCGACATCAAGGTCGGCTTCCCGACCGTCGAGGCGATCTGGGGGAACCGCGTGATCCCGGGGCTGCTCGATCACTGGCTCGCGAAGGTCGGGTACACGCGGCAGATGACCGATGAGCCCGTGGATCCGGATCGCGTCGACAACCTGTGGGCGCCCGTGCCGGGGGACTTCGGCGCGCACGGCCCGTTCGACCGGCGCGCCAAGTCGTCGAGCCTGGAGCTCTGGTTCGACATCCATCGCTTGTCGCTCGGCGCCGTGGCGCTGTGCGCGGCGGCCCTCGTCGGGGCCGCCGCGCGCAGCGCAGCGGCCCGGCGCAGCACCCCCTGGCGGCGCCTCCTCGCGTGAGGGGCCGCCGCCGACCGGCGATGATCGCGCTCCCCCTGCCGGCGCGAGCGCGCGCCCGGCGCGCCCCGGAATGCATCGCCTGCGCCCGCGCGCGCAGCGGCCGCTCGCACGCGCAACCGCGGCACGCAGCGCGCGGCGCGGCGAGGCGGCACGGATGTCGCACGCCTCGCAGCGTCGAGCTCACGTTCCGAGCTCCCGGGGGGGAAGACTCATGGCCCAGACCGTCGGCGAGTTCCTGCTGAGGCGCCTCGTCGCGTGGGGTGTCCGGCGCGTCTACGCGTATCCGGGCGACGGCATCAACGGCATCGTGGCCGCGTTCCTCCGCGTTCCGGACCTCCGGTTCATCCAGGTGCGGCACGAGGAGATGGGCGCGTTCATGGCGTGCGCCCACGCGAAGTTCACCGGCGAGGTCGGCGTCTGCCTGGCGACCTCGGGGCCCGGCGCGATCCACCTGCTGAACGGGCTCTATGACGCCAAGATGGACCACCAGCCGGTCGTGGCCATCGTCGGCCAGCAGGACCGCGCCGCGCTCGGCGGGCACTACCAGCAGGAGGTCGATCTCGTCACGCTCTTCAAGGACGTCGCGCACGAGTACGTGCAGATGGCGTCCTGTCCCGCGCAGATCCGGCACCTCATCGACCGCGCGATGCGCATCGCGCGGGCGGAGCGCACGGTCACGTGCGTCATCGTCCCGAAGGACGTCCAGGAGATGGACGCCGTCGAGGAGCCCCCGCACAAGCACGGCACCGTGCACACCGGCCTCGGCTACTGCTCGCCGCGCGTGGTGCCGAAGGAGGAGGATCTGAGGCGCGCGGCCGACGTGCTCAACGCCGGCAAGCGGGTGGCGATGCTGATCGGCCAGGGTGCCCTCGGCGCCGCGCCGGAGGTCGCGCGCGCCGCCGAGATCCTCGGGTGCGGCGTGGCCAAGGCGCTGCTCGGCAAGGCGGCGCTCCCCGACGCCCTGCCCTGGGTCACCGGCGCGATCGGCCTGCTCGGCACCAAGCCGAGCTGGGACATGATGGCGAGCTGCGACACCCTCTTCATGGTCGGCTCGAACTTCCCCTACCCGGAGTTCCTGCCGGAAGAGGGCCAGGCGCGCGGCGTCCAGATCGACATCGACGGCCGGATGCTCGGCCTGCGCTACCCGATGGAGGTCAACCTGATCGGCGACAGCGCCGAGACGCTGCGGGCGCTCCTCCCTTACCTCAAGCTCAAGACCGACCGCTCGTGGCGGCGCAGGCTCGAGGAGAACGTGGCCGACTGGTGGAAGGTGCTCGAGGCGCGGGCGATGAACGACGCCGACCCGCTCAACCCGCAGCGGGTCTACTGGGAGCTGTCGCCGCGGCTGCCCGACCGCTGCATCCTGACCGCCGACTCCGGCTCGTCGGCGAACTGGTTCGCGCGCGACATCAAGATCCGCGAGGGCATGATGGCGTCGCTCTCGGGGACGCTGGCGACCATGGGCCCCGGGATGCCGTACGCGGTCGCGGCCAAGTTCGCCTTCCCCGACCGCCCTGTCGTCGCGCTGATCGGCGACGGCGCGATGCAGATGAACGGCATCAACGTGCTGATCACCGTCGCCAAGTACTGGCGCGAGTGGAAGGACCCGCGCCTCGTCGTGCTCGTGCTCAACAACCGCGATCTCAACCAGGTCACCTGGGAGCTGCGCGCGATGAGCGGCGATCCCAAGCTCGAGGCGTCCCAGACGCTGCCGGACTTCCCGTACGCGGCCTACGCCGAGGCGCTCGGGCTCTCGGGCGTGCGGATCGACCGCCCGGACCAGGTCGCGCGCACCTGGGACGAGGCCTTCCGGGTCGACCGGCCGGTCGTGGTGGAGGCGGTCACCGACCCGGAGGTCCCGCCGCTGCCGCCCCACATCACGGTGAAGCAGGCCAGGATGCTCACGACGGCGCTGCTGCGGGGCGACCCGGGCGCGCGCGGGATCATCCGCCAGGCGTACCGCGACATGATCGAGAGCTGGATCCCGCACCGGGGGTGATCATGGCCGATCCGATGCAGCGCGCGGCGGTCCCGATCGAGCGGATCGAGGTGGCCGCGTACATCATCCCGACCGACAGGCCGGAGTCGGACGGCACGCTCGAGTGGCGCGAAACGACGCTGGTCGTCGTGCACGCGTCCGCCGGGGGCGAGCGGGGGCTCGGCTACACGTACGCCGACGTGGCGGCGGCGCGGCTCGTGGCCGACAAGCTCGCCGGCGTCGTGCGCGGGCGCGACGCGCTGGCGGTCCCCGGCGCGTGGGCCGCGATGGTGCGCAGCATCCGCAACCTCGGCCGGCCCGGCGTCGCGCAGATGGCGATCGCCGCGGTCGACGCCGCGCTGTGGGACCTGAAGGCCCGGCTGCTCGGCGTGCCGCTCGCTGTGCTGCTCGGGATGGCGCGCGACAGCGTGCCCATCTACGGCAGCGGCGGGTTCACCTCGTACACCGAGGCCGAGCTCGCGGAGCAGCTCGGCGGCTGGGTCGCCGAGGGCATCCCGCGCGTGAAGATGAAGGTGGGGCGCGACCCCGCGGCGGACCTCGCACGCGTCCGCGCGGCGCGCCGCGCCGTCGGCCCGGACGCCGCGCTGTTCGTCGACGCCAACGGGGCCTACACGCGCAAGCAGGCGCTCGCCCTCGCGGAGCGCTTCGCCGGCGAGGGCGTGCGCTGGTTCGAGGAGCCCGTGACATCGGACGACCTCGACGGCCTGCGGCTGCTGCGCGACCGGGCGCCCGCCGGCATGGACGTGGCGGCGGGCGAGTACGGCTACGATCTCGTCTACTTCCGCCGCATGCTCGACGCAGGCGCCGTCGACGTCCTGCAGGCGGACGCGAGCCGCTGCGGCGTCACAGGCTTCCTCGCCGCCGCGGCGCTGTGCGAGGCGCGCTCGCTCGACCTGTCGTGCCACTGCGCCCCGTCGCTGCACCTTCACCCGGCGTGCGCGGTGCAGCGGCTCGCGCACCTCGAGTTCTTCCACGACCACGTCCGCATCGAGCGGATGCTCTTCGATGGCGCCGTCGCGCCCGCGGCCGGGGCGCTCGCCCCGGACCTCGAGCGCCCGGGGATGGGGCTCTCGCTCCGGCGCGCCGACGCCGAGCGCTTCGCGGTGTGAGGGGGAATCATGCAGCACATGGAGGAGGAAAGGCAGAGAGCGGCGGCGGAGGACAGGCCCTCCGAGCCCGTCCAGCGCGAGCTCGATCGCGGCGTGATCCGCCTGCCCGGCGAGCGGCGCGTGCGGCTCGCGCCCGCGGCAGGGCCCGAGGTGGAGGCGCTCGCCGCCGAGCTCTCGCGCGCGGTCGAGGGCGAGGTCCGCTTCACCGCGGGCGACCGCGCGCTCTACGCCACCGACGGGTCGAACTACCGGCAGCTCCCCATCGGCGTCGTCGTGCCGCGCCACAAGGACGACGTGATCGCCGCCGTCGCCGCGTGCCGCCGCCACGGCGCGCCCATCCTCGCGCGCGGGGGCGGCACGAGCCTCGCCGGGCAGACGTGCAACGTCGCGGTCGTCCTCGACTTCTCGAAGTACATGCGCGGCGTCCTCGCGCTCGATCGCGCGAGCAAGCGCGCGCGCGTGCTGCCGGGCACGGTGCTCGACACCCTGCGCGACGCGGCGAACGAGCTCGACCTGACGTTCGCGCCGGATCCCTCGACGCACGAGTACTGCACGCTCGGCGGGATGATCGGCAACAACTCGTGCGGCGTGCACTCGGTGCTCGGCGGCCGCACCGCCGACAACGTGCACGAGCTCGAGGTGCTGACCTACGACGGCCTGCGGCTGCGCGTGGGGCCGACGAGCGAGGACGAGCTCGAGGCCATCGTCCGCGAGGGCGGCCGGCGCGGCGGCATCTACGCCGAGCTGCGAGCCATCCGCGACCGGTACGCGGACCTCATCCGCGCCCGCTATCCGCGCATCCCGCGCCGCGTGTCCGGCTACAACCTCGACGAGCTCTTGCCGGAGAACGGCTTCCACGTGGCGCGCGCCCTTGTCGGCACCGAGGGCACGTGCGTGACGGTGCTCGAGGCCACCCTGCGCCTCGTCGACTGGCCCAGGTTCCGGTCGCTCGTCGTGCTCGGCTACCCGGACGTGTTCTCCGCGGGCGATCACGTCCCCGAGGTGATGCGCGCCGGGCCGATCGCGCTCGAGGGGATCGACGACCGGCTCATCGAGGACATGCGCAAGAAGGGGCTGCACGAGCGCTACCTGAGCTACCTCCCGGAGGGCCGCGGCTTCCTGCTCGTCGAGTTCGGGGGCGACACCCTGGACGAGTCCGACGCGCGGGCGCGCGCCGCCATGAGCGCCCTCGCGCGCGGGCCGAACCCGCCGACGATGAAGCTGTACGACGACCCCGACCAGGAGCGCGCGCTCTGGGACGTGCGCAGATCCGGGCTCGGCGCGACCACGCGCGTCCCGGGGGAGCCCGACACGTGGCCCGGCTGGGAGGACTCGGCCGTGCACCCGGACAACCTGGGCGGCTACCTCCGCGACCTGCGCGCGCTCTTCGATCGCCACGGCTACAAGCCCGCGCTCTATGGCCACTTCGGGCAGGCTTGCGTGCACTGCCGCGTGGACTTCGACGTGGTGACGGCCGCGGGCATCCGCAACTGGAAGCGCTTCCTCGACGAGGCGACCGACCTCGTCGTCCGCTACGGCGGCTCGTTCTCCGGCGAGCACGGCGACGGCCAGGCGCGCGCGCAGTACCTGCCGAAGATGTACGGCGAGGAGCTCATCGAGGCGTTCCGCCGCTTCAAGGCCGCGTGGGATCCTTCGTTCTGCATGAACCCCGGCAAGGTCGTCGACCCGTACCGCGTCGACGAGAACCTCCGGCTCGGCGCCGGCTTCCGCTCCGCCGCCGTGGAGACGCACTTCCGCTTCCCGGACGACGACGGCGACTTCACGCGCGCGGCCCTGCGCTGCGTGGGCGTCGGCAGGTGCCGGCGCCACGACGGCGGCACGATGTGCCCGAGCTACAGGGTCACGCACGAGGAGGAGCACACCACGCGCGGCCGGGCGCGCCTGCTCTTCGAGATGCTGGAGGGGAGCGAGCTCCGCGGCTTCCGCGACCACGAGGTGCGCGAGTCGCTCGACCTGTGCCTCGCCTGCAAGGGGTGCAAGGACGAGTGCCCGGTCCACGTCGACATGGCCACGTACAAGGCGGAGTTCCTGTCGCACTACTACGCGGGGCGCCTCAGGCCGCGCGCCGCCTACACGATGGGGCTCGTCCACTGGTGGGCGCGCGTCGGCCAGCGCGTGCCGGGGCTCGCGAACCTCGTCACGCAGACGCCCCTGCTCGCGGCCGTGGCGAAGAAGATCGCCGGCATCGCGCCCGAGCGGAGCATCCCGCCGTTCGCGCGGCGGTCGTTCCGGCAGTGGTTCCACGGCCGGCCGCGGCGCAATGCCGGCGCCCCGCAGGTGCTGCTCTGGCCGGACACCTTCAACGACCACTTCTTCCCGGACACGGCCATCGCCGCGACCGAGGTGCTCGAGTGGGCGGGCTACGAGGTGATCGTCCCCGAGCAGCAGCTCTGCTGCGGCCGGCCGCTCTACGACTTCGGCTTCCTGAAGACGGCCCGGCGCCTCCTGCGCGAGGTGATGAGCGCGCTGCGCGACCCGATCGAGCGCGGCGTGCCGGTGGTCGGCCTGGAGCCGAGCTGCGTCTCGGTCTTCCGCGACGAGCTGCGCGGGCTCTTCCCCGACGACCCGGTGGCGTCGAAGCTCGAGCGGCAGACGCACATGTTCAGCGATTTCCTGAAGGGGGCGCTGGACGGCGATCCCCGCCGGCCTCCGGCCGGCGCGCGCGGCATCGAGCTGCCGAGGCTCGACAGGCGCGCCGTTGTGCACGGGCACTGCCACCACAAGGCGATCCTGGGCATGGACGGCGAGCGCGACGTGCTCCGCGGCATGGGCCTCGACGTCGAGCTGCTCGACTCGGGCTGCTGCGGGATGGCGGGCGCGTTCGGCTTCGAGGAGGGCGACAAGTACGACGTCTCGATCCGGTGCGGCGAGCGCGTGCTCCTGCCCGCGGTCCGGTCGGCGCCGAAGGACGCGCTGATCGTGACCGACGGCTTCAGCTGCCGCGAGCAGATCCAGCAGACGACCGACCGGCAGGCGCTGCACGTGGCCCAGGTGGTGCGCATGGCGACGCTGCACGGCCCCGAGGGGCCGGCGGGCGACTACCCCGAGCGGGCGTACATGCCCGGCCCCGAGGAGGTCTACGTGCTGCCGGCCGCGAAGGCGGCGGCGCTCGCGGCGGCGCCGGCCGGCGCGGCGCTCCTCTGGG
>NZ_JEMA01001140.1 GCF_001589285.1 Sorangium cellulosum | reverse complement strand
GGCCGGGGCCGCCCTCCTCGACGCGCTCGCGTCCGTGCCCGCCGCCCGCGCGGACGCCGACCTCCGCGGCCTGTTCGTCGGCTACGCCAGGGCGTTCTCCGCCCTCGGCATGCGCGACCAGGCCGACCTCGGGCTGCTCACCTCGCTCCTCGGCGCCGCCGTGCTGGGCGCGCCGCCGTCGCCGGAGGCCGTCGCGCTCGCGAACGAGCGCGGCAGCCGGGTCGCGTGGGCGCTCTCGTACCTGAGCGAGATCGCGAAGGCCCGTCGCGGAATCGCCCCCGAACCGTCGGCCTACGCGGACGCGATGCGCAAGGCGTCCGACGACGCCTGCCAGACGGCGGACGCGGGCGACGTGCTCGCGATCGTGGGCGCCGCGCGCGACTTCGCCGGCGGCCGCCGCGCCGAGGCCCGCGACGCGCTCGACCGCGTCCTCTCGGACGCCGACGCGCGCGGCCTGCGCGTGCCGCGCATGACCTACCGCTACGAGGAAAAGACAGCGACGCGCGTCTTCTCCCTCAGCTTCGACGTCTCGTACGGCGCCGGGATCCTCGAGGGGTCGACCGGCTTCCAGCTCGGCCTCGGCCTCCGCACCCGCGGCGAGCCCGAGGGCGCGCTCACCGCGGCCCTCGCGCCCGAGGGCTCGCCCCGGAGCGACGAGGACGCGGCGCGCGCCTACGTCAGCGCCGCGGCCCTCGCGGCCGCCTACCACTTCCTCGACGGCGACGCCGACCGCGGCGCCGCGGCGGCGCGCCGGGCGATCGCCGCGCTCTCGTTCGGCCTGAGGCTCGGGCCGCGCGCGCTGCGCTCGGACCAGCCGCTCGCATGGGGGAAGGACGCGCGCGCGCTGCTCGCGATCGACGCCCAGCTCGCGGCCGAGGCCGGGCACCCCTTCCTGGCCGGCGATCTGTGGACGCTCGTCCGCGGCCTCCTGCCGCCCGACGCCGACGACGCCGCCGTCGCGGCGCTGCTCGATCCGCTCCCGGCGGGGCTCGCCGCGGTCCCGGGCCTCGATCCGCTCGTCGCGAGGACAGCGCGCTCGCTCGCCGCCGTCGCCGGCCCGCTCGCGTGCACCGAGGCGCGGGTCGAGCTCGGCGGCCACGAGGAGCCCGCCTGCGACGCCTACCCGCTCGCGCTCTCGCTGCGCATCGCGGACGTGCTCGGCAAGCTCCCGCACCTCCGGCGCGCCGGCAGCGCGGCGGCGTGCCCTGTCCTGCGCAGCCTCGACGGCTTCCTCACGGCCGCGGAGCGGGGGACGTACGACCCCGACGCGTTCACGGCCGCCGTGGAGGCGCTGCGCCGGAGCGGCCGCCTCTACGACGCCGGCGTGATGCTCGCGCGGCAGCGGCGCGAGGGGCACTGCGGCCCGCTCGTCCTCGAGGCGGCGCGCGCGCTCGGCCGCGCGCCGTCGCTCGGCCCGGCGCTGCGCGCGGACCTGCTCAGCGTCGCGGTGCGCTGCGCGGCGGCGGCGCTCGACGGGAGCGTCGTCGACGACGTGATGGCGCTCGACGGCGAGACGCGCGTCCTCCCGGACCTCGGCCGCAACCTGAAGGTCGTGCTCTTCGCGACGGAGCTCGCGGTGCGCGCGCAGCGCTGGGACGTCCTCGCGAGGCTCGCGCGGCAGCCTGATTTCGTCGCCCGCTGGCTGGGAGAGAGCGACGACGCGGCGGCGACAGCGCTCCTCATCGAGGCCGCCGCGGCCGCGCTCGCGGGCGACCCGGCGCCGCGCGATGCGCGCGTCCACGGCGCGCACGAGCGGCTCTGCGGGCAGCCTCCCTCCGGCGATCGGGCGGCGCTGTGCGCCGAGGTCCAGCGCCTGCGCGCGGGCGCGCTGCCCGAGGCGCAGCGCCGGCAGCGCGCGAAGGAGGCGCTGGAGCGCCTGCTCGCCGCCGCGCGCGGGTAGGCTGAGGCTGGCTGGTAGCCTGCTGGACTTGCCCGCGCTCCCCTCCGGCGCCGGGCCATGTCACGCTCGCGGGATCGCCCGCCGGCCACGTCGCGCCAGCGGGCTCGCCTTCCCGCTACTTCACGCTCGCGGGCTTCGTCTCGGCCGGCTTGGTGTCCNTCACGCTCGCGGGCTTCGTCTCGGCCGGCTTGGTGTCCGCGGGCTTCGCGTCCGCCGGCTTCGTGGCGGCGGCGGCGGGCTTCGCGTCCGCCGGCTTCGCGTCCGCCGGCTTCGCGTCCGCGGGCTTCGCCTCCGCCGGCTTCGTGGCGGCGGCGGGCTTCGCGTCCGCCGGCTTCAGGTCGACCGGCTTCGCGTCGGAGGCCTTCGCGGCGCTCTTCGGCGCCGTGGCGGGCACGCCGGCCGGCTTGAGGCCCTTGGTGACGGCCGCAGCGCACGCGAGCTCGACGCCGGTGTCCTTGCCCTCGGACCGCATGATCTTGATCTCGACCCGGCGGTTCTTCTCCTTCGCCTCCTCGGTCTC
Source organism: Sorangium cellulosum (assembly GCF_001589285.1). GTDB lineage: Bacteria > Myxococcota_A > Polyangia > Polyangiales > Polyangiaceae > Sorangium > Sorangium cellulosum_G. The sequence continues at coordinate 537 of NZ_JEMA01001140.1, read as the reverse complement.
GCCCGCGTCGGACGCGCAATGCGCCCCGTAGCCGGCGGGCCGCATCCGGTTCTTCTCGACGCCGAGCGCGACGAGCGCCTTCACCACCGCGTCGGCGCGCTTCTTCGTGAGCGTCACGGTGGCGTAGTCGCTGCCGACCTTCTCGGAGTACGCCGCGACCTCGACGAACTGGACCTGCGGATTCTCCTTGATGACGCGGGCGATGTCCGCGAGGAGCTCCTGCGAGGCGGGCTCGATATCGGCCTTCCCGGCGGCGAAGGCGATCTTCTCGTTGAGCTTCACCTCGTTGTCGGTGAGAACGACCCTGGGGACGTCGGGACACCCGTCATCGTCCTTGTAATTGTTCTTGACCTCAGCCTCGTTCGGGCACTTGTCGGCCTCGGCCACGATGCCGTCTCCGTCCGGGTCGTTCGACTTGCAGCCGTCCTTCGGGTCGGGCGGCAGGCCGTCCTCTTTCTCGGCGACGCACCTGTCCGTGCCGTCGTCGATCACGCCGTCCGCGTCCGCGTCGGGGGGCGGCGGCGGCGGCGCCGGCGG
>NZ_JEMA01001139.1 GCF_001589285.1 Sorangium cellulosum | reverse complement strand
CGCGCGCGCCGGCTCATGGGTCCTTCGAGGGGCCGCGCGGATCGTCCGGCGGCGGCCCTTCGGCCGCGCTCGCCCCGCCCGAGATCCCGCCGAGGACGCGCTCGATCAGGAACTGCTCCACGCGCTCGATGACCATCTTCTTGCGCTCCAGCGGGACGACGTGCGTCCCGCCGCTCACCATCATCAGCTCTCCGCGAGGCAGCGCCGCCGCCATCTCCTCGGCGAGCCGGGGCGGGGTGAACGTGTCGCGATCGCCGGCGATCACCAGCGCGGGAACGTCGATCTGGGGGAGCAGATCGAGCGTCGAGTGCTCGCCCGCGCTGCGCAGCATGTGGAGGAACATCGAGAAATCGATGTCGACCATGTGCCGCATGTACGGCAGCAGATCCGCCGGGGTGACAGCGCTCGCGTCGACCTCGCGCGCGAGCAGCGCGATCCGCAGCGCCATCGGCGCGGGCACGCGGCTCCAGATCGCGCGCGCGATGTGCGGGTACGCGTCGACCTGCTCGATCACGCGCGGCAAGAGCTGCGCGAGCACGTCGGTGCCCTTGAAGTGGTGCGTGATCCTGCCGGACGAGCCGCAGATCAGCACGAGCCCGCGGACCGCCTCGCGGTGGGTCCGCAGGTGCTCCAGGATGACCTGGCACCCCATCGAGTGCCCGAAGAGCACCACAGGGCCGCCGCCGATCGCCGCGCGCACCGCGGCGAGATCGCTCGCGTGGTCGCGCAGCTCGATCGCCCGCGGATCGACAGGCAGACTGCTCCGCCCGTGCCCTCGATAATGCCAGTGGGCGACGTTGACCGAACGCGCCAGGTCGTCCCACAGGTACTTCCAGATGAAGCCGTCACACGCGATGCCGTCACAAAGCACCGCGGTGAGGCGATCCGAGCCCCCCCCGACCCCGCTGGCCAAGCTTCCGATGCCGCCGGGACCTTCCCGGTAGCGGACGTAGATCCGCGTACCGTCCTTCCCGGCGGCGAAGAGCTCTCGACCCATCGATTCCCGAGCGACGCGGCTTACGCGAAGCTCGCGGCGAGGTTAGTCGCCGCTGTCCTCATCGTCAGCCACGTCATTGACACTCGGAAGCTTTTTGATGTCTATCCGCGCCAGCTTCCACGCGCGCTGCACAACCCAAGAAAGCGAGCGATCGAGCCGCGCCGCTTCCTCCTTGATTTCTTGCAGCATCGACTCCGGAAAGTAGAGGCTCTGCTTCCGCTTGTCCGTCTTCGAGGCTTCGTTGTTTTTCGCCAGCGTGTCCTTGTCGGTCATACGCTCTTGGGGCTCCTCCCGATCCGCCACAGAAGAGCACCTTAGCGTACGGCGCACTTCCGTGGAAAGCATTCGTTTTTCCGTGATGCCGATTGCGGGCACTATGTATGTAACTCCGCGATAGGCGCTCTGCGTCATGGCTCCGGGAATGCGATCTTCCCCGCAATCGCGCTCGCCGCGACGATCAGGGGACTGGCCAGGTAGACCTGGCCGGGGCCGCTTCGGCCCGGGAAATTCCGGTTGATCGCCGAGACGGTGACCTGCTCCTTGCGGTCGGACACCCCCGGCCCGGCCTTGATACAGGCTCCGCAGGAGGGGTCGACGAGCTCAGCACCAGCCTTCTGGAAGATCTCGAGGTAGCCCTTCGCCTCGGCGTAGCGGCGGATGTCCTGCGAGCCGAACTGGATGTAGAGGTGCACGCCCTCGGCGACGCGCTTGCCCTGCTCCACCGCGCGGCGCAGCACCGACGCGTACATGTCCATGTCGGCCTTCTTGCCGCCCGTGCACGAGCCCCCGTACGCGATGTCGATCTTCACGTCGCCGCCGGAGACCTCGCGGAGCGATCGCAGCGGGACGCCGTTCCGCGGATCGCCGGGCGTCGCGACCATCGGCTCGATCGACGCGAGATCGACGTCGAACGTCGCCACGTACTCCGCGCCGGGATCCGCGCGCACGACGCGCGCGCGCACGTCGTCCGCGGCGAGCCCGCGCTGATCGACGAGGTAGCGCACGATCTCCTCGTCGGCCTCGATGATGCCGGTGAAGCCGCCCGCCTCGACGGCCATGTTCGTGAGCGTCGCGCGCTCGTCGAGGCCCATCGCGCGCACGCCGTCGCCCGCGAACTCGAGCACCTTGCCGATGCCCTGCCCCGTCTTCCAGAACGGCTGCGAGAGCAGGAACAGCATCACGTCCTTCGCCGTGACGCCCGGCCCGAGCCGCCCGGTCAGGTTGAAGCGCACCGACTGCGGCACCGCCACGCGCACGTCGCGCGTGAGCCACGCGTTCGCCATGTCGGTCGATCCGACGCCGAAGGCGAAGCACCCGAGCGCCCCCGCCATGCACGTGTGCGAGTCGGTCCCGGCCACGATCTGCCCCGGCAGCGCGAGCTCCTCGATCACCTTGTTGTGGCAGATGGCCTCCGAGCCCACCGTCCTGCCGTCGCGCTCGACCTCGCCGTACAGCTTGACGCCGTGCCGCTCCGTGAAGGCCTGCTGCACCGTCGCGAGCGAGGCCGCCTGCTCCCGCAGGCCCAGCTTGAGATGCGCCTCCGGCATCACGCGATCGAGGAACGTGAGGTGATCGCGGAACGCGAAGACGCTCTCCGGCTCGCTCACGACAGCGTCGGGCCCGAAGCCCGCCCGGAAGAGCGACTCGGCCATCGGCGTGACGTACTCGTGCGAGAAGCGCACGTCGATGCGGACGAAGAGCGCATCACCGGGCTTCACCGCCGGCGCCCCGATCTTGCCCGCCCGGGCGTCGACGATCGCGTGGGCCGCGATGATCTTCTCGCACAGGGTCATCGGCCGCGGCGGCGTCGCGAGCGTGGGCGGCGAGACCTCGCCGGCCATCCGCGCCTTGTTGTAGGCGAAGAGCCCCCCGTACTCGACGACGTCGGCGCTGATCGCGTCGAGCCCGCGCGTGAACTCGCCGATCGGGATCTCCTCGCCGCGCGCGAGCCGATCGAGGAGCGAGAGGTCGGTCGTCGTGAGCAGCCCGATGTTCTGGCAGTTCTGGCCGTAGATCTTCTCGATGCTGCGCGCGACGACGATCTGGATCCCGGCCTCGCGCTCCGAGTACGGCGCCGTCTCGCGCGAGCTGCCGCACCCCTTCGAGCGCCCGCTGACGATGACCCCGAAGCCGCCGTTCTTGATGGCGTCGCGCTCGATGTGCGCGCCGCGCAGGCCGACCAGGCAGTACCGGGCGAGCGTCTCGTCGTAGTAGTAACAGACCCACCCGGGCGTGAGCTCGTCGGTCGAGATGTTGTCGATCAGCGCGTGCTGCCCGGGATCGAAGCGGATCTCGCCGCCCGCGAGCTGCTGCTTCAGCAGCTCCGGATCCTCGGTCAGGTAGAGGATCCTCCCGGTGACGTGAATCGACTTCCGACGCGGGATGGGCATCTGCACCTCGGACGCCCCGGTGCGCGGGGCAGGCGCGCTGGGACCCGATCACACCTAGTCGCTCTGCGCGGAGGCGCCAACCGTGGTCTTCGCGGCCGCGCTCGGCGCTCGGCGCGCCTCACGCTCCGGGCAGGAAATCCAGCGTCCGGCGGGCGCGCCGCGCGGGGGCCGCGCCTTGACGGCGCACCGGGGAGGTGGTGTCTTCGCGGCCGCCGCCGGGCCGCGAGCGATGACACGACCCACGATTTCCAGCACTTCCGTCGCGATCCTGGGAGCCGGCCTGACGGGCATGGCGGCCGCGTACCACCTCGGCCGGGCCGGCGTGCCGCACCGGGTCTTCGAGCGCCTGCCGCGCCCGGGCGGTCACGCCATCACCGTCGAGGACGATGGGTTCCGCTTCGACCGGACAGGCCACCTCCTCCACCTGCGCGACCCCGCGACCCGGGAGCTCGCGCTCGGCTGGCTGGGCCCGGACCCGCTCGAGATCGAGCGGCGCTCGATGATCTGGTCGAATGGCACGTACACCCGCTATCCGTTCCAGGCGAACACCTTCGGGCTGCCGCCCGCTGTCGCCTACGAGTGCCTCCGCGGCTTCATCGAGGCGCGCTTCGCGTCGAACCGGCCCGAGCCCAGGAACTTCGAGGAGTTCTGCCTGGCGCACTTCGGCGAGGGGATCAGCCGCCACTTCATGATCCCCTACAACAGCCGCCTCTGGGGGGTGCACCCGAGCGAGATCACCGCCGCCTGGTGCTCCCGCTTCGTCCCGCTGCCGAAGCTCGAGGACGTGCTCGCCGGAGCGGTCGGGCTGAACGACAGGGAGCTCGGCTACAACGCGAAGTTCCTCTACCCGCGGCTCGGCATCGGGCAGCTCACGCACGGGCTCGCGCGGGCGCTCGCCGAGCAGCGGCCGCGGGACGCGGGCACGCCGGCGATCGAGCTCGGCCGCGCTCCGGCGGCGATCGACTGGCGCGCGAGAGAGCTCGTGTTCGACGATGAGATCGTCCGGTACGACGTGCTCGTGTCCTCCGCGCCGCTGCCCGCGCTCGTGAGGCTCCTCTCCGATGCGCCGCGGGCGGTCGGCGAGGCCGCCTCGCGGCTGCGCTGCACGCACCTCTACTACCTCGACGTGGCGCTCGACACCCCGTGCGGAAAGCCGCTGCACTGGGTGTACGTGCCGGAGGCGAAGTACCCGTTCTACCGGGTGGGCTGCTACTCGAACTTCTCCTCTTCCATGGCACCGCCGGGCAAGGCCTGCCTCTACGTCGAGCTCGCCGATCGCGCCGAGCCCGATCTCGCGGCGCTGCTCCCGCGCGTCGCCGACGGCCTCGTCGAGATGGGCCTCATCCCGTCCCCGAACGCCGTCCGCTTCGCGCGGCTGCGCCGCATCGACCACGCGTACGTCGTGTTCGACCACAGCTACTTCGCGTCGCTCGAGGCGGTGCGTCCGTTCCTCGAGGGCCAGCGCATCCTCTCGTGCGGGCGCTACGGCGGCTGGAACTACTCCTCGATGGAGGACGCGCTCCACTTCGGGCGGGACGCCGCCCGCCAGGCGCAGGCGCTCCTCGGAGGCGCGCCGTGAGCACCGTCGAGCCTGATCGCGGGGGCGCGGGCGAAGCGCCGGAGATCTCGATCATCATCCCCGTCTACAACGAGGAGGCGATCCTCCACGCCGCCGTCGTGGACCTGCGCGAGCGGCTGTCGCCGCTCGGCTGGCGCTGGGAGCTCGTGCTCGCCGAGAACGGCTCGCGCGACGGGACGCTCGCCATCGCCGGCGAGCTCGAGCGCAAGTACCCGGAAGTGCGGCACTTTTCAATCGGCGAGCCGAACTATGGGGCCGCGCTCCGCGCGGGCATCGAGCGGGCGCGCGGGCGCTTCGTGCTCTGCGACGAGATCGATCTGTGCGACGTGGACTTTCACCGCCGCGCGATCGCGATGCTGCAGGCGGGCGGGGCCGACATGGTGATCGGATCCAAGCTCATTAAGGGAGCGCGCGACGATCGCCCGTGGGCGCGGCACGCGGCGAGCCAGATGTACAACGGGCTCCTCCGCGCCACGCTCGGCTTCCGGGGGACGGACACGCACGGGCTCAAGGCGTTCCTGCGCGAGCCGCTGCTCGGGATCGCGCGCGAGTGCGTCGTGGACAAGGACGTCTTCGCCAGCGAGTTCGTCATCCGCGCCTACCGGGCAGGGCTCCGGATCGAGGAGATCCCCGTCCGCGTGCTCGAGAAGCGGCAGCCCTCGATCAACCTCTCACGGCGCGTCCCGAACGTCCTCCGCAGCCTCGCGAAGCTGACCTGGGCGATCCGGATGCGCGGCTGACGGCCGGCCTCTGCCGGTATTTGCAGCGCCACGCGCGCGGCCGAGCCCGCTCGTGGAAAACTTCTGGCATGCTATACGCCGCAGGTGACGATCCTCCTTTCGAGCGCCGCACGGCCGGCTCGACGCGCCGACACCGATGTGGATGTCGTCGTGATCGGCGGCGGTGTGAACGGCGTCGGGGTCGCGCGTGACGCGTCGCAGCGGGGGCTGAAGGTCGCCCTCTTCGAGCGCAACGATCTCGCGTTCGGCGCGAGCGGGAACTCGAGCGGGATGATCCACGGCGGGCTCAGGTACCTGACGAGTGATCCGCACGTGACCGAGAACTCGTGCCGCGACTCGGGGCACATCCAGGCGATCGCGCCGCACCTGCTCTTCCGGATCCCGTTCCTCGTTCCGTTCGAGAACGCGCGGCACGCGCGCGTCCTGTACACGCTCGCCGACGGCTTCTTCGAGGCCTACGACAAGTACCAGCCGCTCAAGCGCGGCAAGCCGCACGCGCGCCTGACGCCCGACGAGCTCCGGAGCCTCGAGCCGGGGCTCCACGGCGACCTCGTGGGCGGCTTCAGCTTCGACGAGTGGGGCATCGACGGCGCGCGGCTCTGCATCGCCAACGCCGTCGACGCGATCGAGCGCGGGGCGAAGGTCTACGTGGGGCACACCGTCGAGAGGATCGAGCGCCGCGAGGACACCGGCGAGGTCGTCGCCGTCCGGTACCGGGACCGCAGGACGGGCGAGGACGGGCGGCTGCGGACGAGCGCGGTGGTGAACGCGACCGGCGCGTGGTCGCCGATCACCGCGTCGCTCGCCGGCCTGCCCGCCGCGAGCTCGCGGGTGCGGCCGGGCAAGGGCGTGCACGTCGTGTTCGACCGGCGCCTCACCAACTACGCGATCATGGCGCGGACGATCGACGGCCGGCAGATCTTCGTCGAGCCGTGGGAGAACATGAGCGTCGTCGGCACGACCGACGACGACTTCTACGGCGACCTCGATCAGGTCCGCGCGACGAGCGAGGAGGTCCGGTACCTCGTCCAGGGCATCGCCCGCGTGTTCCCGCAGATCCACGAGGCGCGCGCGATCGGCACGTTCGCGGGCGTGCGGCCCACGCTCTACGCCTACGGGCCGAGCGAGGACGCCCTGTCGCGCGACCACCAGGTCGTCGATCACGCGGCGCACGGCGCGCCGGGGCTCTACTCGATGATCGGCGGCAAGCTGGCCAGCTTCCGGCTCTTCGCCCAGGAGATGACCGACGTGCTCGCGCGGCGCTTCGAGCTCGGAGCGCGCTGCGCGACGCACGTGACGGCGCTGCCCGGCGGCGATCGCGCGGTGGACGCGCTCGCGCTGTCGCGCCGCATGGAGATCGACGCGGTGGCCGCGCGGCGGCTCGTGTACCGGCACGGCTCGCGCGCGCTCCGGATCGAGGAGCGCGTGCGAGAGCGGCCGCGCGAGGGGGCGACGGTGTGCCCCTGCGAGCCCGTGATCGAGGCCGAGGTGCGCTACGTCCTGCGGCACGAGCTCGCCAGGAGCGTCGCCGACGTCGCGCGCCGCACGCGGCTCGGCCTCGGCGCGTGCGGGGGTATGCGCTGCGCGGCGCGGTGCGGGCAGATCGTGGCGCAGGAGCTCTCGCTGCCGCCGCGCGACGGGATGCGGCAGGCGGTGGAGTTCCTCTCGCGGCAGGCGGTGACGCGCGCCGNGTTCCTCTCGCGGCAGGCGGTGACGCGCGCCGTCGCGCTCGGCCCGGAGCAGGCGAGGCAAGAGGCGCTCGCGATCGCCAGCGTGCGGTCGGAGCTCGGCGCGCCCGCGGACGACGAGGCGCCGGCGGCGGTGAGCGAGGAGAGCGAGGCGAGCGATCGCCGCGCGCCGCGCCCCTCGTGGGAGCCGGAGGAGAGAGCGTGGCGCGATCGATCCTCGTGATCGGCGCCGGCGTCGCCGGGCTCGCCGCGGCGTGGAGCGCGCGGCGGCGCGGGGCGCGGGTCACCGTGATCTCCGCGGGCGTCGGGGAGACGGCGCTCGCGGGCGGCGCGGTGGACGACGCGCCGTGGGAGCAGGTCGAGCGGGCCGCGCGGCTGCTCGGCAGCGACCTGCCCGCCGGCGATCTCGCGCCGGCGGCGCGGCAGTTCGCGGCGGAGCTCGGCCTGTGGGACCTGCCGCAGGGGGCGGCCGCGCGCCTCGCGACAGTCGCCGGGCGGATCCGCCCGGCCCGCGGCAGGGATCGCGCGCTGCTCGATCTCGGCCCGCTGCGCCGCACGCGCGTCCTCATCCCGCGCGCCGCGCGCGGGATGTGGGACGCCGACGCGCTCGCCGAGGCGCTCTCGGACGAGCCGTTCGCCCGGGCGCGGGGGCTGCGCTTTCTGCCGGTCGACGCGCCGGTCCTGCGCTTCGACGACGAGCGGCGGATCGCGGACGGCGACCTCGCGGCGCGGCACGACGACCCGGCGCGGCTCTCCTGGCTGCTCGAGCGGCTCCACCAG
>NZ_JEMA01001138.1 GCF_001589285.1 Sorangium cellulosum | reverse complement strand
CGGGCTCCGCGCCCGCCGCGCGCCGCGCGAGGACGAGGGGGCCGAGGAACAGGCCGTACGGCGGGCCGCCGGTGCTGTGGTGGACGCGGTGCGCGTCGCGGACGCGCGCGAGGTAGGGGACGCGCGCGAGGCCCGAGACAGGGAGCCGCCGGTGGACGAGCCCGTCGTGGACGAGGACGTAGGCGGCGCCGAAGGCCGTCATGCCGAGGCCGAACCCGAAGGCGGCCTCGCGCAGCGGGCCCGGCGCGCCCATGCAGCCGTACAGGATGAGCCCGGTGGCCACCGGGGCGTGGAGGAACGAGAGCGCGTCGTTCCGCTCGAACAGGCCGCGCCGCTTCGCGTGGTGGGAGCGGTGGATGCTCCAGAGGGCGTGGTGCCAGACCTTGCCGTGAAGGAAAGCGGCCCACCCCTCCATGGCCGCGAAGGCGGCGAGGGCCGTGACGATCCAGATGGCGAGCGAAAGCGTCATCGCGCGGTCTCCTCGAGAAGCGAAAGCGCGGGCAGGGGGGTGTAGGCTCCGCGCCGGGAGCCCGGATGATTCCAGCGCGCAAGCATCGGTGGTTCAACGCCTGGTTCGCGGCGCACGCGCGCGCGCGGATCCACGGCACGTTCGGCGCGGTGCTCGCGCGGGGGGTCGACGCGGCGCGCGCCCTCGCGGCCGAGGCGCCGCTCCTGCTCGTCGCGAACCACTGCTCGTGGTGGGATCCGCTTGTCGTCCTGCACGCGTCGCAGCACCTGCTCGGCGTCGACGGCCACGCGATGATGGACGCGGACAACCTCCGCCGGCTGCCGTTCTTCGCGCTGGTCGGGGCGTTCGGGGTCGATCTCGACCTGCCCTCGGACGGCACGGCCGCGATCCGGTACGCGGCGCGGCTGCTCGATCGCCCCGGCCGCGCCGTGTGGATCTTCGCCCAGGGGCGGGAGCGGCCCTCGGACGAGCGGCCGCTCGGCTTCCGCGCCGGCGCGGCCCAGATCGCGCGCGTCGCGCGGCGGGCCAGGGTGCTGCCCGTGGCGCTGCGGTACGAGTTCGCCGGCGAGGAGCGGCCGCGGCTCTACCTGGCGATCGGCGAGCCCGTGGCCGCGCCGCTCGGGCCGGGCGAGGCAGAGGCGGGGCGCGAGCCGCGGGAGCCGGAGGCGGGGCGCGCGGGGCGCGACACCGAGGCGGCGTGCGCGGCCCAGGAGATCGCCGTCACCGCGGAGCTCGACCGGATCCAGCGGGCGATCCGCAAGGTGGCCGGGGCGAAGGACCTGCTCCTCGACGTCGACGGCTTCCAGTACGTCCACCGGGCGAAGCCCTCGGTCGTCGGGCAGGCGGCGGAGCGGCTGCTCGCTCACTGGACGCGCCCCCGCGAGCCGCTCACGCCTCGGCTTCCCGGAGGAGGCCGCGGCGATCGATCGTGAACCGGCCGCTCCGCCAGACGACGGTGCGGGTCGACAGCGCCCGGAAGAACGCGGCGCCGAGGACGAGGTCGGCGAGGCACGCGTCGGCGGCCGCGGCGAGGAGCGACGCGCGCCGGCCGGCCATCCGCGCGGCGAACGCGGCGACAGCGACGCGGCTCGCGNGGCCATCCGCGCGGCGAACGCGGCGACAGCGACGCGGCTCGCGACGGCGATCGCGATCGCGGCGGCCGCCGGCGCCGGCGCGACCGGGGCGGCGAGCAGGGCGAGCGCGGCGATGAGCGGCGTCGCGAAGAAGAGCGCCGGGTAGCTCGCGAGGAGCGCGGGGCGCTGCGCGCGGATGACGCTGATCCAGCGCGCGTAGCGGGCGATGACGTCGCGGAGCGCCCGGCCCGCGGCGAGCGAGGGGGCGACGAGGGCCGCCGCGGCGATCGACCCGCGCGCGCCGCGCCGCGCGAGGAGGCGGCGCGAGAGCTCCATGTCCTCGCCGAGGTGCGCGGTGAGCGCCGCGAACCCTCCCGCGGCGGCGAGCGAGGCGGCGCGGACGGCGAAGAGCTTGCCGACGAGCCCGCGCGGATCGAGCCCCGCGAGCAGCGGGAAGGCGTGGAGCGACCCGCCGAGGACCGCGGCCGAGGCGCGGTCGCCGAGCGAGGCCGCCGGCGCGATCTCGACAGGGGGCGCCCACACAGCGTCGAGCGGCGCGGGGAGCGCGCCGTCGCAGAGGGGATGGACGAGGGCGTCGAGGTCGAGGCCGGCGAGGTCGACGTCGCTGTCCGCGACGAGGACGACATCGAACGGGGCGGTCTCCGCGGCGACCACCGCGGCGAGCTGGGACGCCTTCCGGTTCGGGCCGGCGGCCGCTGTGAGCGCGACCTCGGCGGGGATCCCGGCGGCGCGGAGCGCCGCGGCCGCGGACGACGCCACGGGGAACGCGCCGTCGCCCGCGTCCGCGACGGCGAAGACGCAGCGCGCCGCCGCGGACAGGCGCGCGCCGGCGAGCGAGCCGAGGGTTCGTTCAAGGTGCGGCTCCGGGCCGGCGCACGGGCGCACGACGAG
>NZ_JEMA01001137.1 GCF_001589285.1 Sorangium cellulosum | reverse complement strand
GACGACCGCGCCGCGCGCCGCCGCGCCGGCGACCCAGCCCGAGTGCGACGAGCTGCCGTCCGAAGAGGAGGAGAGGCGCGCGAAGCTGCCGCCCCTGACGGCGCTCGGCAAGGCCGTGCCCACAGAGCCGTGGTCCCCGCCGCCGTACGAGGTGCTGCCCGGCGTGACGCTCCCCGCGAAGATCGCCGCCAAGCTCGAGCAGATCGACCGGGCCTACGCGCGGCGCACGCGCGAGCACCTCGTGATCACGAGCGGGACGCGCGACGCGAACCGCCAGGCCAGGGCGATGTTCACGAAGCTCAGGCTCGGCGAGGATCTGCTCCAGCTCTACCGGAACAAGGCGGCGGTCCGGGAGATCAAGAAGGCTTACCAGGCGAACGCCAGCAAGCCGCCGGAGCAGGCGGTGGCGGCCATGGAGGCCGTCATCCAGGACCAGATCGACCGGGGGATCTACATCTCTGCGCATCTGCGCAGGGGCGCCGTGGACGTGCGCAACAGGACCATGTCACCGAAGGAAAAACGCGCGTTCCTCGAGAGCGCCGCGGAGGTCGGGGGCGTCCTCGTCATCGACGAGTCGACGCCGCCGCACTACCACCTTCAGATCGACTGAACGGTGCGTGAGCGGCGCGCTCCGACGCCGCCCTGGCTGGATGCGCGCCCACCGCCCGCGCGCGAGCCTGGCTTGGTGGACGGGCGTGTTGCTCCGGGCAGCGCCATACCTTACAAGAGATCGATCACGGGGTACGCAAAATGTCGAAGAAAGTCATCTTCTCAGGGATCCAGCCGTCGGGGCGGCTCATGCTCGGCAACTACCTCGGCGCCCTCAAGAACTGGGTGAAGCTGCAAGACGACTACGACTGTCTTTACTGCCTGGTCGACATGCACGCGATCACCGTGCCTCAAGATCCCAGGGAGCTGCGCAACCGCACCTACGAGGGCCTGGCGATGTACCTCGCGGCCGGGCTCGATCCGGCCAAGAACATCATCTTCGCCCAGTCGCACGTGCCGGCGCACGCGGAGCTCGGCTGGCTCCTGACGTGCAACGCGTACATGGGCGAGCTCTCGCGCATGACGCAGTTCAAGGACAAGAGCGCCAGAGATCAGAACATCGGCGTGGGGCTCTTCACGTATCCCGTGCTCATGGCCGCCGACATCTTGCTCTATCAAACCGATCTCGTGCCCGTGGGCCAGGACCAGAAGCAGCACCTCGAGCTCGCGCGCGACGTCGCGAACCGCGTGAACAACACGTATGGCGACGCGGAGACCGCGAAGGACGGGACGGTCACGGTGAAAAACCCGATCTTCCGCGTGCCCGAGCCCTACATCCCGCCGGTGGGCGCCAGGATCATGAGCCTGCAGAACCCGTCGGCCAAGATGTCGAAGTCGGACGCCGACGTCAACGCGACCGTCTTTCTCGACGACGGCGACGACGCGATCCGCAAGAAGATCAAGCGCGCGGTGACCGACTCCGGGAGCGAGATCGTCTTTGCGCCGGAGCGCGAGGAGAAGGCCGGCGTGACGAACCTGATCTCGATCCAGGCCGCGATCACCGGCAAGGACCCGCGCGCGATCGTCGAGAGCTACACGGGCAAGCAGTATGGGCACCTCAAGGTGGAGACGGCCGATATCGTTGTCGAGCTCCTGCGGCCGCTGCGCGAGAGGTATCAGACGAACCTGCAGGACAAGGGGGAGCTCGACCGCATCCTGGCGCTCGGCGCGGAGCGCGCGGCGGCGCGCGCCGCGCCGACGCTCAGGCGCATGTACGAGGCCGTGGGCTTTCTGACGCGCGCCTCGGCCCGCTGAGCCGAGCGCCGGCTCGCCGGCGAGACGTGCCCGCGGCGGCGCTCAGGGCGCCGTCGCGCAGCCGCGGCCGCGGAAGACGACCAGGCCGTCGAGCTGGACGCCCACCACGTCAGGGCAACCGTTGCAGTCGAAGTCGGTGATGCCGACGCCGAAGCCGTCGATGTCGCCAAAGGCGCCGGGGAACGGCGCGGGGCGGCCCTCGAACGTGCCCTCCGGCGTCTGGATCTGCTGGCCGGTCGTGTCGAACCCGCGCGCGCCGTCGTGCGGGAAGACGGCGACGCCGGCGCCCACGCCGGTCATCGCCACCACCGCGGCCGGGAGCCCGTCGCCCGTCACGTCGCCCCCGATGACCCCCGACAGGAACACGCCGGCCGGCACATCGTGGGTCAGCTCGAAGTTGCCGTGGCCATCGCCCAGGGGAACGAGGATCGGCGATCGCCCTCGGGGGCTCGAAGACGCCGCCGCCACGTCCCTGACCATGTGCGCCTGGTCGTGGTCCCCGAACCGCTGCGCGAGCTCCGCCCACCTTCCCGAGCCGCCCGTCCTGAGTTCAGGCTGTCGAAGCGCGCGAGGCGCTGCGGCGGGACGCCGACGTGCTCGCTGGTCGGGCATCGCGCTGGCCGCCGCGGCGGATCGCCGATAGGTTAGCCCCCGAAAGGAGAGAGACGAGATGGCCAGGATCAGGCTAACCGCATTTGGCTGGGTGCCGCCTTTTGCCCGAGGATTGGTGCGTGATCTCCGCGTGCGCTGGGCGCTCGAGGAGGCGGGCCTCGCCTACGAGGAGCTGCTGATCTGGCCTGGAGATCAGGCGTCCGAGATCCACCGCGACCTCCAGCCCTTCGGGCAGGTGCCTGCCTACGAGGAGGACGGGCGGGTGCTGTTCGAGTCCGGCGCGATCGTGCTGCATATCGCCGAGCGCTCCGACGCGCTGCTGCCGTCCGACCCTGGCGCCCGGGCGCGTGTCAGGTCGTGGATGTTTGCGGCGCTGAACACGGTCGAGCCGCCGATCCAGAACCTCGCCGAGATCGACCTGTTTTACCCGGACGAGGAATGGGCGAAGCTGCGCCGGCCGTCCGCCGTCGAGGCGGTGAACAGGCCGCTTTTGAAGCTGTCAGAGCAGCTGGAAGGGCGAGAGTACCTCGAGGGCCGCTTCACCGCGGCGGACCTGCTCATGACGACGGTGCTGCGCATCCTCCGCCACACGGATCTTATCGCGACGATGCCCGTGCTCGACGCCTACCAGAAGCGGTGCGAGGCGCGGCCCGCATTCCGGAAGGCGCTGGCCGACCAGATGGCGCCCTTCCCCAAAGACGACGAGACGGGCGCTCCGAACAGAGCTTGAGCCGGCCCCGAATACCGCCTGACCGATCGCCTGCGCCGCTGACGCGAGCGACATACGACCTGCCGGAACACGAGGAGACGGGCGCCCACGGAGACCGGGGCTCGCGACGAGATCGCCGGGGAGCTCCAGCGCGAGCGCGCCTCGTCCGTGGGCTGTCGCGGCGCGCGGGGCTCACAGGCCGGCGATGGGCCCGCCCGCCGGATCGCCGTACTTTGCCATCTCGATGCCGAAGTAGTTGATGATGGAGCAATGCAGCGCGCCGGTCGGGGGAGCGTTGCCCGCCTTGACGACGCGGCCTGTCTGGAAGCCCCCCACGTGTCCCGCCAGCATGACGGGCATGTTCTTGCGGCCATGGGAGTCCCCGTCGCCGTTCTCGGACGTGTAGAGCACGAGCGACTCGTCGAGCAGGTTGCCCGTCGGCGTTGTCGCCGCCTTCATCGCGTTGAGCAGGTAGGCGAAGCGGCGCACCTTGAACCGGGAGGTCTGGACGACGCGGGCGTTGGCGACGCGCATCGCCTCCGCCTGCGGCAGGCCGTCGAGGTCGGTGGCGCGATCGCGATCGCCGAGCTTGTGCGAGATGAAGTGATCGCTCCAGGTCCCCACGCCGTCCGGCAGATCATACCCGGCGAAGTCGAGGCCCCAGCTGTTCGAGTACTGCAGGACGAGCACCCGCGTCAGGTCGCAGGTGAGCGCTAGCAGCCCGAGATCGATCATCTGCTTGAACTTGCCGTGCAGGTCCAGCCCCCGCTCGGGCTTGCCGGGGACGGTGCAGCCCGACGCGGTCGTCGACTGGATCTGCTTCTCCAGCTCGAACACCGACTCGAGGTGCTGCTCCACGCGCGCCCTGTCCGCCGCGCCGAGGCGCTGGTTCAGGCGCCGCGCGTCCTCCCTCACCCAGTCGAGGACGCTGGCTCGACGCTGCCGGATGTTGTCCATCTCCGCGTTCGGGTTGCCCAGGTTGCTGAACAGCGTGTCGAACAGGCGGGCCGGATCGCGGAAGGCGTCCTCTACCTGACCGCCGTCCCGGAACGAGATGAAGCCCTGCGTGACCGCCGTGTCGCCCGTGGGAGACAGGTTGAGGCTGCGATACGGCGTCCCGGCCGCGATGTGGTCGGCGAGGACCTGATCGAGCGTGGCCTTCTTCGG
The DNA here is from genome assembly GCF_001589285.1 of Sorangium cellulosum. GTDB lineage: Bacteria > Myxococcota_A > Polyangia > Polyangiales > Polyangiaceae > Sorangium > Sorangium cellulosum_G. The sequence continues at coordinate 7,637 of NZ_JEMA01001137.1, read as the reverse complement.
GACGGCCTGGCCGCCGCCGTCGGTGTGCGCGCAGAGCGCCATCGCCGGGCTGTGGATGTCCGAGCAGATCGCCTGGTGATCGACGCCGGACACCATCGTGACGTCCTGCCAGATCGCCTCCCCCGCCGGCCACTCGCGCTCGGCCTGGAAGCCCTTCATGTCCACGAGGCACGGCGTCAGCGCCTCCGGCGAGAGCGGCCCCGCCGTGCCGGGGTGCCACGCCCCGGGATCCGTGCCGTTCGGCACGAAGAACGCCACGAAGCGCTTCGGGGCGTCCTCCGGCGCGGCGCTGGCGCGCCGCGGTCGCATGGCGTCGAGGAACGGCAAGGCGACCGCGACGCCGGCCCCGCGGAGCAGGGCTCTTCTCGAGATCTTCATCGGCGACACTCCTCTTCCGTCTGTCGGACGCTGTGCGCGTACATCACTCCGGCGCCCTCCGCAGCCGGAACGCCGGCGACTGGACGATGGTGGTCAGGAAGGAACGGAACCGGTTGCCGTCCTGCGCGAAGCCCTCGGCGGCGGCGTCGATCGCGCAGCGGTCCTCGCTCGCCGGCTCGCGCCCCTGGGTGTAGATGAACAGCTTCTCCGCGACGCACGCGGCCAGATCGGGGCTCTGCCGGAGCTCCGCCGCCAGGGCAGCGAGCGAGTCGAACGACTCGTTGGCTGCGCCCTCGAAGCGCGGCGCGATCCCGAACTCGTCGATACCGATGCTCCCGTCGTACCGCCCGTTCTTGTCGTACTGGGCGAACCCGACGCCGATGGGATCGATGAGCGCGTGGCACCCGGCGCACCCCTCCTGCGTGTTGCGCTTCTTGATGACGTCGACGTAGCTCAGGCCGGAGAGCTCGCCCTCGATCTGCTCGAGGAGCCCCGCGGGGATGTAGATCTTCTGGCAGAGGAAGGCCGCCCGGATCCACTGGCCGCGCACGGCGATCAGGTCGCCGTCGTTCTTGGCGCTGATCAGGCTGGCGTGCGTGAGGAGCCCCGTGTTCGCCCGGTGGTGGCCGGCCGGGAACTCCACGCGGGTCATACCGTCTCCCGACGCCTCCAGGCCGTAGAACTTCGCGAGCTCCGGGGTGAGGTACGTGTGGTTCGCGGTGAGCGCGTCGAGGAAGTCGGTGTCGGGGGTGAAGGCGTGCTCGCCGAGGACGCGCTCGCTCTCGGCGATCATGTCCTCGAGCAGGGCGGGCGTCCACGACGGGTCCGGGTTCGCCGGGGGGCGGAGCTGCTCGAAGGTGAGCCACTGCTTGAAGAAGGCGTTGAAGAAGAGCTCGGTCCGCCTGTCCTCGACCATCTCCTCCGCGACGGCGCGCAGCCCCTCGGGGCTGTCGAGCTCGCCGGCCTCCGCCCGCGCGAGCAGATCCTCGCTGGGGGACCGGCCCCACAGCGTGAACGAAAGGCGCGAGGCGAGCTCGAGCGGCGTCAGGGGCGATGTCTCCTGCCCCGACGCGCCGACCTCGATGCGGAACAGGAAGCTCGGCGAGGTGAGCAGCGCCTCGATGACGAAGCGGAACGCGTCCGCCCTGTCCTGCGCGACCTCGCTCGCCCGCGCGACAAGGTCGCTCGCCTCCTCGGCCGACAGCGGCCTTCGATAGGCCAGCTTGCCGAACCGGTGGACGAAGCGCTCGAGGCAGTCGTCGGCGTCCGGCGCGCAGCCGAGCACCGATGTCCGGCGCGCCTCGTCCGCCATGAGCTCCTGACCGAGCGTCTCCGCCGTCGCCAGGTAGGCGCGCAGGTGCTGATCCGACACGTTCTGGAGGGTGGCTATCGTGCGGAAGCCGCCCTGGCCGGTGTCCTCCGGGATGCTGTCCACGACGGGCGGCTCGTCGAGCTGGAACAGGTCCTGAAGGGTGAGCTGGTACTCGATCCTGGACAGGCGGCGCAGGACGCCGGGGCTCGTTCGGGTGACGCTGCAGTCTTGCACCGCCGGCTCGCCCGTGAGCGGGTCGACCTCGGCGGGCTCCGTTTCGTCGCCGAGCTGCCCGGTACAGGCAGCGCCCGTCAGGCAGAAGAGCGCCAGCGCGGACATGCCCGCCGCGAGGGAACGACGGAGGAACGGGACCGGTCGAGCGGTGTCGGGCGGCATTGTCTTGCTCCTGGGTGACCAGCCATTCCGGTCGACTGCGCCCGGCGCATGCCGAGGCGTCCCGGCGATGCGCCGCGTCGTGGTCGGAGGTGAACTTTCAAAGCAAGGCGGTACTGCGCGCCCCGGCGTCACCTCGGGGCTGAGACCAGAATTCCCGGCGCACGCTCCGGTGATCACCGCCGGCCGAGGATCACTTTCGGACGCGCGCCGGGAGCATGTCAAGCCATCAGCGCAGGGCGCGTCGCGACTTCTGCTCAAGAGAGAGAAGTGAAGCAGCGTGAGATTCGCGAGCTCCGCTGTCCGGTCGACTCGAACACGGGAGGCCCTTTCGGCTGCGTCGGCTCGCGATGGCGCCCTGGACCGAGCCCGAAGAGGTCGAGTGCGGGACAGCGTGGAGAGGGGTTCCGGCGGCTCCGGATGCTCCTGCGGGCGCGACCACCTTCACGCTGCCGGCGAGACGGTTCTTCCCGACGCGCAACATTCCGTCGCGAGCTCCTGAATTTTTGCGATGCGGGCTGCACCCCAGGAGGGCCGGCGCGCTGGACGGACAGCGCGATGTGTTCGCAGGAGATGCGCTCGCGAGAATCGAGGAGGGTATGGGTTCAAGCGTGATTCCTTGGGCTGGGTGGCGCTTCGCGCGATGGGTGGCGCTGCTCTTGATCGTCCATCTGACATGCGGGCTCGGCTGCGCGGCGCCTTCGGGCGAAGCGCTCGACGTCGAGACGCTGGAGGCGCAGTTCGAGGAGCGCGCCCGCGCCGTGCTCCGCGGCGACGACGCTCTCCGGCCCGCCGCGGGGGGCTTCGAGCTCGCGGCGAGCCCGTCGCGGGGCGGCCTGACGCTCGCGTTCCCGGCGGAGGGGAGCGGGGCCGTGCGGTTCGAGCTGCCGGATGGGTTCGGCATCGAGGTGCGCGAGCTCGGCGCGCGCGGTGAAGGCCGGAAGGTCGGCGCCGCCCTCGCGTACCCGCGCGCGGGCGGCTTCGCGCTCTGGACGGCGCAGCGGCACGGCGCGGAAGAGTGGCTTTGGTTCCCCGAGGGGGCGCCGGCCGCGGGACCTGTTGCGTCATGGCAGGTCGAGGGGGCGGAGCTCCGCCGGCGCGGCGCGAACGTGGAGGTCCTCGACGCGGCGGGGGAGCCGCGGATCATCGTGGCGGCCCCCGAGGCCTATGCCTCGCCGCTCCGGCGCATCCCGACGCGCCTGGAGGTGCAAGGCGACGAGATCTCGCTCTGGGTCGAGGAGACGGGCTCGCCGCTGCTCGTGGACCCGTCATGGACCGCCACGGCGGCCTCGGAGGCGACGCGTCGCGGGCAGCACACCGCGACCTTGCTGCCCGACGGCAGGGTGTTCATCGCGGGCGGGCGGCAATGGCTCCCACTGTCGGAGCAGCTCCACCTCGCCAGCGCGGCCATCTACGATCCGGCGCTCGATGCGTGGCTGCCCGCCGCGCCGATGAGCGAGGCGCGGTCGGCTCACACGGCGACCTTGCTGGCCGACGGCAGGGTGCTGGTCACGGGCGGCGCCAGGGGCGGCGCCGAGTGGGTCTCCAGCGCAGAGCTCTACGATCCCGCGACCGACGCGTGGACCCCCGCCGCGACCATGATCTCGGCGCGCTCGTCACACACCGCGACCTTGCTCGCCGACGGCCGGGTGCTCGCCGCCGGGGGCGCTCCGCCTGGCGGCGCTCCGGGTGCCACGGCCGAGCTCTACGATCCCGTGTCGGACACCTGGTCGCCGACGCCTGCGGCGTCGGTCGTGCGCAGGGAGCACGCGGCGACGCGCTTGCAGGACGGCCGCGTGCTGCTCGTGGGAGGCAGGGTCATCGGGGCCGACACGCTGTCCAGCGTCGAGATCTACGACCCCACGACGGGCGCGTGGACCCCGGGGCCGGACATGCTCCGCGCCAGGTTGACGCCCACGGCGACCTTGCTGGAGGACGGTGACGTGCTGGTGACCGGCTACGACCCGGACGCCGAGGCCGAGACCTACGATCCCGTGGCCAACGCATGGACGCTCGCGAGCAACAAGATGAGCCTTCGGAGCGGCCCGCACACGGCGACGCGGCTGTGCGATGGCCGGGTCCTCGTCTCTGGCAAACAGCCGCCCGACCTCTACGATCCGAGCACGCGGACTTTCTCGAAGGCGCCCAGGGGCCAAGTGAGCCGCAGCGACGCCACGGCGACGCTGCTCCCGGATGGACGGGTCCTCTTCGTCGGCGGCAACTTCGTCGATGGCATTTCGAACCCGGCGGGCGCCGAGATCTATGACCCTTCGGTCCCGCCCTCAGCGACGCAGCTCGCCCCCCTGAATGCCCTGCGGAATCTCGCGAAGGCCGTGGAGCTGGCGGACGGAAAGGTCCTGATCGCGGGTGGCAACGCGACCACGAAGGTCACCGAGCTCTACGATCCATCGAGCAGGACGAGCGCCGTGGCAGCGCCCTTGAACTTCACGCGGTCTCTCCCCGACCTGACCCGCCTCGCCGACGGCAGGGTGCTGCTCAGCGGGGGCCTCCTCGACCATCTTGCGACGGAGCTTTACAACGAGATCTACGATCCGGCCACGGATTCCTGGACGCTGACCGCGCCCGACGAGGAGCGTCGACACAACCACACGGCGACCTTGCTCGGAAGCGGCGAGGTGCTCATCGCGGGCGGCGGGGTGTGGGATTACCCGATAGAGTCGTACCTCGTCCGCAGGACCCGATCGGCTGCGCTGTATCGTCCAGCCGACGACACCTGGGTCGCCGTCGAGCCGATGAACGCAACGCGGGCGGAGCACGCGGCGACGCTGCTGAACGACGGCAGGGTGCTGGTCGTCGGCGGGATCCAGGGATATGACGACTACGATTTCTCGACCGCGGAGCCGCTGGCCAGCGCCGAGATCTACGATCCCGCGACCCGGCGCTGGTCTCTGACCGCGCCCATGGCGGAGCCTCGGGGCAAGCCCACGGCGACGCGGCTCCTGGACGGTCGCGTGCTCGTCGTCGGGGCAGCCGCAGAGGTCTACGACCCGGTGGCGAACGCCTGGACGCCCACAGGGCCCATGAGCCCGATGTCGAGTTTCAATCACGTCGCCATGCTGCTGCCGACAGGTGAGGTGCTCGCCATCGGAGGGACGGCGGCGCAGATCTATGGCCCTGCGACGAACTCGTGGACACCTGCCCCGTGGGCCTTGGTCTTTCACGACTATCACGCGTCCGTGCTCCTGCCGAGCGGCGAGGTCCTCATCATCGGCTCGAACCGGAACGCGATGCTGTACGATCCTCGATGGCACGACCCCGGGGACAACGGCTGCAGCACGGGCGCCGGCGGAGAGGGCGGCGCCGGCGGCGGTGACTCCGGTGCTGGCGGCGCGGGAGGCGCTGGCGGCGCTGGCGGCGGTGAGCCTGGGACGGGCGGCGCTGGCAGCGGTGGTTCCGGGATTGGCGGCGTCGGCGGCGCCGGTGGCGGTGATTCCGGTGCTGGCGGCGCTGGTAGCGAAGGTGCTGGAGCAGGCGGCAGTGGCGGAGAGGGCGGCGCCGGTGGCAAGGGCGGCGGCCCGGCGAGCGGAAGCTCGACGAGCACCACCGCCGGCGCTGGCGGCGCTGGCGACTCGGGGACGGCGACCTCGTCCAGCGGCGCCGGCGGCTCGGGAACGGCGACCGCGTCCAGCGGCGCTGCAGGCCCTGGCAGCCCGGGCCCGACGAGCACGTCGAGCGGCGCCGGAGCGGGCGAGCCGCCGACGAGGACCGGCTGCTCCATGGGGCAAGGGGCGCCCGGCGGCGGGGCCAGCGCCTTCTACCTCGCCGTGGCCGGGGCCGCTCTCCGGCGGAGGATCCGCCGCTCCAGGGCGGCAGTCCCGCGGTGAATTCTGATCACCGGCCGCTCCCGCTGAACTAGATTCCCGGGATGCAGCTACAGATCGAAGGGGATCGACTGACCCTCACCCTTCAGGGCGCGGAGCGGCTCTGGGCCGTGAAGCTCGCGCCCATCGTGGTACCGCGCGCGCACGTGGTGCGGGCGGAAGCGGCGCTTCCGCCCGCCACCTGGAAGCAGATTCGCGCGCCGGGGACGGCGATTCCCGGGCTGATCAAGGCGGGGACGTACTACACCGATCGTGGCAAGGAGTTCTGGTATACGGTGCAGAGCCGCAAGGACAGCCCGCTGACGATCGAGCTCGAGGGGGAGTCGTACCGGCGGCTCGCCCTCACCATCGATGATTCCGCCGCCTGGGCAGAGCGGATCAACGCCTGGATCAGGGGCTGAGTCGCGCGATTCCGAGCGTTGGCCGGCGCCCCCCTCGCCGCCGGCTCGAATCGAACCGGATGTCCCCGCGGCGCGAAGGCCGCTCGTTCGCCGTGCACGCCCGCAGCCTGCGCTCGGTGCACCCGCGCACGAAAAAGCTTCGTCAGCATCTCCGCCAGGAGAAGCTCGTGTGTACCGCGACCACGGGGAGCGGTTCGTGTAGAGTTCCTGGCAGTCCGAGAAAGTGCGGCGGGCGCGTCGCGTCGACGAGGATCCGGTCCCTGTTTCCAGTCCTCCCGGAGCAGGGGCCCGTAGCTCAGGAAGGTGTCACCGCGGCTCCCGGTCAGACGTGTTACCGGGGCTCCGCTCGTACACACCGGGAGATGGGTGCCACCCCTCTTTCTTGGAGGCACGTCCACCGGGAGATGGGTGCTACCCCTCTTTCTTGGAGGCACGTCCACCGCGGAGATGGGTGCCACCCATCTTTTTGTGGAGGCACGTCCACCGGGAGATGGGTGCCGCCCCTCTTTTTCTTGGAGGCACGTCCACCGGGAGATGGGTGCCACCCATCTTTTTGTGGAGGCACGTCCACCGGGAAATGGGTGCCACCCATCTCCCGCGTGGACGAGCCGGCCCCCCCGGATGGGTTGACGGCGTGCCGCCCGCCCCGGGCGGGGGCGCCGGGACGACTTCGGTCATCCCTCACCGTCCTTCCGCCGCTCAGCGATCCGCGCTGCTCGCCGCCGGCACCGCCGCCTTCTGCGCCGCACCCGAGCGCGCGCCGCCCTTGATGCGCGCCTCCGTCACAACCTCGTCCCACTGCGCGTCGTAGCCCTCGAAGTGGACCCGGTACGACCCCGGGGCGACGACGCCGGTGATCACGGCGGGCTTGTACGACCCCTTCCACTCGACCTCGACGCGATCGCCGACCTTCCGCGCGCCGCCCGCGCCGGAGGCGCGCTGCTCCTCCTCGCGCATCCGGCGGGCGCTCCCCTCGTGCAGGCATTGCTCGCGATGGCAGGCGAGGCCCGAGGCGCAGTCGTCGTCAGCGCGGCACGGAGATCCGAGCGGCGCCTTTTTCCCGCAGGCGGCGAGCGCCGCAGGCAAGGCGACCAGGACCACGAGCGCTCTCAGGAAGGTCAAGGCTCGAACGCGCACGACACGGCATCCCAGCAGAGCGGCCGCAGCCCGACAACAGAGATCGCAACGCCCGTGACCGGCATCGCCTCGTCAGCCCCTCGGCGCCGCCTCGCCCCCCCGGGCCCCTTCGCATCCCGGGTGCGCTGCGTCCCGGGTGCGCCGCGTCCCCGCGCGGCCGCCCCGCGGCCCCAC